>DSDW01000157.1 GCA_011048515.1 Campylobacterota bacterium | reverse complement strand
TTTCAATAGTCAGGATGTGAGATCTGCCGTAATGCAGTTTATGGGGTGACAAAAATATTGGATTGTCCCCAAAGCTGCATACCTGCATTAACTGGAAAGATTTATTTCTAGATGATCAGGCTTCTTTGCTCAAGAGTTCTCTGGCTTGTGCAACGGCTCTTTGGTAGGTTTTGTGCATATTGCTCTCCCCTATCAATGCTACTACGCCGTGATGTTTCAATTCTTTAAACACATCGTCATTGGTGCCGGATGTCAAAACGGATATTCCGCTCTCTCTTAATAATTTGATCGTCTCTTTAAAATTGTGCAATGCCGTTGAATCGATAAAACTGACATATCTCATTCGTATGATCAAAACTTGCGATTGGATTCCGATGGTTTGCAGTTGTTGTGCATATTGTTTGGCTGAAGCAAAAAATACCGGTCCGCCGATCTCATAGACAGAGATACCTTTGGGTAGAGTTTCATAATTCTCTATATCATCTTCATTATCACTTTTAATCATTTTATTTCCGTCAATATTTGCCATTCTGTGCATAAAGAGCAATGAAGCCAAGACAATACCCACCTCAATGGCAAAGGTCAAATCTACCAATACGGTTAAAATAAAGGTTGTCAATAAAATAATATAGTCATACGGAGAACCTTTCAGGATAGAAATAAAAGATCTATATTCACTCATATTAAAAGAAACAACGATCAAAATCCCGGCTAAGATCGACATGGGGATAAGCTTCGCATAATTGATAAAAAAAAGCATGATCAAAAGCAGTACCAAAGCGTGTACGATGCCGGCTATCGGGGTTCTGCCGCCATTTTTTATATTGGTTGCCGTTCTTGCTATGGCACCGGTCGCAGGGATCCCTCCAAAAAAAGGAGTCGTGATGTTGGCTATGCCTTGTGCAATAAGCTCTGTATTTGAGCGATGTTTACCGCCTATCATACCATCAGCTACGACAGCTGAGAGCAGGGACTCTACGCCACCTAAGATCGCAATAGTCAATGCAGGAACCAAATAGGTAACTAGATCACTCAGTTTAAAATCCGGTATTGCAAACGTTATTTCACTGTTGATAGAGCTGAAAAATGTTCCGATGGTAGTGACGGGCAAATCAAATATTTGAACCAAAAGGGTCAAGAGTATAATGGCGACAAATGAACCCGGTATTTTCTTGTTGATATATTTGAAGTATACAGTGATAAGTATGGTTGCGGCGGTGATAGCCAGGGCATAGAGATTGACTTCATGAATATGATGAAAATACGCTGTCCACTTCTCAAAAAAATCGGATGGAACATTCTCGATATTTAAACCCAAGGCATCTTTGATCTGTGTTGAAAAGATCACCAGAGCGATACCGCTAGTAAAACCTACAATCAACGGTTCGGGAAAATAGCGCAATAGATTGCCCAGTTTAAAGAGTCCAAAGAAAATCAGAATGATCCCGGCCATGATCGTTGAGATCAATAACCCGTCAATGCCATACTGTTCCACGATTGCAAACACGATAACGATAAAAGCACCGGTGGGGCCACCGATCTGTACTTTGCTTCCGCCCAGTGCAGAAATGATGATCCCTGCGATCACTGCGGTGATAATACCCTTTTCGGGCGAAACACCGCTGGCAACCGCAAAAGCGATAGCAAGAGGCAGGGCAACGATCCCCACTATCGTACCGGCTATCACATCAGAATATATCTGCTCTTTTGAAATGCCGTCTTTGAGCATCGTAAAGAGCTTCGGATTGAAAATAGTACTCATAAACCAATTTTCCTTTTAGGAGAATATGCGCATTATATCACTCGAAGTTTACAATAGCCCCAGAAGCGCGATCAGCAATACAGGCGGGGTGATGACAAGTCCGACTTTCATATACTCTCCCCAGCCTATCTTCACCCCTTTCTGGGCCAAAACATGCAGCCAGAGCAGGGTGGCAAGCGAACCGATCGGGGTCATCTTCGGCCCCAGATTGGAGCCCAGGATATTGGCATAGACCAGTGCCTCGTTCCCGACATATCCCACATGGTCGATCGCGATGTCCATGATCATGATCGTTGGCATATTGTTCATCACAGAGCTGATGATCGCGGATAAAAAACCGGTTCCTATCACAGCTATGGCACTCCCCTGAGTGTTCAGAGCTGTGATCCATGAGGCGATGATCTCGGTAAATCCGGCATTTTTCAGTCCATAGACCACGACATAGAGCCCGATAGAGAACCAGACCACCTGCCAGGGTGCGGCTTTGATCGTCATGATGGGTTTTGTTGCTTTGTAGTATGTTGCAATGGCCAGAAAGAGCAGGGCCCCGCCCAGTGCAAAGAGAGAAACAGGCAGGCGATAGAGATCCCCGATCAAATAGCCGGCCATCAAGAGTGCCGAGAAGAACCATGAGAGCTTGAACATCGTGTGGTTTTTGATGACCGAAGAGGCTTCCGGCAGTGCTGAGACATCCACTTTTAAGGGGATCTCTTTGCGGAAATAGATCCAGAGCACTGCGATCGATGCGACAATGGACAGCAGGTTGGGCAAAAACATATTTTTCGCATACTCTATGAAGCCGATATCAAAATATCCTACGGTGACAATATTGGTAAGGTTGGAGATCACCAGGGGGTTTGAGGCGCTGTCACCGATAAACCCGCCTGCCATCAAAAAGGCGAAGATCGCCAGCGGGTTCATTTTGAGATACTTCATCTTGGCCAGCAGGATAGGGGTAAGGATAAGTGCCGCACCGTCATTGGCAAAAAATGCAGCAACAAGTGCCCCCAGGAGCAGGATATAGATAAACATCCTGTTCCCGCTGCCGCGGCTCAGTTTTGCCATTTTTATCGCTGCCCACTCGAAAAAACCTATCTGGTCAAGCACCATCGAAAGAATGATGATCCCGATAAATGCCAGTGTTGCGTCCCAGACAATATCAATGACCACAATCACATCCGTGTAGCTGACTGTACCAAGCAGCAGAGCAATGATAGCTCCTATCACTGCGGTTGTGCCGATCTGAAGCCCTCGAGGCTGCCATATCACAAAGAACAAGGTCACAAGAAAGACCGATATCGCCAAAAACATAGTGTACTCCCAATAAATGATTTCGGTAACTATAGCAAAATTACATAATAATATCAATATATATTGATTTATTGATCTGTTTCTGTTATACTATGCCGATCCCAAAAGGAGTCAACGATGGAAGTTTTCTTAAAAAGTGTTGCTGCACTCAATGATGAAACGAGAGTAAAGCTCCTGCGTTTTCTGGATAAGTATGGCGAGGTCTGCGTCTGTGACATGCAGTCATCCTTTGAGATGATCCAGTCACGTCTGTCACGTCACCTGAAAATCCTCAAAGAGGCAGGGTTTTTACGGGTAGAGCGTAAAGGGACATGGGCCTATTACTCCATCAGGAAACCGTTGGACCGTTTTCGCAGTGAAGCATTGGAGGAGATCCGTCATCTGGATATCACGCTTCCGGATTTAAACAAATTATCGCAAACACAAGGATGTAAACTATGAAAAAAAATGTATTGATCTTATGTACGGGAAACAGTTGCCGTTCGATTATGGCAGAGGCTTTGATAAATGCCAAGCTTGGTGATTGCGTCTTTGCACAAAGTTCAGGTGTCAAAGCAAGCGGAAAAGTCAATCCTCATGCCCAGGCTTTACTGGAGTCAAAAGGATACTGGAGGGATGAATATCACTCAAAAGTGATCGAAACGGTACTTGATACACCGTTTGATCTGGTCGTTACGGTATGTGACCATGCCAATGAGACATGTCCGATGTTCCCCAAAGCAGTCAAGACGATACATATGGGGTTTGAAGACCCAAGCGGCAAGGAGGTAGAGGAGTATGAAAAAACATTGAATTTGATTGAAAAAGAACTCCTGCCTGTCATCAAAGAGGAACTTTGCTAAAAGCGCTTTATTTTTAGAGTGATATTTTTTGATATAAAATTTTAGGAGAAAATAATGTTGAAAGTCAATAATACAAACAATGGTGTAAAGGCATTTATAGGTGGTTTAAAAGCTGATGATGTTGCTGCAAAAGTTCAAGAGTGTCAATCGGGACAATGCAGCTGCGCATGCGATCCGGAAATGATGAAAAAAATCGAAAATATCGAAGTTTCGGCTGAAGATAACGGCGTAGACATAACGATCACAGGCGATGTGAAGGCAGAGGAGTTGGAACCGATGATGAAAGGATGTTTATTATGAAAATAGAAATTTTAGGCACAGGTTGTGCGAAATGTAAAGCGTTGGAAAAAGTTGCCCAGGAGGCTGTAGCGAAAATAGGCGGATTTCATGAGGTCAAAAAAGTTGAGGATATCGTGGAGATCATGAAGTACAATGTCATAAGTACTCCCGGACTTGTCATAGACGGCGTAGTAAAAAGTAGCGGAAAACTTTTGAGCGTGGATGAAGTGATCGCTTTAATGCAAGGCGAAACCGGGACGGCTGAAGTCAAAAGCAGCTGCGGGTGCGGTGGAAAATGCTAATAAGAAAAGCGGTTGAATTTATTGAAGAAATAAATAAGGCACAAAGATAGATGGAAGAACTGCTGATTCAAACAGTTGAAAACTATGGGCTTTTGGCGATATTCGCCTCATTGCTCATAGGGATTCTAACCTCTCTGGCCCCGTGTTCTATCGTCACACTTCCGCTTTTGGTGGGCAGTGCAGTAACATTGAGCGAAGATATGGATGTAAAAACCAAAAAACGCTTTATCTACCAATACTCTGCTTTGTTTGTCCTGGGATTGGTGATCAGTTTTTCGATTCTTTTGCTTTTGGTATCAAAAATAGGGATGATGCTCAGCGTGGCGCCTTTTTGGGCGTATGCGCTTGCCTCGATAGCGACCTTTGTCGTCGTAGCCTATGCCATGGGCTACATCAATGGCGTCGATAAAGATAAGATCGCCAAAAAATTTATCAAACTCAAACTCCTGGGAGCGGTCATTATCGGGCTTATTTTCGGACTGGTAAGCACCCCTTGCGCTACCGCTCCGCTTGCAAGTATCGTCATGGTAGCGCAAAGCAGCGGCTGGGTGTACTCCTATGCACTTGTTCTTGCTTTTGCCCTGGGGCATGGAAGCTTACTGCTCTTTGCCGGGATTTCACTTGGATTTGCTCAAAGTATCGCTTCAAGCCAAAAGCTTAACCGGATCAGCAAGTTTATCAATGCATTTTTTATTATTGCACTTATAGTTATCGGGCTCTATTTTGCCTACAAAGCCTATCAGATTTTTTAAAGGATTACGATGAAAAACATACTCAAAGCAATACTCGGACTCTTCGCCCTCTCATCGCTCTCTCATGCAGATACTACCATGCTGCAACCGGTCCCTTTTGAGACAGTGAAGCCATTGATCGGCACAAAGCCGCTGATGTTGGAGTTTGGCTCAACCAGCTGCCACTCTTGTCAGGTCATGGGAAGACTTCTCTATCAGATCAAAGCTAAAAATCCCCAAAGCAATATCTACTTCATCGACATCTATAAAGATATGGATGCCGCAAAAGCGTATGGGGTGGTGATGATACCGACACAGGTTTATCTGGATGGCAATAGAAGTGTGGTCGAGAAGCATATCGGAACGATTGAAGAAGAGGAGCTTGCTGCCAAACTCAAAAAGATGGGAATCTAAACGATGTTTGACTGGTGGGAAAGTTTCGTAGACAGCCTGGTCTATGGTACCTGGGGGCTAGATAGTGAGAGTGCATTGGGAAGCGCTGTACACTTTTTTATCTATGACACGGTGAAGATATTTATACTTTTGGTTACGATCATTTTTATGGTAAGTTTTCTCAGAACCTTTTTCAATACTGAAAAGGTACGCGTCTATCTGCAGGGCAAAAGCGAATTTAGCGGCAATGTTTTGGCGTCGCTCTTTGGTATCATCACACCTTTTTGCTCTTGTTCGGCGATCCCCCTGTTTCTGGGATTTATGCAAGCAAGGATTCCTATAGGGATCACCTTCAGTTTCCTTATTTCGGCACCCCTGAATAACGAGATAGCCATCGCCATGCTTTTTGGGCTTTTTGGCTGGAAGATCACGGCTATTTATATCGGATTTGGCCTTGCAGTAGCGATATTTGGAGGCTATCTCATAGGCAAGATCAAAAGGATCGAGAAGTATGTGCTGATCCCCGTAACTCCTATGGAGGGAGAACTTGAAGAGGTGAAGATAGAACTGTCATTCAAGCAAAGAGTCAAAGAGGCTTGGGAGTACACGGCGGATATCTTTAAAAAAATCTATCTTTATGTCATGATAGGGGTGGGGATCGGTGCATTGATTCACGGCTATATCCCGGCAGATTTTATCAGCAAGGATGCCGGCGGAGATGCATGGTATGCAGTGCCGGTAGCGGTAGTGATGGGGATCCCGATGTACTCCAATGCAGCCGGCGTGATGCCTTTGGTGGAGGTATTGACCGCGAAAGGAATGCTGCTTGGAAGCGCTTTGGCTTTTATGATGGCGGTGACCGCCTTAAGCCTGCCCGAGGCGATGATACTCAAACGCATACTTCATGTCAAACTCATCGCAATATTTTTCGGTATCGTAGGATTTGGGATACTTCTTGTGGGGTATGTATTCAATGCGATTTTGTAGGGGGAGGAATGAAAAGATTCCCTCTTGTCAGTTTCACAAGTATAAATGCTGATTATTAATTCAGTGTTAAATTTTAACTCAACTTTCGCACATACGTCATCCTCGTGCTTGACACGGGGATCCACAGGTTGAAAATACAGTAAAAGTCTGTTTGTCAATCCCTGTTAAAAAACGTATGGATTCCGGATCAAGTCCGGAATGACGATATTTTTCGTAGAGTTCAATTATACGCTTACTATACGCAAAGCAATTATAATCATTTTGAAATTTATCATTTAGGAGTATAAAAATGCAAAGATGAGATTTTTTAAGCTTTACGGCAATCGTGAGCAAGGGGATGTTCCTCTCTGTGTAGAGCATGAAGGCTAAGAGGATAGGGGGCGATGCTAATGCCATATTGTTTTCCCCACACAACAGATAAAAACATTTTTTGACTGCTATCCTCTTTTGACTTACTATATCATAATCATAAGATAAAATTTTTGTAGCATCAGCATCATCTCTTTTACTTGACTATTTTTTTTAAGAAGGGACATCTTTTAGACTCGATTTTTCTTTTTGTATCCAATAAATAGCAGGGATCCCCATGAAAATATTTATGAGCAAAGCGTAAAATTTCTTCGGATAGAAAAAGCGGATGAGATTATGAAAATCCTGTTGGTGATATGCCTGTGACTTTGGAGTAGGGTCAATTACATCAGATTATTCCGAATTTGCCTTTCTTCAGGGCTTATAGAACTTTCCCATATACGGCGTTTATGCCAAGGCATATTTTACGTCGCCGCCACTTCTTTTACATTACTTTTCATTTAAGCTTTTATCAGATACAATCAATATGCTCTCAATATTTTACTAAAGGATAAAACATGTCAAAAGTTACAAAAGTAATAGAAGTTTTAGCTCAGTCAGACAAAAGTTGGGAAGATGCAGCACAAAATGCTATCAATGAAGCATCTAAATCCATTAGAAATATTAAATCAATATATATCAAAGATAAAAGTGCAAAGGTAGTGGATAATAAAATTTCAGAATACCGAATTACTGCAAAAATATCTTTTCGTATTGAATAAGCAAAAAGAAATAAGTAGATTTAATTTTTAAATCTACTTATTTGTCCAGTCTCAAACCCTCGGCTTGAGCTATCAAGGCATATGCCTCTTCTGGCTCGTTTTATCCATAACCCCTCTTTCATTTTATTGATTTACACGCTTTTTTCTCCCTGCCAAGTGAAGTACATATAGGTACGCAGTGGAAAATATAGGGAAAGGGAAACCCCTTGAGCGAAGAAGAACTTGCCAAACCATTGGTGTGTTATACGTTTTAGGCGAAGCGTCTATGGTTGGATACTCTTCGCCTTTCTGTGTCAGTCGTCTGATAGCAGTTTAGTGCTATGATAAATAAATTTTTTTGACATAAACTCTATCAATCATAAAGATTATGGATTTTCTAAAATAGGGGAACAATGAAACGTTTTTTACAGGGATTTGGTGCAGGGGGTGCTGTGGCAACATTGGCGGGGCTGATCGGCCTGGGCGGAGCAGAATTCAGGCTGCCGATCCTCAAAGGGCTTTTCAGGCTGGATACCTTAAAGGCAGTCATACTGAACAAGGCGACCTCTTTGATCGTGGTCTTTTTTGCACTCCTTTTCAGGTCATATGAAATTCCCTTTGAGCAGATATGGGAACATAAAAGTATCATTATCAACCTGCTTCTCGGCTCACTGGCGGGGGCTTGGATCGCTGCAGGTTTTGCGATGAAGATCGACGAAGCGCTGCTGGATCGGATTATTTTCTTTCTATTGTTGTTCCTTGCTGCAGTATTATTGCTTGAGCATTGGTTCTTGCAGGATCAGCAGGGAGCGCTTTTTGAGACCCTCTATCTGCAGATCATCGCAGGTATCCTGGCCGGGTTCGGGATCGGTGTCGTCGCCTCTATGCTTGGTGTCGCCGGCGGCGAATTGTTGATCCCTGTGATAGTGCTTCTTTACGGTGTCGATGTGAAACTTGCGGGGAGTCTGTCGTTGGCGATCAGCCTGCCGACGATGGTTGTCGGATTTGCACGATACAGCAGAAGCCAGGCGTTTGTCGTTCTTCAGGAAGAACGGAGTTTGTTCGTTGCACTGGCTATCGGTTCTGTGGTCGGAGCGGCCATAGGGTCAGCACTGCTCGGCATTGTTTCAAGCAATATGCTTGTACTGCTGTTGGCGTTTGTTTTGATGATATCGGCCTATAAAATATTTCATCATCAAAGCAATTTGTCGAAGAAAAAGTAGCGCATTGTCATTTTATTTTAATGATTCATTTGAAGGATCGCTTGACTATTTACTCGCTTTTGGTTACATTTTGAAGAGATGATCATAAAAAAGGATAGCGTATGACAAGAGAAGAGATAGAAAAACTGGGTGATGAGTATGAAGTGTGCTACTGTATGGGTACCACACTCGGAGAGATCAGAGAAGCGATCAGGAACGGTGCCGTTACGATGGATACCCTGAAAGAGCGCACAGAGGCAGGGACCCTCTGCGGGTTATGCGAATCCCGTGAGATAGACGATGATGGAGACAGGGAAGTACACCTGGATGAGATCCTTGCCGCCTATGCAGAAGGCAAATGATCTACTCTATCTCCTTCAAAAAAGAGACCATATTGCGGTAGTGGTCTCCATGCCAGTAGATACGGCCGCATCCGGGGCAGCGTTCGAAAAACTCAAAATGTTTTTTGACCCCTTCGGGAAGCTGATCGATAACCTCCTCTTTATCGACTTGCTCGAGGGGTGTGTTGCAGACAATACAGCGTGACCTGCCTTCGATCTTTTTGGAGAGGTGAAAGTGCTCCAGTATGGTCTTGAGCTGGCTCTGCGTCTCTGTCGGCTTCAACAAAAAAGCATTGGCATGTTTACGTTCTGAAAGCTCACGGTCCCTCGTCAAAATGATACGCCCCTCTTCGTTTGCTATCTTGATCAGGTCATTATCTTCGATATGCGGGAAGTAAAGGGTATCATACCCCAGTATCCGCAGGTATTTCGCAACCCTTCCGAGATGACAGTCAGCGATGAACTTTGGAAGCGGAGGAAGCTTATCCATCACATCTCCAGTGCCCGATATGACGGTGATCCAGATGGGTTCTGAGATAGTTGCGCAGGTCAGGGAAAAAAGTGAGAAAATCCTTTTCAAGCTCTCTTCTTACGCGTTCTACATCCCTGATATAGCTGCTTGCGGTCTCTCTGGCTAAAAGTTTTGGGGATAATCTGCCATCGACACTCATAAATACCCGATGAAGCTGTTCAAGGGAGTTGTATTTGTTGAGCCTGTCCTGCTTTACCAGATTCTTGATGAGTCTTTGGGGATGTTCCGGCAGAGAGGGAGCGCGTCTGAGGGCATTTGCGTAGAAGTCTGTGATATATCTCTCTCTGGGTACAGTGGAGAACTTCTCCCAGTGCTTTGAGAGCAGGTAGTCATAGGTCAGGTCGATAATGACGCCCCTGAGCAGCCCCTGTTCCCTGAGCCTGGATTTGCTCAGGGCAACGATCTTATGGCTGTCTGTATAGCTGTCGATAAGTTTATGGACGTTTATCCCTTTTTGCAGGTCAGCACTGGCACTCTCCCAGGCTTTTCCCTTAAGCGGATCGGCAAGATAGTTCCCCAGCTGGAAGTCAACCTTCTCTTCGGAGAGCAATACGTGTGCAAGCCAGTTCATTTTTGATAGTCTATTGTGACAGGTGTTTCCTGCCCATAGCGGGTCTCTGCCTTGAACTCATTGCCATCGATAGCGTGATAAATGATCATCTCCTGTTTGCTTTTCCACTCGACAGCCGGCGCAACATTTTCAGGTTCACCTTTCAGTACAAGGATATTTCCTGCGCGGTTTTCCAGCGTTTTGGCCGCATCGATAACAGAGATCTGGGTTGTCGCACCGCTGCTCGGCCCGCACTCTCTTTGAAACACTACGGCTTTGAGTGACCGGTCCGGCGAAGGATACTCCCGGTAGATCTTGTTGCTGCACAGACCTTCTGCCAGCCCGTCAGCAAAATAATAAAATACCAAAGCCGCAGCAAGAGAAAATACGATAATCGCTGAAATAGAAGTTTTAATCATTGAGGCACCCCTTGCTGAACTCTGGAAGCTCTATTCCCAGGTAGCCGATCTCTTTGAGTACATTCTGGCGGAATGTGTCCAGAGGCGAACGGATAGAGTAGTATGCCAGGCGTCCCTGACGCTCCACACGCAGGAAGCCGGCATCTTTGAGTATCTTGAGGTGGCGGGAGATGCGCGACTGGATCATCCCGAATGCCTGCTCGAGTTCACAGACACAGACAGCGCCATGCAGATCTATGAAGCGTAAAAGTTTGATCCTGGTCTCATCATTCAGTGCACCGACGGTTCGTAAAAATATTTCCATAAAAGAAGTATAGCAAAATATCGCATTTTGAAAGATTTTGAAGTTTATTTTTCAGAGTAGGGTAGACTTGCAAAATGATGTTACACTTGGATCTGGACTGCTTTTTTGCAGCCGCACACCGTATCGATGCACCTGAATTGCACGGCATTCCTATTGCCGTGGGCGGAAGAAGCAACCTGAGTATCTTTGAACGAAAAAAAGAGCGCAGGTATCTCAGTGCGATAGAAGGGGCTTTTACCAGTTCGATCCTCAGCAGCAATGAGGGGAAGAGTTTCGAGGAGTATTTTGTCGATCCGGACGGCAGAGTGCGCGGCATCATCACCACCGCCTCCTATGAAGCGCGTGCATACGGGGTCAAAACAGCGATGAGTGTGGCGGAGGCGCTCAGACACTGTCCGCATCTCAAGGTACTGCCGCCGAACTATCCGCTCTATAATGAGCTTTCGCGTCAGCTGAGAGTGATGTTGGAGCGTGAGATCCCCTCGGTGGAGCAGTTCAGTATCGATGAGTTTTTCGGGGATGTCAGCGGATGGGTCTCTGACCGGGAGATCGAATCTTTTGCACTGAAGATCAAAGAGAAGGTCCATGAAGAGCTGAAGCTCCCCATCTCCATCGGTGCATCCCGGAGCAAGTGGATCGCTAAGCTCGCCACAGAGTTCGCCAAACCGCACGGTATCAAGGTGATCTATCCTGGTGAGGTGGATTACTTTATCAAAGATATTCCCATAGAAAAGTTCCCGGGTATCGGCAAGGGGTACCAGGAGCGCCTATCGGGACGCGGGATACGTACACTGGGAGATGTGAAAGCAAGAGAGGCGCTTTTTTACTCCTGGGGCAAACCGGGAAGACAGCTCTACAACCGTGTCTGCGGCATCGATGAGGAGGGGATCTCTGTCTCTCATGCCAAAAAGTCTATCGGTATAGGCAGGACCTTTGATCCCCAGTCCAACCGTGATGAGATACGCAGGCGTATCACGATCCTCTGTAGACACCTTGCTTTTCTTGTCTACAAGGGAGGGCATATGCCGACAAACTATGCGCTGAAGATCAGGTATGAGTATGGGAGCAAATCCAAAGATGCCGTCAGCACCAACAGGCTTTTCAGCGAACAGTATGCCAAAGAGGTGATGCTGGGACTTTTTCGGCAGATCGATATCCATCCCTCCCATGCGATCATACAGCTGAACCTCACACTCTCCAACTTCGCCGAAGGGAGAGGGGTCACACCCGATATACTGCATTATGGAGAAGATCAGAAAGCCTCCAGGCTGACAGATTCGATGCAGAAGTTACGAGAGAAGTTCGGTATCGATATCATCAAAAGCGGAGGGGAGATGTAAGATTCGTATCAAGCACTCTTTCCCGCAGGATCGATCAATGAGTGAGGAATGAGGAGTGAGGAGTGAGGAGTGTCGGTATACTTTTCTATGAAAAGCTTTTGTTGAAGTGTGAAGGGGTGGCATTTTCTGCCCACGTTGTCATACTAAGCCATAAAGAAGAGGGTGACACCCAGCATAAAGATAAAGAGAAGGCTTCCGTAGTCCAGCAGTGTCCGCAATGTATGGTTGGAGCTGCTTTTCTGACGTACTTTGATAGAGAGCATGGCAGCCGCGAATATCACGATACTCATCCCGATACTCATAAATACTGCGGAGAGGAAACCGACCAGGTAGGCACCAAGGCTCAGTGAAAATACAAAGATGGTAATGGTCCCCGGGCAGGGTACGATCCCTGCGGAGAGGATGATCCCAAGATCGCTGGAGGTACTTTGGCAGGCACTGCATCCGCAGCTGCTTTGATGCCGGTCTGGCTGGGCCGTAGACCAGAGAGGCTTTTCTTTCTCTTTTTTCGGCAGCTTTTTATAGAGCAGATAGAGTGCGATCACGATAATGATCAGGGCACTGATCCTGATGGTCACTGACTCCAGGTCAGAAAAATATGCTGCAAGGTAGGTATTGAGTACAAAATAGATCACAAAGGTAAGCAGAAAGGCGGAGAAGGTGTGTACGACACCGATCAGAGAGGCGATACCGAAGGCTTTCACTACCGACCGGTTATTTCCCAAAAAATAGGCTGCGACCAGACTTTTGCCGTGGCCCGGCCCTAAAGCGTGGATCACACCGTAGAGAAGAGAAAAAGAGAGCAGCAAAAAGTATGCGATGATGGAGCCTTCGCCCTCGATCTGTTTCACCAGCCCGAAAATATGCTCTCTTGTCTGCTCCAGTTTCTTACCTAAAAAGCCTACAATACCTGTAGCGTTATTGTCTCTCTCTGTCATGTCACTCTGGAACATTTTTGCGTGTTGCGGAGCGCTGTCTGACTTCCCGGTATAGAGGGGGATGAACGAGGCATTTCCCGCATATATAAAGGTAGAGTTGTTTTCAGCCTCCTGCAGGGTTACCTCACCGATCGCAAACCTGAAAAAGCCCTGTTTATCAAACATAGTAAGGTAGATCTCATATCCTCTTTGGGGCCTCTGAGACAACGATAGACGGTACTGGAAATGCATTTGGTCAGATTCGAAATAGGTTTTTACATGGCTTATCGTGAAGTCAAGATAGTTCGCCGCATCATACGCTTCGAGATTTTCAACATATTTGATAAAAGTGAGGTAATGGTCCTGTGAAAGATACTCTGTAAATGTAGTGGTGATCTGGTCAAGCTCTGACGCATTCAGTTTTCCGTCTCTGTCTTTGTCGTAACCGAGCAGGGTTTCTGCGGAAAAATATTTTTTGAAACTCCAGGTAAATTCCAGTTCGATGTGATCCTCTGTATGATGTTCAGTGATAGAGACTGCCACATCAGGTACCTGTGTCCTGCACATGGCACATGCAAAGACGGCATTGCTGAAAAGGAAAAAGAGAAGGAATGTTCTCAAAAAGGTCATGAAACTCTCTTCACTTTGTCTATCAGCAAAAAGAGTCCCAGACCGAGTGCTGAAATGACGATAATGGATGCCCCCGAAGTGAGATTGTAGGCATAGGATACCGCCAGTCCCGTCAGGGTGAAAAAGGCGGCGATAAGCCCGGAGTAGAGCATCATCTGTGCCAGTGAGTTGGAGAGCTTTTCAGCGATGTAAACAGGGATCGTCAGCATCGCGATCACCAGGATCAGTCCTACTACCTTGATAGCGATCACCACGGTCAGTGCCGAGAGGATCAGGATCAACGTATAGAAGAGGCGTACATTGACCCCGCGAAGGGCCGCATATTCGCTGTCGTAGGAGACTGCGAGGATATCCCGATACCAAAAGAGCATGACCGCAACGATCACACCGAGCAGCGCACCCATGAAGTAGAGGTCTTCGCTGCTTACCGCTAAGATAGAGCCGAAGAGGTAGCTCATCATATCGACATTATATCCTGGCGTGATATCGATGAGTATCACCCCTATCGCCATCCCGACCGCCCAGATCAGTCCGATGAAGGTATCGATGCGTTCGCGTTTTTTGAGTGTGAGGACCGAGACGAGCAGCGCTGCTGCGACAGCAAAAAGGGAGGCCCCAAGAAAGATGGGCAGCCCCAGAAAGACAGCCATCCCTATGCCGCCATAGGAGGCATGAGCGATACCGCCTGCGAGAAAGACCATGCGGTTGACGACGATCAGCGAGCCGATAATGCCAGAAGCCAGGCTGACGAGCACTCCTGCGATCAGTGCATGCTGGATAAATCCATAGGAGAGTGCTTCGATCATGGTTTTGTCCTCCATTTTTTCCCGGGTTCAGATGTGTCGCAACTGCTTTTTGAGCCGAGCATCTGCAGCAGCTCCACCTCACAGAAGTGCTCGCCTCTGGCATGGGAAGGGAAAGTTTTCTCTTTGTTGGAGATATCGTGATAGGAGAGGGTTTTGTTGATATGGGCCGCTTTGTTGGCATACTCTAAAATGACCGAAATATCATGGCTGACGACGATGATCGTCACACTTTTGGAAAGTTCCTTGAGCAGTTCATAGATATCCCTCTGCCCTGCGACATCGATACTGGCCGTAGGCTCATCAAGGATAAGGATAGAGGGGTGTGCGCAGAGCGCTCTGGCGATCATCACTCTCTGTCTCTGGCCTCCCGAAAGAGAACCAATCTTATAGTCGGCATAGGCTTCCATACCCACTTGTGCCAGTGCTCCCATCGCACAGGCGATCTCATCTTGCCCATAACCAAATAGAGGTCGCTTGCTTCCTACATGGCCCATCGTCACCACTTCGATCACTTTGATGGGGAAATCGGTATTGACATTGGTGTTCTGCGGGACATACCCGATATGGGAGAGGTTTTTGGAAGGCTCTTTGCCCAGTACTCTGACCGTTCCTTTGTTGGGTTTCAGGATACCGAGCATCAACTTGAGGAAGGTGGATTTCCCTCCGCCGTTGGGGCCGATGATCGCGAGGAAATCCTCTTTCTCCACCGTAAGGCTGATATTTTCCAGTACCAGATCCTTCTCATAGGCAAAGCTCACATTGGTAACATCGATGACACCCATGGGTTATTTCCCTGCGATCGCATTGGCAAGGTTGATCAGGTTTTGTGACCAGTCGGGTGCAAGCGGAGAGACCTTGATCACCTTGATCCCAAGCTCTTTGGAGATCAGTTTCGCGGTAGCATCGGAAAACTCAGGCTGCGTAAAGATCGCTTTGACTCCGTTTTCCTTTGCCTCCTTGATCAGCTGCATGAGCTCCTGGGGTTTAGGCGCTTTTCCTTCGATCTCTACGGGGAGCTGTTCCAGCTTATAGGCTTTGGCAAAGTACCCCCATGCCGGGTGAAAGACCATAAATGCTGCATGTTCAGGCGTATCGGCGAGTATCTTTTTGATCGTCTCATCGGTCTCTTTTACCTGTGCAATGAAGGCCTCTAGGTTCTTCTTGTAGTAGGATGCGTTTTCCGGATCTTCTTTGCTGAGAGCTATATAGATACTGTCCGCGATCGTCAGTACATTGTCCGGGGCTGTCCATATATGCGGGTCAAGCGTCTCGTGATGCTCATGTGCTGCATGCGCATCGCGGTGCTCCTCTTCTTCGTGCTCATCATGGTGTGCATGGGCCTGCATTGGCTGTTTTTCTATACCTTTTGCAAGGTCCACGATCTTCATCCTGGGGTTAAGGTTGCTGAACTTCTCCAGCCATACCTCTTCAAATTCCACTCCGATCTTGAAGTAGAGATCTGCTTTGGTGATCTCTTTCATCTGGGAAGGTTTGGGCTCATAGGTGTGTGGCGAGTTCCCCGGCATTACCATAAGGGAAACCTCCACCTTCTCCCCGCCGATCGCTTCAACAAAGGTTTTTTGAGGAAGGATACTTACAACTGTTTTGATATTCGCAGAGAGATATGACGTTAATAGTGTGATAATTAATAGTAGCTTTTTCATAAACGGCATTATAGCGAATTATGTTGTAGGGTTGATAGAGGTTTTCTGATAGGTAGTAGAGAGAGGTAACGTTTAAAATGAACAATCAAAAAGCCGCTCACGGTGGTTTTTATTGGCTTCACTGATTTGTTACTCTTTAAACCACCAACTATCCCAGTTTTTTATAAAATCTGCTAATCGTTCATACCCTTTATCTTTTGGGTGAGCACCATCATTGGATGAAACTTCATCTCTCCACACGGTATCAGTAATTAATCTTTCATAGATTGAAAGATAGGGAATATTGAGTTCCTTGCACAAAGTTTGATATCGACTGTCCAACTCTTTGATAGCTTTGTTTTGTACTTCATCATCAATTGGCGGCATACCAATCATTAAGACATCATACTTTTTTGATGCACTTATCAGCATAGTTTTAGTGTTTTTGATACTATCTTCTAATGAAACTCTTTTGTGTCCATTTTCGACAACCGTATCATTTACACCGAACGAGAATACAACCTTGTTCTCTGAGAGTTCAGGTAGCCTGGCCTGGCATTCTGATTCCCATCTTTTTAAGATATCGGTAGAGGTATCTCTTCTGATCCCAAGGTTATAGTGTGTGATATCTCTATGCTCATTTTGAGAACTTGAACTTAATCTACCAGTCCAACCGAGTTTACCCGGGTCTCCCGTACCGTTAACAAACGAATCTCCAACATAGCAAATACGAACATCTCTCATTTTGATCCTTCAATGTCTGTTTTTAATTTTCTTCCACCTGATATTTCAAAACTATTGTTTTCATAAAATGATAGTGTTCTGTCAAACTGCGGTAACGGTGGAGTTGTAACCTCTAATCTTTTCCAGTTTTTTGAGACGGCAAACTCTTTTGCTTTGTTTAATAATAATTTTCCGATGTTCAAAGAACGGTATTCCGGTTTCACATAAAGTTCAGGTATGGTTCCATAAGCACCTTCCGCATACAAAGCGTAGCTTTCATACAATGAAATAAACCCTATTGACTTATCTTGATCTTTTGCTATAAAAACAAAATAAAGATTTTTTGAGATTAAATCTTCTGCTCTTTTTTGTGTTTCCTCTTGATTGAAATTAAATACCTGAAGATTGATCTTATCCATAATCTCCCGGAGTAATTCTCCTGTCAATATGGCTAGATCCAAAGAGTTGTTTTCTGAAGCCTTTATTATTTCAATGTGCATTGTGTTTTGATGTTCCTTTATTCTATGACTTGCGCCTGGCTAAGGCGCCACAATTGACGCGTAGCAGCGATTGTGGCCGCTCTTTATCCATTTGTTGGTTTTTTATCTGTAGATGTTTAGTATTCCTTCTCGATCTTATCTATTCTGGAGATGTGGCGGCCTCCCTCAAATTTAGTGTTTAGCCATGTATCCACAATTTGTATGGCTGTCTCCAAAGTAACCATCCTTTGACCGATCGATATCATGTTCGCATTGTTATGCGCTTTTGCCAGCTTCGCTGATTCGTTGTTCCAGCAAACAGCACATCTGATCCCTGATATTTTATTGGCGGCCATAGCCTCACCATTTCCGCTGCCACCCAAAACGATACCGACTTCAGCCTTTCCCATAGAAACCAATTTTGCCGCTGGTTTAATGAAGTCGGGATAATCAACCGGTTCATTTGAATGAGTTCCACAATCAGTTACTTCATACCCTTTTGATATAAGATGTTTTTTGATTTCTGTTTTATATTCAAAACCAGCATGATCGCTTGCAATGCTTATCTTCATTTTCAATGATTAGCTCCTGGACTTATTATATTTTCCCATATACCTATGATTTAACTCGTCCCCAAGCTCCAGCCTGCGGGATGCGCCCTGACCGTAAGGGAAGAAGTGCCCTTGGGGTGCATACCTAATGTATGAACTGATCAGAACCTCTCGATCTCCGGTCAACGGTACGATCTACATAGCCGCGCTTTACCGGGTTGGCATGAATATATTGTATCTTATTTGTCAGCATAACATAGATTTGGTATCACCAAACGTTTTATGTAGTATGGGGAGGATCTGTTTGGCAGTACTAAACCTACGCAATGCAGTACGAACGGAATTTTCGTAGATTCCGTGTTGAAAATCCCTTAAAAACAGACCAAAAAGCTTAATATCCCTTATTGAGCTTTCACCTCCAATTTCCTATAAACTTCCAAAGAGTTAAAAATAGAAAAAGCCATTAAAAC
>DSDW01000161.1 GCA_011048515.1 Campylobacterota bacterium | reverse complement strand
TCTTTATTGATGTCGCCATTTGGATGGGTGTTATTCTGGCTGTTATTTTCGGACATGCCGTTATTATGGGTATCGTTGACGGGATCAGATATAGGCTTTCCAAAAAATGAGCCTACACTTTCTCTAGCTTTGCTATAACCTGCCCCTATTATGCCTTTTTTCTGAATAGAGCCTCCGTCTTTCCCAAACATTTTACTGCCGCTATTAATCCCGCCCAACGCTCCAAGTGCAACCACTCCGGCTGCTGCAGGTCCTATGTATCCTGTCCATTCGTAACCTTGTTTTTCACCTCTTTCGTTAGAATCTACAGAAGTTGATGTTATACGCACTTCTCCACCTCTTCCCCTATCAATAGTCATGCTAGTTCCCGCAAGCATTACTTGCCTACCTCTTTCCATATCCAGAGCACCCAAAGATGACATGGCTTTGGAAAATGGAATCCCCGTATTTGCCTGAAGCCCATCCTCACCAAGAATGGCCTTTCCTTCCTCATTTGTCTGTACCGCACCAACTTCAATTAACTGCTTTATTGCCTCGGCTCTTTTCTCATCAGCTTGCGCACCCACATACCCTTTTCCAGCTTCTTCAACCATACGATTCACAACATTATTTGCAAGCCCTTGATCCTTATCTAGCTCTAATCTGGTCTTGTCTGCGGCTGCACCTGTTCCAGCCTTTTTTACTTCACTTTCAACATAATCTTCACTGCTATCAAAAGTGCTTATTTTTTCTAGGTCACTTTTTGTTTTAGCCTCAGCTTGAGTTTTGGATAGCTCAACATACTCCTTTGAACCTCCGGCACTCTCAATAGACTTTATATCGCTTGCTGTTTTTGCTTCTGAAAGAGTTCTTGACATGTTAACAAAACCATCTTTACCTCCTGCCGCATCTACTGATTTGAGATCGCCACTTGTTTTTGCTTGAGACATGGTTCCAGCCATTTGTCCAGCCGCATTAATTATCCCAGCTTCCATTAGTTTGGCCGCCGCTGAACCTCCATTTTGGAATGCCTTAATTAGCTCTTCAGTCTCTTTTTTACCCATTCCTTGTGATTCGGCAAACGCACGAATATTTCCATCCATTGCCTCTTTGGATTGTGCGGCCTTCATTGTTGCTTCGGTAACCGCATAGTTAACTGCTGCATTATGACCGCCTTTTGTCTCTATATCAGCAGCAGTTGAAAGTGCACCTGCTTCCTCTTTAAAGGCTGCATTTCTTCCATAAATCCCTGGGTCTACTGACTCGTTTCTAATGATACTACTTCCAGTGCCAATAAATTCATCAATTTTCCGCTCGTTCCCGATCTCCTTAGACTGTGAAAGAACCTGTAATGATTTGGAAGTGGAGGCTTTAGCCCCACCAAAAATTGATAAATATGGCAATTTTTCAAGCCCCAGATAGCATAAATAAGTAATTTATGAGACAATGATACATTAATCCGGGGCTAAAGCCTCCGGTTCCGTGAGTTCTTTCACAGCCTCTCCTGATCGGGAATGCATATGCTACAGCATAACGTAATGGGATACAGATACCAGCTATCGCTGGACTTGAAAATCACTGATAATTCAGCAGTCGGTATGCAATCCGTATCAGGATACGGATCGAGGGAAAAATATAATGAAAACTATTGCCACCCCTATCCTCGAACAAAATTTGCAATCAGACAAATAAAGTCTAATTCATAAAGGATACAACAATGAGAGTCTACCTTGATAATAACGCAACGACAAAGATCGATCCGATGGTCACGATGAAGATGCAGCCGTTTTTGGGGGAGTACTACGGTAACCCGAACTCTCTGCACAGCTACGGAATGGAGGTGCGCCCTCACCTGAATGAAGCTTTGGGATATATGTATGATGCACTGAACGTACCGGATGAAGACGACATTCTTGTCACCTCCTGTGCGACAGAGAGCAACAATACTGTCATCAAAGGGGTCTACTTCAAACATATCCTGAAAAATCCCGAGAAGAACCACATCGTCACCACTTCGGTCGAACACCCCTGTATACTGGAAACACTGCACTTTCTCAGTGACAACGGTCTGGTGAATGTAAGCTATGTGGATGTGGATGAAAACGGCGGGATCAAAGCAGAGGATATCAAAAATGCGGTCACTGACAAAACCGTACTGATCAGCATGATGTGGGCGAACAACGAAACGGGGATGATCTTCCCGGTGGAAGAGGTCAGCAGATTTGCCAAGGAAAAAGGGATACTCTTCCACACCGATGCGGTACAGGCCATAGGCAAGGTTCCGGTAGATCTCAGCAAAGTCGATGTGGACTACCTGACTTTCTCTGCACACAAGTTCCATGGTCCAAAAGGGATCGGCGGGCTTTATGTCAAAAAAGGCAAGACACTGCCAAATTTGTTACATGGCGGCGAACAGATGGGAGGCAAACGTGCGGGGACCCTCAATGTCGCCTCTATCATCGGTATGGGACTGGCGATGAAACAGGCGGTAAACCACCTTGAAAAGATGAACACAGAAGTGAGAAGGCTACGTGATAAGCTGGAAGATGCACTTGCTAAAATCCCCGATACGATCATCGTAGGACCGAGAGATCAGCGTACACCCAATACCATTTTGATCTCCCTTAAAGGGATAGAGGGCGAAGCGATGCTTTGGGATCTCAACAGGAAAGGGATCGCTGCTTCGACCGGAAGTGCCTGTGCTTCCGAATCCCTTGAAGCCAACCCTGTGATGACCGCGATCGGTGAAGACCCTGAGCTTGCACACACAGCGATGAGGCTCTCTCTTTCCAGATTTACCACCGAAGAGGAGATCGATTATGTCATTGAGACGTTTATCAAGGCGGCAGAGCGTCTGCGCTCTATCTCTTCCACCTATGCCTACACCAATGAAGTAGGATGATCAACCAACATGAGATAGACCGGACCTGCCGAACCAGAGGAGAGATGGAACCGTTTTTGCATCTCCAATAACACACTATTATCAGGAGTAAACACCATGTCAAACGTACAAAATTTCATCTACGAAAACAACCTGCAATGGCAAGCGTCATTCAACGAGAAGACCGCAAAAAATGCATACGCATACAGAGGTTCATTGGTTATCACACCGGGGAAAGTACTCTCTGCAGACAAACAGCTACCGCCAAAAGCTACGGCAACACAGGTGATCCTTGCGACAAATTCTGACAAGATCGACTTTATCGCGTGTGAACTGGAAACACTGGACTTCTTCGAACCGTTTGTTGAGAGATACAAAGAGGTACTCTCTCCTGATGGCCTTTATCTGCTTTTTGTGACCGATCTGGATGCAGACGGAAAATTCGAGTATGAAGGTTTCACCTTCCATGCCTTTGCCCTGGATGAGAGTTCGGTATGGAACGAACTGCTTGACCACGCGGATCTTTTCAAAGGTGATCTCAAAAAGCTAACTCCTGCTGAAAAGATCGATGAAGTTTACAGCGAGATCAAAAGAACCGCATTTCGAATCAGCGACAAGAGCTACGAAGAGATCAAAGCGCTTCAGAACAGTGAAGGGAAGGTCCTTTTCGGTGCGGTTTGATAGATAGTGGCACTGTCTCTACAAATGATGAAAAAATAAGCAGTATTTTTTCTCTTTTCCCTGCCTTTTAAGTCACAATATTTAATGAACCAAACAACGTTAGAAGGAGTAACACATGAAACTGAATTTCTACGACCGTAATGGAACCCCTTATGCCTACAGTGAAGACGGCAAGACCCTCTATACCTTTGAGGGCAGACCGGTCGCCTATATCGACGTGAATGACATTTATGCATTTGCGGGGAGTCATTTGGGCTATTTTGAAGAGGGGAGTATCTGGGACCACCACGGCAATATGCTTTTGTTCACCGATATGTCAAGATTTGGGCGCGGGCCACTGAAGCCCAAAAGGTCCCTCAGATCATTAAAAACGCTCAAAACACGCAAACCGCTTAAAAAGCTGAAAGCACGTAGGCCCATAAAGCCGTTAAAAAGCAGATGCTGGTCCGCATCAAGCCCCAAAGAGATCTTTTTGGGCCTATAGTACAGCGGATCGCGGAAATTACCTTTTCCGCGATCCGTTGTGCCGTCACGATGGCACAGGCAACATCAAATAGTTTATCAATCTGATAGATCATTAACCCGCTTCCAGCGCCTCAGGTTCTTCTTGGACCTCTTTGCCTACGCCGCGCGCTTCAGGCGGGATATCTTCTCTATATTTTTTCTCTCTGTGTGACGGAGAAAGCAGCTTCCCGCTCCTGCTGGTACCGATCGCATATCGATCACTCTGCATATAATGCTCTTCATACGCCTTTGTATAAGGCATATCCCAGGTGATACACCCGATACTTGGGCAGATCGCCGCACACTGGGGATCATCAAACACACCGACACACTCGATACACTTTTCAGGCTGCACATAGTAGCGGCTCTCTCCTGTCGGGTTATGCATATCGTCTACGATCGCATTGACCGGACAGTTTTGCAGACACGCATCACACATGATACACGTATCATCGATAATGACTGACATTATTGACTCCTTTTTTTATGCTAATTTGGATCGGAACAAAGTCCCGACCCACGCGGTCGTCCTACGACTCAGCATTTAGTGCTTCGCTTGCACTGCATTTTAATGCTTGTCAGCGGAGGGCGCCCGCAGGAAGTACCCTTGGGGTGCTCTTGTGCGACTTTTCGCACGCTTTAAATTACGGATTATAAAGTTTAAGTGTCTCTCCGACACTCACACGGTTGGTTCGATCGGTGATAGAGATATGCTCTCTAAATGGTCTTGGCGATACCCGTGGGGACATGATCCCATTTTTCTTGTGCACACGGATCACATAATCATCACTGTCAACGAAATGATCATGATACGTTTCTGTGTATGGCATATCCCAGACGATGCACCCTTCGGTCGGGCAGACATCGGCACACTTTGGTACAGCCGCATCCACACACTCGATACACTTTTCAGGTTTGACGTAGGTATGCTCACCGCCGCTCAATGGCGACTCATCCGCACTTACAATAGCCGATGCCGGACACTCTTCGATACACGCATCACAGTTGATGCAGCTCTCAGTGATCACTACTGCCATCTTATGCACTCCTCTGCCGGGCTTTGTGAAACGCTCTGAGCAGCCATATCGGCGGCTGCGTATTGAGCATTTCGACCACATTGCCGATCGCATCTTTCAGCGCTTCGCCTTCGGCTGCACGGACAGGGTGAATACCTGCTGCCTGCACCATCTGGGACGCTTTCGGCCCGATCTGAGTACAGTACATGATATCCGCTTCGACGAGCGCTTCGATCTTGAAGCTGAGCTTTTCATGCTCATCTTCAAGATCCGTTTCGGCATCGATACTCCGGAGAAACTCTGCCCCCGCTTTATCGATACGGTAGAGATAAAAATATTTTGACCAGCCGAAATGCTGATCGATCTTTTCTCCGGTTGACGATGCAAAAGCAATAATCATCCTCTACTCCTAAAATGATGCTGCCACATCAGCATGGGATTCACGCAGATCCATACCGATCGCTTCCATAAAAGCCTGTGATTTCACAGAAGGCAGCATCAGCCCCTTTTTCTTATGATCCCTGATCAGATATTTTCCCTCTTCGTGGCCTGCCGCATAGTAGGCTTCGAAGTCAGCCGTATACGGCATATCCCATACGATCGCCCCCTCCGTCGGACATGCCTCTGCACATCGCGGGCTGTCGGCATGCCCCACACACTCTACGCATGTCTCGGGTTTGACATAGAAGTACTCACCCGCATAGGGATTTTTTTCACTCTCATCATTTAAAATCGCTGCCACCGGACACTCGGGCGCACATGCATCACAACTGATACACGCATCGGTAATCATCACTGCCATTGTTTACTCCTTTTTTATTAAATATATACGCTTTCAAAGCAAAGCTTCTCAAGCTACGCTAACGCTGAGTTCACCTCGGCGGCGTGCCCTCGCACTTGTGCTCTGAAATTCTTCTTTAAAGTATGCAACTTCCGTTCCACCGGAACAGAAATGTCACATCAGATAAAGTACGACATTTTTGTCGATCAATGCCTCGAACCGGTCAAGAAGCATGTCCGCCGTCGAAGTAGACCCAAGATGGCATCCCGAACAGGCCCCAAGATAGTTCAGCCATACCTGAGGAACTGCTCCTGCGACATAGTTGATCAGCTCGATCCCTCCGCTGTCCGCCTCCAGCGTAGGACGTATCTTGGTTTCAATCATATGTTCTACCAATGCTTTCTGTCTGGCTTCATCCAGGGATCTGAACATCTCGTTAGTGCGCTCATCTAACCCTGCATTGCTTACATAGGTAATGAGCGCCTGTGCCTGCGGGTTGTTGTTATGTGCAGCGGTGATCAGATACTGCATCGCCCTGGAGATTTCCCCCTGTTCCCTGAAGATCATCCCCGCCTTGAGCTGGGCATCGGCCACCCCGTGATCGGCTGCCTGAAGATAGTACTTCAGCGCCCTCTCCTTATCGGGCTTCCCGTCCATACCTTTTTCATAGAAATGGGCAAGGCTCATCATCGCATGCGTATGTCCCAGTGATGCCGCCTTTTCAAACCACTTTTCAGCCGACTGCAGATCTCTTTCGCATCCGGCACCTTTCATGTGCATCAGGGCAAGATTTACCATCGCATCCCTATTCTCTTCGGATGCCGCTTCTTCAAAATGCTGATAGGCGGCAGGATAGGCTTTGTTTTCATAGGCACGTACCCCTTTATCAAACTGTGTGATCATGGTCTCTCCTTTATCGCTTTTGGATGTTTACGGAAAGAGATACAAGTTTCATTCCAGAAACTTTGTTGGAACGCTTCTTGCATCTTCTTCGTAAAATGACGTAAAAAGGAAAAAATATGTTGGCTATACCTGTAGATATAGAGTATCTCAGTGCACGATCCTCGCATCTGTTCGGAAATGCATCGGTCTTCGCACTCTATGATGAAAAAGAAGACGCATTTGACTTCAGAGACAACCCCGGATGCGGCAACGGCATCAAAACCGCTGAAGCGCTCATAGCGTGGAAGGTAAAAAAGGTCACCTACGCTTTTTTGGGGGACGGGCCTTTTAAGACAATGATAGACAACGGCATTGATGTTTACCATATCGGAAAAGAGCGTATGCCTTTGAGCAAGATAGTCGAAGGACTCAAAGCAAACCGGTTTATCCGGGTTGACCCTTCAAATGCTTCGGAGTACCTTGATCCGGGAACGGCTTCGGGTGACTGCCAATGCGGGTGTAGCCATGCGTGAGATCATTACAGAAGAGATGCATCAGCTCAAACAGCTGATCATGAAAACGATCGCAAAAAGAGAAGCACTCAAAAATGAAATGACAGAGTGGTATACCCGGTTCCCCAACGAAAGATATACAAAAATGGACAATCTCATAGTGATCGACAGTATGCTCTCAGAACTGGACAGCAACTATAGGCGCCTGTGGGATTTTCACAACAAAATGCATCATCAGAGACAACAATGAAACAAGAACAACGCAAAGCCGAACTGATTAAACTCTCCAGAGATGCTTTTGAGCGCGCTTCCACACTGAGAGAGGACCAGCGTATCGAAGTCTATCTGCTTGAGGGGGTACCTGCCGTCTCTGATATCCTTGAAGAGAGCGATACGATCCTATATGGACCGAACCGTATATTATGCTACCGGGTCTATGGATACCCCTACCTGGAAGAGGAGATCAGAACATGGATCGACTATGCCCGTATCATCCCTCAGCCTGCCGATGGCACACCTCTTCCCGAACCCACCGACATCGAAAAATCGATCCGGGAGTTGATCGACGAACTGGCAAAAGAGAGGCACCTCCACAAAGAGCAGATCAGCTCCTGCGAAGTCTTTGCCAATCTGCCTGTGAATCTGCTGGGAAGCATAGAGCAGCAGATCATCGAGTACTGGTGGAGCGCAAAAGAGGAGGAAAATGCCAAAGATCTGGCGCTTGCGCAGATAGATGAGGGGTTGGCATCTTCCCCCTGAATGCAACCGGAGAACTGACCGTTGAATCCGCGGGATGCATAATGCGCGTAAACGACCTCGCCTAATTTGAACGCTTCTTGAATATGGAAAGAGCAGAGAGGAAGAAGAACATCCCGATCACAAAGATCCAGAACATATCAAGCCATAAGACTTCCACCCCTGCACTGGGCTTCCGGTTTCAACCCATCTCTACCAGATCGATCGCCCTGTCGGTCAGACAATAGGTAGCCGCCCCGTCATCCTCACGTGTCATACATTCAACCAAAAAACCTGCGTCCCACAATATGGCTATCGTTTCATCTACAATCTTTTGTTTCAATCCAAGATATGATGCGATATCTTCTGCATCATATACGCTGTAATTCTCTTCGTCACTGAGATTATAGATCGCTTTCATCACACTGCGAATAACATGTGTTTTATTGTTCGGATTTAACATTGCCCTTCCTTTTTACATCTCAGATTATTTTATCAGTATAGATCAAGTATGCATTTCCTCGACCAGACACGAAAAGCAGGTAAGCTGATCATCGCAGGTCGCGCATGCGGGTGCGATCTCTCCTATCGCATCATAGAGATACTTCTTCCAGAGTTTCTCTTTGGGTTTATTCTGTGCGAGTGAGGGAAAGTGCTTCATCATGAATTTCCCCATCTCACTCCTGCTTTGCATTCCCAGATCTTCATAGAGATGGTTCATCTCCAGGGATTTCAAGGCAACCATCGGTGCCACCACTTCACTCGCATAACGATCTGCTGCATGGGCAGCGAGTAATGTCCTGACCTCTTCATACATCGCTTTGTGCGTTTCTGTCATCTCTCTTGCTCCACTCTGTTTCTGTTATCTGATGAACACTCCCGAACGTAATATCCGATATACCTGCCGGGTTTCGTCTCCATAATACATGATGCAAAAAGTGTTCTATACAGACATCCATGATTCATGTGTGTGACCTTTTTTCCTGATGTTGAGGGTATTTCTGACCGCCTCGATACAGGCATCATAGTCTACTTCATCTACGATCTCCGGGACCACTTCTTTATAGACGATACGCCCGTCTCTATCGATCACAAAGACTGCTCTTGCCAGCCTCTCTTTGAGTTTTCCCTCTGAGATCAGAAGACCGTATTTTTTGGCAAAGTTTCTCTCGGTATCGATCACTATCTCAGCGCTGTCAATAGACTCCTTTTCTGCATATTCTTTCACAAAATCTCTATCATCGGTAGTGATCATATAGGTTGTAAGTTTTGGAACCTCCTTTATTAACGCATTGAACTTCTTTGCACCCAGAGAACAGACTTCGGTCTTGAGTGACGGGATAGCGATAAGAAGCTGCACGGTCGGTGCGATCATTCCTATCACATTTTGTGAGCCGTCAAGCCTGGTGATACGGGCTGCCGGAGCCTCGTTGCCGACAGATTGTTCTTTGCCAAGAAGTGCTGTTTTGGTTCCATGTACTGTAATATACATCATCGTCTCCTCATTTTTGATCAAGCCTATGCAAAATCCATTCTATATACAATACAATAGAGTGTTTATTTTTTAATCAATACAATGTTCAAAATATTTTTTCTCTATGGTACTATCTGTATAACATTCCATACAAAAGTGAGAAAGATGTTACCAATAGATTTTCCCGAAGAGTGCCGTGCCTGTTCTCTGATGTTCGCCTATAAAGAGATAGAGTTGCTTTATGATATCGCTGTGCTTCTCAGCAGTTCTGAAAATATCAAAGAGAGCATCGAAAAAGGGATGCGTATGCTCAAACACCACGGGTACCTTGACCGCTGTGCGCTTTTTTTGCTGAACGATGACAAAACACTTCTCGAACCATATGCCTCGATCGATCTGACTCCGCAACAAAAAAGTATGGCGATCTACAAAATAGGAGAAGGTGCGACCGGTCTGGCAGCAAAAAGTGCAGAACCCATCGTCATCGAAAATATCCATAACAATATCAACTATCTCAATAAAATGGGGGCACTCCATACCTCGCTGATCTCCTATGTCGCTGTACCGATCATCCAAAAAGACGGTGTCGTAGGAGTGATCTCCGCTAACCTCCGGAAAGAGGCCCCATTGGACTTTGATGAAATTGTACGAATGCTGACGATACTCGGATCGATCTCCTTGGGGGCGCTCAATGTCCATAGACGCTTTTCAAAAGAGAAAGAGGATATCCAGGATCTAAAGACCTATTACCGGGATGAAATGCTAAGCAACTACAAGTTTGAGAACATTATCGGGAAAAGCACCGTCATGCAGCAGATTTTCAGCATACTTGAAACTGTCGCACCTTCGGATGCCACGATACTGGTACGGGGAGAAACCGGTACAGGAAAAGAGCTCATTGCCGCGGCCGTACACAATATCAGTCCGAGAAAGAACGGACCCTTTATCAAGCTTAACTGTGCAGCGATCAGTGAAACGCTGCTGGAGTCAGAACTTTTCGGCCATGAAAAAGGGGCTTTTACTGACGCCAAAGAGATGCGTAAAGGGCGGTTTGAACTGGCAGACGGGGGGACATTGTTTCTTGATGAGATCGGAGATATCACGCCGGCACTGCAAGTGAAACTGCTCCGTATCCTGCAGGAGAAAGAGTTTGAGCGTGTAGGGGGAACAAAAACGATCAAAACCAACGTACGCCTGGTAGCTGCAACCAACAGAAACCTTGAAGAGATGGTCAAAAAGGGAGCATTTCGGGAAGATCTTTTCTACCGGCTGAATGTCATCCCTGTCAACCTTCCCCCTCTCCGCGACCGCTATGAGGATATTCAGCTGCTTATCGAACACTATCTGAAGAAATATATGCGGGAACACCACAAAGAGATGTATTTTTCAAAAGCGGCACTGGAGATCCTCCTGGAATACCCATGGCCGGGGAACATCAGGGAGCTTCAAAATACGATGGAACGTATCGTACTGATCTGTCCGCAAGGAGAACTGCAGCCGGAGATGCTCAACCATGTCATGCCTTTCAATTTTCAAAAGATGCATATGCCGCAAGAGACGGTAGAGACAGGGACACAGACAAAGACAACCGAACATCCAGATACAAGCAATAGTATTTCAAAAAGCATAGAAGAAGAACATACTTCTCTAACCAAAAACAGTCTGCAGGAGATAGAGAAAGAAGCTATCCTCAAAGCGCTCATAGAAAACAGGGGAATCCAGACAAAAGCAGCCAAACAGTTGGGTATGACACCCAGACAGATCGGTTACAAGATCAAAAAATACGCAATAGAACTCTAGAATAAAAATTGCATCCAGAGAGTGAAATCATATGAAAGGAGAAATAGACAATGTCTTGTTTTGATAGTAAATCACATCTTAAACTATGTAACACAACTCTGGCTTCATGCTTGATCTACTACTATCTGCCTTCTTCGCTCTATTACGGTTTGTAACTCATGGATGCCGAAAAAAAGAGAGAGGTATAGTGTTTTGAGATGGAGGGGGGAGGATCAATCATCCCCTCTGCTGATCATCTTTGCATTCACCTCGTCCGGGAGATTTTTTGGACCCGGTGAGATGAACCATACATCTCCATTGGTCAGGTTGATATTTCCGCCCCACTTTTCGTCACTGTCAAACTCCAGCGACTCGATGATCTCCTCCATATCCTTTTTTGCCACATAAAAGAGCACCTTCCCTTCATCATTTTCTCTTAACATTACTTTTGCCATTGTTTATCCTTTCAGTGTGATTAAAATTTTTTTGATCGCGTGCCATATATCGATCTTAACTGCGTTTTCAAAGGTGATATCCATAAACTCTTTCCCCATTTTTCGTACATAAGATGCAACGTTAAAATGCTTGTTGTCCTGAATTGGATAGTCACTTCTGTAGTGTACTCCCCTGCTCTCTTTTCGACGGTAAGCACTGTTTGCTATCGCTTCTGCAATGAAAAGCGCATTGTGGAACTCCAGTATCGAAGAGAGCTCGACATTGTTCTCTTTTTCTTTATTGATACAGTTAAGACCGTAACGCTTGCCTCTGAGGTAGGTCACATACGAGATCGCGTCTCCCAATGTCTCTTCCGAGCGGAACGGCCCCACATTTCTAAACAGCATCTCTCCCAGACTTATTCTCATCGCATTGATATTGAACCTGTTCTCCCCCTCCATAATAAGCTCAACACGGTTCATATCTTTTTCCACTTCAGAATAATCAATAGGAAGATAATCTTTTTTATAGGCTGTTTTTGCTGCTTCATACCCTGCTATCCTGCCGAAATAGGCTCCCTCCAAAAGCGAATTGCCGCCCAAGCGGTTAGCCCCGTGGACACCCGTCACCGCACACTCCCCGCAGGCGAATACACCATCCATTGTCGTAGACGTATCCGGCCTGGTCCATATCCCGCCTATCGTATAGTGGGCTGAGGGGGTGATCTCAAGAAGCTCTTTTGTGATATCTATACCCGCAGCATTGAGCGCCATCTTTCTTGCCGAGGGCAGCTTCCTGTCGATCGCTTCCTCACCGAGGTGCCTGAAGTCCAGAAAGACTTTATGCCCTTTTTTTATATGCCCGATGATCTCACGGGAAAGTTTGTCCCTGGTCTGGAGCTCGTCGGTAAACCTCTTACCCGTTTCATCCACCAGGTATGTCCCTTCTCCCCTTGCCGCTTCGCTGATCAAGGCACCGTTGGTTTTCAGCGTAGTGGGATGGAACTGTACAAACTCCATATTCGAAAGCAGGATATTTGCCCTGAATGCCGCAGCGATCACATCGCCTGAACTCTCCTGGGCATTGGTGGAATGCCCTCGGTAGACCCCGGCATATCCGCCCCCTGCAAGCACCAGTGACTTGCAGGCCAAAGCGATGACCTGAGAATCGGACCGGCGCAATACACTGATACCTGCCAGTCTCTTTTCATGCTTGATGATATTCAGGAGTTGATAGTTTGTCAGCAGGGTGATCCCTGCCTTGCGGCACTGTTGCAACAGAGACATCACGATCGCAGCACCGGTCCTGTCTGCGATATAGCAGGTACGTACCGCACTGCCTCCGCCAAAAGGACGCTGTGCGATCGTCTCATCCTCTCTGGTATCAAATCCGACCCCCATCTGGGCAAGCTCCTGCACGATATGGGGAGCCGCTTCGCACATTTTTTTGATATTCTGTTCATGCACCAGTCCATCCGCACCTGCGATCGTATCGCCCGCATGTTTCAGGTAAGAGTCATATTCGCCCGGATTGATCACCGCATTGATACCGCCTGATGCCACTGCGGAGTTGGAACGCATGGGATTTGCTTTGGTCACTACAGCCACTTTTGCGCCGCTTCTTTTGGCATAGAGTGCGGCATATAGGCCGGATATACCACTGCCGACCACGACTACATCATATAACATCTTTGACTCCAAACAGACGCTCTATCTGATCGGGTTTTGCCTCGTTCAGGTAGGCAAGCATCAGATTCTCTTTGATATGCTGCGGTTCGATCGAACCGAAAAGTGCACCCAGCACATTGCCCGATCTGGCAAACTGCAAGGCCGTAACAACATCAGTCACATTTGCCGTATTCAAAGTCTCACATACTTCATCGCTGAACTTTCCTTTAAAAAGATGCATCTGCAATAGCGGGGAGGAGGCGAACAACCCAAGCCCGTACCCGTGTACTGCCTGCATCAAAGTATAGTACTTGCCATCCGGTCCCTTTTGATTGGTGTAACTGTAGGCATGAGGCTTTGCCAAATTGAATGGGACCTGCAGATACCTGAAATGATGGGAAGGACCGCCCGCTTCCTGCGCGATCTTGACGATCTCAGAAAGACTCAGATACTCGGTATGCCCCTCCTCGTACAAAAAGGCATTCCATGATGCGATCCCGTATGACCGTATCTTCCCTTCCTGCACCAGTGATTCAAACATCTTAAATGCCTCCCTGATGCGCGAGAGTACTACCTCCCTCTCGACATAGCCCAACTGCGTTTCGGGGTTGTGCAGGTAGAGGATATCCAGGGTATCCAGCCCGAGGTTTTCCAGTGACTTTTCTGCACTCCACCGCAGAAACTCCGGGCTCATACAGTGCTGGTCGATCACCACCTCCTCTTTCGCAGCCAATCCTTTATCCACAATATGCGCTTCGATCCATGCATAAGGGTTTTCAGGGAAAGGGAACTCAAGGGGGATGAATCCCGCTTTTGAAGCAATGACCAGAGCTTCTCTCCTGACTTTGCCCTCAGCAAACATCTCCCGGAGTGCTTCGCCGATCTCCTCTTCACTCACCTGATAGCGGTAGTTGATCGCCGTATCGATCACGTTGATCCCGTTTTCTATGGCGGTTTTTACCGAATCCTTGTAGCTGATCACATAGTTCTCTTCTCTGTAGGGTTCTTTGCGGAAAGTACCAAGCCCCAGTGACGAGACGAAGTACTCTCCGGTAAAGCGGAAGAAATCTCTGCTGTATTTTGGAAACTTCTTTAGATAGGCGAAAGTCCCCTCTCTGGTTGCATACGCCATCAGACCACGATCACTTTCAGCGGTGCTTTGAGTTTGAACCTGAGCATATCTTCGATCCCCGCAAGTGTTGTAGTGGTATTCATCGAACAGCTCATGCATTCTCCACGATACTTGATCAATACTTCAAACACCTCATCCACCTCTTTGATATCCACAAGCTCTACATCTCCGCCGTCTGCTTTGAGCGTAGGCCGGATATACTCTTCCAGGATAGATTCGACTGATTTGATCTTCTGCACAAGCCCCATCGATTCAAACGATCCGTCGCCCTTTGCTTCAATGATCTTGCGTGACCTCTCCTGCGCTTCCCGCTCTTCAAGCAGTGTAGCCAGAAGATCCGCCAGATAGAGATCTTTTGCTTCATGTCCTCCGGGTCTGACACAGGACTTGCAGAACGCACCCGCTTTGGTATAGTGGATAATCTCTTCAAGGGTGGAAAGCCTGTTGAGCCGGATCACTTCTTGTATCGTCTCCTGGGTGACTCGTGCACATTCACAAAGGATAAACTCCTCTTCAAAACTCTCCATATCCACATTTTTATAGATAGATGCGGCTTTTTTGATCACATCATACGCCATCACCGAACAGTGCATCTTCTGCCCCGGTACTGCAGGGATATCCGGTGTATCCCGAAGCGCCTTTTCCACATCGATATTTGTGATCCTGACTGCTTCGTCAACGGTTTTCCCCATACAAAGTTCCGCCATCATATCCGAACTCGCGATCGCTGTACCGCAACCGAAACTCTTGAACCTGCTCCTGATGATCCGTTCGTCTTTCGGATCGATCAGCCAGTAAAGCCTCACCGCATCACCGCAGCTCTCTGCACCGAAATCCGCGATCACAAGCCTGTTTTCTCCGGCCTCTTCCTGTGTGATCTCTCCCATATTTGCAGGATTATCCATTCTCCTTTGTACCTCCTGGGAATACTCCTCCCACAGAGCACCTCCGATAAGATCATTTCTAGCCATGACAGATTCCTTTATGTTCATTTTGTAATGCTCATGCAAATTCTGTTCTACCATGATCCTCAATACACCGCTATGATCCATACAAAATTGTCTGATTCAGGCTGTAGCGACAAAATTGTTATGGATTTTGCTTCGAATGTCATTTCGGGAACAGTTTTTGCATAAGGAGAGATACATCAAACAAAAGGAAGAAAAATGTATTTAATCACTGCTATTATCAACACGGAATGCGTCAAAGATATACTCGAAGACCTCAAAGCCTCAGAGATAGAAGGGGTTACGTTGAGCAAGGTCAAAGGAAAAGGGAAATTCATTGATACGATGAAAGAGATAGAGGAGCATATCAGGATCGATATTGTCGTCTCCAATGATCACTTCAAAGAGGTTGCAAAAGAAGCGATACGGGACAATGCCAGAAACTCGGAAAAAGGTTCCGGAAAAATGTGGGTCACACCGGTCGTGGAAGTAGAGCGTATCCGTACAGGTGAGACCAACGAAGATGCTCTCTCCCACTCAGCAGTCGGGAAGGCTGCTCCCCACATTGCAGCGAGCTTCACTGCTGAAGACACACCGGCGAGTTAAGCCGGGAGTCGAAAGCGATTACAGCATCTCAAGCTGATAAAGGAACTTCCTCTCCTTGAAGGAAGGGATATCCAGCTCCTGTCTGTACTTGGCGATAGATCTTCGTACCATCTGGATGCCGAAACGTGCTTCAAGCATCTCATGGATCGCCTTGTCGCTATAGGGCTTGTTTTTATCCTCACCCTGAACCAACCTTTGGATAAATGCTTTGAGCTCGGCCGTGGATACATTGCCGATCGCATTGGAGAAGAACTCCTTGAAAGAGAAAATACCCTGCTCTGTCTCCAGATACTTCCCATTGATTGCACGGGAGATGGTCGACTCATTAAATCCAAGCTCCTCAGCAACATCCTGGAGTTTCAAAGGCTTCAACGATCCTCCCATAAAAAACGGATACTGCTTCTCTATCAGTACCAGGGTAATATTATAGAGCGTACTTTTTCTCAGATCCAGGAGGTTGACCAGTTCCCTTGCCTCTTTGAACTTCTGCTTTGCAAAGTTCTCATATTTGTCGATCTGTGTCACTTTGAGGTCCGGATAGAATGCATGGTTCATTTTTATCGTCAGTCCATCTTCGTCAAAATGGACGAAAAGCTCAGGCAGGATAGGCGGTTCGCTTGCCATATATTTGATCGCCGGAGGGTTTTTAAGGCGCTTTAGTACCTCTTTTGCTTCGGAAAATCTTGGATGGCTGATAAACTTTTCCAGGGATTCGAACCGTATGATCATCGCACTGAGCAGCAGACTCATATCATCATCCAGGTCAAACTCGTTGAGCTGGAACAAAAATGACTCCTTATAGTCCCTTGCCCCCACCCCGTAAGGCTGAAGATAGGCAAAACGCTGTCTGACCGACTCGACCTGGGCTGCTGAGACATGACACTGTACGGCGATCTCCTCTACGTCTCCTTCAAAATACCCCTCGTCACTGATATAAAAGATGATCTGTTTTGCAATCTTCTGAGAGATCGGTGTAGGGAAGAGCGGTGCGGCGATCTGTTCATCCAGTTTTTCATAAAGTGACTGGGTCGAGATACTCATCCACTCTATCTCATCACTTGATGCATTGGAGACGCGGTTTTGATAGGATAGATATGCCTGATGTGTACTGCTTGACGAACTTTCCGCTACCTCAAAACCGGAAGTTACTTCCAGACAGGGGTTTTCATTGGCGATATTCTGTATATGTTTTTCCAGGTCCGAAAGTGAACACTGCAGCAAAGGCAACCATGTCTGCATAGAGAGACGCGGTATCTGTTTTTGTTTGAGATGAAAGACCTATTTTACTGCCATAGGTATCCTCTTGTAGGTAATATATCACTCATTTTACATTGAATACTATACATATTTTGTTCCAGAGTGCACAAAAATGAATCTTTTTTCAGGAACAGGAGAGTCATCGTGAAAAAGATCATGAAAATCTCTTTAAAAATGACTGCTTCTCTCCGGAAAATCCCGGAGAAAGATTAGTATTTGATACGTACAAGCCCGCTTGGTTTGGTGATCTTCATCTGGCAGGCGAGACGTGCTTTGGGGCTGCTTTCACCGATCGTTTGCATCACGGCTTTCTCTTTATCTGTCATGTCACTGAGATACTCCATCCCAGATTCTATCAGCACTACACAGGTACCGCACTCACCGTCTCTGCACCCGAACGGCAATGCAGAACCTGATGCCTCCACAATGTCCTGGATCGTTTTCCCCGGTGTTACATTGATCGCCAAAAAATCATTCATGATCTCTACTCTTGTTGTCATTGATTCTCTCCTTTTAAAATAGATGGGGTTTTGTACCTGCAGCAGATACAAAACTCCTTGCCAATACACAAAACTCAGTCATCGCTTCCTTTATTTTGAGATTGCCTTGCTGCTTTTTGGGCGGCTTTTTTCGCACGGTGTTCTCTCAGCCACCTGAGTTCTTCCTCTACTTCATCGTATCCGTCCAGATCATCGATGGCTAACAGTTCTGCTTCGCGGCACCCGTAGGTAGACCCCTCCTCGATAAAGTGCACCTCATAGATACGTATCACCTGCAGCCAGTCCCCTATATGCGTGACATATCCTTCCGCGCCGGGCTGGACCAATATCGCATCGGGAGCATGAAAAGGGTTGGAGCCGTCATTTCTTATCGGTTTCGTGATGCGTACCCTCTGCCCGATATGAAAGACCGGGAGTATCTCATCTTTAGTCGAAGCGGAGATCTGTTTGGCTTGTGCATGCGTGTACGCCATGGCTTACCTCCTCTATTTCGTTACATGTGGCTGATGTCGAACAGGTGCTGCACGCGCTCGGCTTTCCGAATGTATCCCAAACTTCGGCGGCAGACGGTGCATAGCCGTTCTCAAAATTCTTGTAGACAGTGATCAACGCAAATTTGTAATACGCCAACAACTTCTCCTCACTGCCAAGATCATGCCCTTTTGCCTTTTCTATCATTTCACCATATTTTTTCATGATATGAAAACGTTTGACGTAGACCAGTCTCTCATCATACTCAAGATCAAAAAAATCAAAATAATCTTCAGCATCGGTCAGCGTCTGAAACTCTTTTAACCTACCCATTGTAAATCCTTTCGACAAACTATGCATTTTTTACTCCATGGCAAACAAAACGGAACCTGTACGATCTGTGACAAACTCCGACAAATTTGTTGCTAGATACCTATTTCATTTTTCAGCTGTTCGGCCCATCTGTTAATTCGCTCTTCGGTAAGCTCTGCCTGGTTGACATCATCGATCGCCAGACCGCAGAACCTGCCATCTTTCTCAGCCTGCGAATAGGTGTAGGTATACCCCTCGGCAGACCAGTATCCATACTCCGTATCGGCACCGAGCCGGCTGAAGATATCCTTCATTTTTCCCAGGGCACTGATAAACTCTTCCCCATGGGTATCCTGGTCACCCGCCCCGAAGAAAGCCACCTTCTTAGCGCTGAAATCAGGTGCTTCATTTTCCAACGCATAGAGAGGGTCCACCCAGTCGCGCTGGGGATCCCCCTGTCCCCAGGTCGATGAACCGATCAGCAGTACATCAAACGCATCAAATTGCTCAAGATC
>DSDW01000160.1 GCA_011048515.1 Campylobacterota bacterium | reverse complement strand
TCTGTTGATGATCTTTCAAAGGCTATCTTGAACAGATTAATTGCACCAGGAGTCAATCTAATAAATTTTTTAATTTCTCTATTAAAAATTGCCACATCTTCTAATATTTCATCATGATTTCGATATTCTTTGCCATCGACAGTAATATAAAGGTCTGATAAAGAAACTACCTCTTTAGAAGTTTTAGTTTTTGTCACATCTTGAAAAGAATTATACATCTTATCTATTTGATTATCTATCCATTGTGTGCATGATTTTTCATGATCTCTTTTAATTTTTTTCATTTCTGCTACAGGATATTTATAAACCTTATCTGTTTCAATATGGCATGAATGACATAAAAGAACTAAATTATCATAATCTCTTCTTTGTTCATTAGACATATCAGGATTAAATCTTTCTCCCCCCTCTGATGCAGCCTCAATATGACATACTTGTCCTACAAAATTACCATTCATATCAAACATCGGATTAGTACAACCAGGAAATGCACACTGATTCCCAGACAATGTATAAAGCTGCCTTAATGTACTGTAAGTTGGTGCTAATCTTTTAACTTCTTCTTCTTTCATTTTTACTCTACTTTAATTAAAAAATTTACGTTTAAATTTAAACTATCAAGCCTTTTCAATAGCCAACAAAATATTATCAATGTTCTTTTCTATTAAATCAACATCTGTCTTTAGTAAAGCATCCAAAGAAGTACTTTCATCTAATATCATTAAAGATTGTTTATTAGTATCACTTTTCTTTGAGGATAATTGGAGTGTTTCAATAATATCTACAAATAACTCTCTTTTCTCTTTTTGATCTTTGGATTGATGATAATAATATAGATGAAACAATATGATATGCAGTAGTGCCTCTGATTTTTGATTTTCATCAAATTTGTTTGTTTGTATTAAATGGAGCATAGGCTTAAAATTTTGCATGATATTAGACTGTAAAAACTGATTAATGTAACAATCAAACTCACTCAATAACTCAATACCTGCTTCTAGCTTAGGAACTAACTCATTATCTGGTGCTTGATATGATGTATTGTGTCTAGTTAAATAGATCAAAGAGGATTTTTGTATTTCAAACGGTTTAAATACACTTTGATTAGCCATATTATCTTTGGAGTGAACCAAAACATTAAAATAGAGATCCATGAAGTTTTTGCCGATACTTCCCGTTCCATGTTGTCCGATGAAGAGATTTAGATATTGAACAGCAGCATATTGTAGAACTGCTTCTTGCTCTTTTAAGATCTCAAATTTTTCAATTTTTTTATTCTCTATCCATTCTTCCAAATCAGATTTTGAAAATGCATATTCTAACAAATCAAAAATAGGTCTATTTTCATGTTTTTTCCATTTATAGTAAGTGGGGGAAGAAAACTGAAAAATTTCTACCATTAGTTGTTCATAGGTCATAATAAGTCCTAAATATTAATAATAATTACTAAATTATACATTAAATACTATTATATATTAACAAAACTCTTGACAAGTCATTTTTATTAACATATAATAGTTTTTATATATTTTTTATTAAATATACTTAAATATATTAAGGATAAATATGAAAGACTATTACACAATAGAAGAAACAGAAAAAGGGATTAATGGCTTTTTGCCTATTCCCAGAACAACGCAGTCAAAATATCGTAAAGATGGATTGTTAGTTTTTATTAAGGTAGGACGCCAAATATATTACCGTACCGAACACCTCAAAGACTTATTTATAAAACTTGAACAACCAGCAATAAATAAGGCTGACTAATGGCAAAAATAAGACTAAAAAAGAAAAAAGCTAAATATGCAACTGTTAGCAGAGAATTATTAGCTAACCCTAATATATCATTAAAGGCAAAAGGCATGGGTGCATGGCTTGAATTACATGAGGATGGGTTTGAACTAAACTTTGAATTTATTCTTAAAAATATGAAAGAGGGACGAGACGCAGTTAGAAAAACAATTAAAGAACTCAAAGACGAAGATTTTTTAGTAACGATACAAACTAGAGGCAATAATGGACAATTTGAAACTACATGGATTTTTGACTCCGAGGGAGAAGTTACAAATGCACTTATACCGACTACTGAAAACCCGTACCCCGAATTCCAGGAGTCGGAAAACCATATATCGGAAAAACCAACACAAATAAGAAAACATAACAAAAAAAGTAAAAAGAAAATATCTCTCTCTAGTGAAAGAGAGAATTTTTTAACTAATTTTGACTCTTTCGTCTCACACATAAGAGCAAACTTCAAACATAAAACAATCGCTATTTCCAATGATAAGTACACAGATAAGGTAATTGAAATTTCCGTATCAGATGGCGGCTTGCTCTACGACAAAAAAACCTCACTCGATTTTCAAGGATCAAGAGCAAAAGAACTTTGGAATAGCTTGTATAAGGCTGCCTTAGACGGCAAATTAAATTTATTCGAGGAGGAAACAGCATGATTAACCAAGTAGAGCGATGGATAAATGAGTTTGCACATGGGAATTTAGTTGTTAGTTCCTATTGGTTGGATGAAACGCAAGATAATCTTTTAAATTACATGGGAGAGGAGGAAAAGAAATTACCCAAACACATACAGCAAAAAATAGAGTGTCGCACAGATGACTTTTACCGTACTCGTTCAGAGGTTGAGGCTCTGGAACAAGTTATATCAGACATGGAGGCAAAGCTCGAAAGAGGAATAAAAGCTTCTTTGGCGTTTCTTGATGCCTTCGATATTAAATTCAACACAAAGGAAACAGAATGAAAAAACAATTACATTTTACCATCAATCAAAAAGGCGGATGTGGGAAAACACACCTTGCATACTGCCATCTTACTAGAGCCATGCATCATGGGATCACCTGTACGGCAACTGATACCGATCCTTCAAATTCTTCACTTGCGGACTACCAAGGATTACCTGTTAATACCATTGATATTATGGATGAAAATGGTTTAGAAATCAATCCACAGCAATGGGATATATTGATCTACCATTTGCTCGATACTGTTACAGAAGATATAACCGTGGTGGACCTGGGGGCTACGAGCTTCCAAAGCTTTGTTAGCTATAGCGTCAATTCAAACATCATGGAGCTTCTAAAAGATAAATTTGACATTTACCTCAATATTCCAGTCGTGGGTGGGGAAGCACTATATGATACCACAAACGGTCTCCAGTACCTTGTAGAACTTTTTGCAGACAATACAAAAATCGTGGTATGGATCAACGAGCATTTTGGCAAGTTGAAGGGTGAAAAAAATGAAAGTTTTGAGGAAACGGAAACTTATCTAGCCGTAAAAGAAAAACTGCACGGAGTCGTTTACCTCCGCAGAATGGATACGCTCCAGGATTTGGCTGTTTCCAAGATGAAGACAGCCAAGCTTACCTATGAAGAGGTAAAACAAAACAAAAACGGCAATTTCCAGCTACTAGAGATGATGCGGATCAACATAGTCATGAATAAAACATTTGAAATGATGGATTTGGTTTTCGACATACCTACAAACACAAAAAAGTCAAAAGAAAAGGAGACAGTAAAATGAAAAAAACTACAGTAAAAAAAATAGGATTATCGATAATTTTGGCGGCTATGCTTTTAACGTCTGTAAATGCGGGATCAGTTGGCGGCTTCGGAGGAGCCACAGAGTGGACCCAAATTGCAAATAATTCACAGCTTGCATCCCAATATGCAAAGCAGCTACAACAGTACGCTTTGCAGGCTCAACAGTACCAACAGCAGATACAACAGTATGTAAACCAATATCAAGCATACGAGAATATGTTGAAAAATATCGGTCAGCTTCCACAAGCTCAATGGGATCAATTCTCTCAATCTGTTATAGGATTAAAACAGTCTCTTGCTTTTGGGCAGGGCTTGGCGTTTACTGCATCAAGCTACAACACGGATTTTAATAATCTCTTTCCAGGATACGATAAGTATGTCTCTGACTCCAAAAATGGGTCACTTGACTTTGAAAAAACCTACAAACAATTAGGTGATACTACAAGAGACACCGTGAATGGTGCGTTACAGGCTCTTAACCTAAGGGCGGAGGATATGCAAACAGACGAGGGAACTATGAGACAATTACAGGCTCTCTCTACAAGTGCAGCAGGTCAAAAAGCAGCGATCCAGGCAGCCAATGAAATAGCTCTCCATCAAAGCCACCAACTTAAAAAGTTAGAGCAAACGATGATGATCCAGGCAAATATGCAGGGGGAATACTACGCTATGCAGAATGAAAAAAAAGCGTTCCAGGAAGCACAGGCAAAAGCTAAAGCCTCGGATGGTATCAAACCGACTGTAGGCGATGAAAAACAAGTAACACCGTGGTAAGGAGGTAGTTATGAAAAAAATATTAATGATCGTATTGATCGGCGTACTATTTACAGGATGCAGCGAAACAAAAAAAGAAGATCACAATACATCTAATGCTCCGATTATCGGGGATGAAAAACAAGTGACACCGTGGTAAGGAGGTAATGATGATTACACAAGAAAAAGCAGCAACTGTTAAAAATTATATAGAAGTATTTTTTGCTGCTGCACTTATCGTATTTGGTCTTTCAGCTTTAGCCTGGAGTCAAAGCAACCATTTTACTAACTTAGGAGCTATAGCCTTTTGTATTGCAGGACTGCTCATCATCGTGAAAGCTAACTGGGAATACAGAAAAAGAAAAAGTCAGGATACCCTCAAATGAAAAAAGTATTTTTACTTATTATTGGGATCTTGATCCTCTCCGATTTTGCTTTTGGGGATGTATCAACCAATAACAATGCACAAGGTCTATTAAGCATTTTCTCAACTAATGCCAATGCCTGGATTGCTGCGATTATACCTTTTGCCAAAAGTCTCTTTTGGTATTTGGTAGTAATCGACTGGGTAATTACATTTGGAATGATGGCTCTTAAAGGTACAGATTTTCAAGAGATCATGGCGGGGCTTATTCAAAAGACACTTATTATAGGCTTTTTCTTGGTACTGTTCCAATACAGCTCATGGCTTGACACCATACCTCGATCATTCGGTCAAATGGCAAATAGTGTAACAGGCGTAAGCATCCAACCCGATACGATCCTGGAACAAGGTTACAGTATCGTTGCTAAGATCTGGGAGGGTACATCATGGTTTAGTTCTCCAGGTGATAGTTTAGGATTAATGATCGCAGGAGTTATTATCCTTATGGGCTTTATAGTCATGACTGCTATGTTATTCATGGCAATGGCAAAGATCTATTTATTGCTAACAGGGGCTTATTTTATGTTGGCATTGGGTGGTCTAAGTCAGACTAGAACGATGGGGATTTCTAGCATTATCGCCGTATTCAAAGCAGGATTGGAACTCTTTTTCCTCAAACTCATATTGGGCTTTAGCATTTCAGTTATCAATCAAATGGCAGCCAATGTGGGGACAGATAATAACTCAGTCATGGCTATGATCGGATCTAGTATTTTAATCGCATATCTAACGACTATGGTTGGTGGACTTGTAGAGAGTTTAACCAATGGTACATTGGGCGGTAACGGTAATCTTGCAGGATCAGTCAAAAATGCTCTGCAAGGTGCAGCACAAGGAGCCGTTGGCGGTGCTATAGGTGCTGCCAGCGGTGTAGCTGCATCCAAAGCTATGGAGCAAGTCTCGCAGGCGGCAGAAGCAGCATCAGATCCAGGCATGAGTGGATCAAGTACAGAATCAACAACAAAAAGCAATTTCCTTAACACTGCCAAAAGTACAGCTAAAACCGCTGCCGCAGGAGCCTTAGGCGGCTCTATGGGTGCAGCATCTGGAGCGATAAAAGGAATGGTTGGTATCGGTACTTATAACGCAGGTCAAAAGTCAGGTAGTGTGACGGCTAAGGTAATGAGTAATTCTAAGTCTAATACTGCAACACATGGCCTTAATACAAGTAATGACAAAAAAGACAATATAGCAGCAGTTGGATCTATCTATCCAGGCAATTCTCAAAAAGAGGATACCAATAACGATAACAGTTCTTATATTTCCGCTGTACCAGGAGAAAGTAATGAATGAAATAGAAATGTACAAAGAAGTTCAAAAAATATTAGACGACAATAAAAAAATCATTACTAAATCAACTTCATATGACTGGGAAGAGGTCTCCTATATTAAGAGAGAAGCTGAATATAAAATTGAATTGTTGGAAAGTATGCAAGATTTAATGCGAGAGAACGAAGAGTTAAGATCTGTACTTGTAGAGATCCATAACGTTTATAAAAAAAGGGGTTGATATGTCTAAAAAACAAAAACGTACATATCATATCGACACACTCATGACAAAAGATGAATATGAAAGAATAACTCTAAAAGCGGATATGTACGGCATAAAAAAAAGCCAATATATGCGTAATGTCTCCCTTGCCTATCCCCTACCTCCTTGTAGAGCAGATCAAAAAGCTCTCCAGGAGCTAGTCCGTACCCATGCGGACATAAATCGCCTAGGAGGTCTTTTTAAGCTCTGGCTTACAAAAGATCAAAAGGCTCTAGGCTCTAAAGGCTATAACTCGATAGATCAGTTAGTGGATCATATTGAAGATACTTCTAAAAAGATCCTAGAGATCTCGGAGAAACTCTTATGATCGTTAAAAAAGTAGCAGCTAAAAAAGGAACTGGATCTTTTGGAGGTTTGGCAGATTATCTATTGGATAAAAATAACCTCCATAAAGGCGAAAAAGTTGAATTTGTAGGTTTTTCTAATTGTCCTTATCAGGACCAGGAGAAAAATCTATCTTATATCAAAGCAATGCAGGATCTTAACCAAAGAACAAATAGTGATAAAACTCTGCACTTGATCGTTTCATTCCAGGAGGATGAGAAACCAACGATAGATCAATTAAACAATATAGAGGAGGAACTTTTGAAAAGTATCGAGATGCAGGATCACCATAGAATGAGTGTCACACACGTTAATACAAATAACTTTCATCTTCATATCGCAGTTAATAGATTGGATCCTCTAACCAATAATCTCATAGATCCCTATAGGGATATTCCAAAACTCCAAAAAAAAGCTGTAGAGTTGGAGGAAAAACACAAGCTCAAAAAAGACAACCATACCCCTAATTGGAAATTGGAAAAAGACGGTATCAAAGATCCTACAGAACAGCAAAACCCAAAGATCAAAGATCAAGAGATCCACTCTGGAGTTAGCAGCTTATTAACCTGGATCAAAGAGGAGGCCCTAGAGGATCTTAAAGCCGTTCTCAAAGATCCTAACTCATCCCTGGAGGATCTGCATAAGACATTGGCCGAGTATAACCTGGAGCTAAAGCCCAGAGGAAACGGTATTGTCATAGCAGATAAAACCCGCAACCTTTTTGTAAAAGCCTCCGATGTACACCGTGATCTTTCAAAAGGTAAATTAGAGAAACGCTTTGGAGAGTTCAAAGCCTCTCATATTACTACCACGCCAAAAAAGAAGTTCGGTAAACCCGTAAATGAGTATTGGAAGAAGTACCAGGAACTATCACAGTCCAAAAGAGAAACGAAAAAAGAGGAGCTTAGACTAGAAAAGCTCTCCAGGGAAACACTCAAAACAGCGATCAGCAAAAAGTACGCCGATCAGATCCAAAAAGTGCAACTTAACCCTTTGATGAACAAACGGGATAAAGCAGGAGTCAGAAAAAAGATCTATGAGGCACGATCCAAAGAGCTTAAAGCTCTCCAGGTCACTTTTGCCGAGAAGAGAAAAGAGATCCACTCCAGGACAAACCAGACCTCCTACAAAGAGTATCTTATGGAGTTGGCCCTCCAGGGTGACGAGGGAGCCTTAAAAGAGCTTAGAAAGCAGAAACAAGAGATCAAGCCAGATGATACCGTCCTGATGCACCCAGACAAAAAAGAGAGTCACACGATCTTTACAACCATGATTAGCAAAATCACGAAGCAGGGGAACGCCGTGTATAAGCTAGGAGGCAACTCCACGCTTATCGACAAAAACGATCATTTGAAGATCACCATCGACAAGAGCGAGGAGGCTATGTTAAAGGCCCTTAAAATGGCTATAGCGAAATATGGAAACTCTCTAAACGTCCAGGGAAATTTAGAGTTTAAAAAGCGTGTGCTTTTGGTATCTCAAAAGTACGATCTAAAAGTGAATTTTACAGATCCACAGATGAAGAAGATCCAGGATCAACTCCAGAGACAAAATCAAACTCAATCTACAAAGAAAGGAATGACTAGATAATGTTACTAGATCAAATAAATACCAAACTTGATGAGATACTATCAATTCACCAAAACTTGCCAACATGGATACCACTTTCAAAACGCTATGCCGAAGAATGTGGCTATAAAACGATTGATGGTTTGCGTAAATGGTGCTACAACAACTTACCGCCAGAGAAGTTCGAGAAACACGGAAAGAACTGGTATATCCATGTTTCTGTAGTGAATCAAGTAAAGAGAAAGACTGTATAATGTGTACGCCAACAGCTAACGAAAGGAAACTACGTTGGCAAAAGTAACAGTAAATAAGTATGGGATAATCATACTTGATGGTACTGTAGATGGTAAGCGACACAGGCTTACTACTGGTAAAAAATCGTCTAAAAGATTGCTTGATTGGTATGAGCGGCATGTAGACGATGAGTTCTTTAAATTGTATGAAAGTAAGCACGGGATTAAGTCAAAACAGACTATGACTTTTGAAGAGTACGGAACATATATTTTAGATATTACAAAAAACAACCGCAATGAATTTTCTCAAAGAGAAGTTCTACAGCAGTTTAATAAATTGTGTAATACTTTTGGAGATATGGATCTATCGTACATTAAGGCTAGCCACATTATGAAATGGCAAAATGAATGTGGCTTTGCACCTAAAACGATCCAAAACTATAGAGGCACACTTAATCTTATTCTCAAAATGGCTCTATATGATGAGATCATAACGAAAAACCCATTAGAGGTAGTCAAGCCTCCAACGAAAGTACATAAAGAGGTATTCATCTTTACCCAGGATGATATGAAGCTGTTAATTGACAAAAGCAACGGACAGCTACGAAATGTTCTTATGTTTAACTTCTTTGCAGGGCTTAGAGGTAGTGAACTTATAGCCCTAAGATGGAATGATATTGATTTCAATTCAAATACGATTAGGATTGATACAAGGATCCGTGACGGTGTAGAGGATGTAACCAAATCCAAACGTGTACGGATCATTGATATGCTTCCCCAGGCTAAAAAGGCTTTGAAACAACAGAGGCTATTAACGGGTCTCAAAGATGATTATGTCTTTGTAACACAATACGGTACGCCATATAAAACGCCAAAGGTCATAACAGAGCTGCTAAAACAGTTGTGTATAGACTGCGGTATCAAAGTTGGTACGATGCACACTATTAGAAAATCATGTAATACCCTACTCAAACAGTATGGTATGCCACAAGATTGGATCCTGGATCAATTAGGTCATGTGGAAGATGGTGTAAATCGTGAATACTATACGGGTAAAATAAAGCCTGATATGTCAAAAATTGGCAGAGTTTTGGCAGAGTTAAAATTTGGTTGATTGGAAACGCCGTGTTTTAGGGGGTTTTACTGGCGGACAGTGAGGGATTCGAACCCTCGGTACCCTTACGAGTACGCATCCTTAGCAGGGATGTGGTTTCAGCCAACTCACCCAACTGTCCGTGTGTTTTGTGGGTGAGATTATAGACCATGAAGCTTAAAGTAAAGCTTAAAAAAATCTTTTTTTTATTTTTTTTTAATTTTTTTTCATATATTTTAAAAGCTTGATTTATATAACCTTTTATATAGTATGATTGCAGAGAAAAAATTATCAATTCAGGTGTAACCATGTTAAAAAAATTTATTCCGCTTATTATCCTGGGGCTTTTTGCTATCGGGGCATATTTCATGAAAAAGGGTATGGATAATGCCGTCAATATGGCAAATCCTACGAAAGCACAGAAGTCTGAATAAGACTTCTGCAAAAAAGAATATTTAAAAACCTGCGATCACTTCAAGGATCTGCTCTACTTTTGCCTGGGGGTTGCTCTCTTTATAGATAGGACGCCCCACTACAGGATAATCCACTCCCTCCTGATGTGCCAGTTCCAGTGTTGCAACACGCTGCTGATCCCCTGCATCTTCACCAAACGGTCTGATCCCCGGACATAAGGTCAGGAACTTCTCTGAGGTGGCCTCTTTGATCGCCCTGCTCTCAAATGTGCTGCACACCACACCGTCCAGACCGTTCTCATAGCTCATTTTTGCGAACTGCTCAGCCTTCTCGTCGATACTTTTTTCATAGATCGCCTGGAAATTCTCTTCGTCAAACGAGGTCAACGCCGTCACCGCCAATACCAGAGGACGGTTCTCATATACGGAGAGCCTCTCCATCACCGTTTTCATCGCTACAGGCCCTGCACTGGCATGGATATTGAACATATCCACACCGATCTTCGCGATCTCTTCGGCTGCATCCGCCATCGTGTTGGGGATATCATAGAGTTTGAGGTCCAGAAATATCTTAAAGTTCGGGTTGATCGCTTTGAGTGCCTCGATAAACGGCTTCCCGTCACGGATATAAGAGCGGAAACCTACTTTCATCCAGATATCATACGATTTGAGAGATTCTGCCAAAGAGAGGTTCTCCTCGGCTGACGGAAGGTCAAGTGCTACACAAAGTTCCATTTTTTTCCTTTTTGTACCCCGTTTACACTCCACTGCCGTCATTCCCTTGGAAACGGGAATCTAAAATTAGATAGACTTTAAGGTGTAGATTCCCGATCGAAGCCGGGAATGACAGAGGGTGATGGTCTACACGGCCACACACCTCTGAAACGGGGTTAAATAATTAGTGCTATAATTATACTTTAAAATTCATAACTAAGGACTAAACGACTATGTTTGGAAGAAGACGCGAAACAAAAAGATATGACATTCCTCAAGAAATCATGGAAACCTATAATTATGCGAAGATCACCACTGGCAAAGGGGTTATCTGGGTGAAACTTTACAATGAGGATGCGCCAAATACAGTGGCAAACTTTGCACACCTTGCAAACGAAGGGTTCTACAACAACCTTAAATTCCACAGAGTGATCCCGGGATTCATGGCTCAGGGCGGATGTCCGCACTCAGGACCAAGCGGTAATCCTGCAATGGCTGGAACAGGCGGTCCGGACTGGTGTATCGACTGTGAGACAGATACAAGTGCACACGCACACAGACGCGGTTCACTCTCTATGGCACACGCAGGACCGAACACAGGCGGCAGCCAGTTCTTTATCTGTTTTGTGCCATGTCCTCACCTTAACGGTGTTCACACGGTATTTGGCGGTATCGAAGAGAATGATACAGAGAGCTTCATGGTGCTTGATAACATCGAGCAAAACGATGCGATCGAATCGATCGAGATCTTAGCTACAAAAAATTAAGAGTGAATAACGAATAGTGAATAGTTGAGGTATGCATCATAGATGATGCTTTAATATAGCTTTGCCAAAAGGCAAAGCAAACCAAAATTATTCACTATTATCTATTCACTTTAAAAGGAACTTTTACTATGTTCGGATACTACCGTGTTGCATCTGCAGTCAATCAAACTATCGTAGCCAACCCTGCTAAAAATGCCAAGGAAGTGATCTCTCTCATCAAAGCAGCGTACCAAAAAGGGGTTTCTGCCATTGTATTTCCCGAACTCACCCTTACCGGATACACTGCCAGTGACCTTTTGCTCAACCAGACCCTGCTGCATTCCCAGAAGGAGGCACTCAAGGAAATATTAAAAAATATAAAAGAGATCGACACGATCGCTATCCTTGGGTATGCGCACTTGGAGGCAGACAGACTCTACAACTGTGCGCTTGTACTGCAAAACGGCAAAATCCTTGGCGTTGTCCCCAAAACCTACCTGCCGAACAAAAAAGAGTTCTATGAAAAGCGCCAGTTCGTAAGCGGCAGAGAGATCGTAGGAACGACCACCTCTCTTCTGGATGCGGAAGTGCCGTTCGGTACCGATCTTCTCTTCGGTGACGGCAAAGAGATAACCTTCGGCGTAGAGATCTGCGAGGACCTATGGGCCGTGACCCCTCCGAGCAACCAGATGGCAAGCAACGGAGCCAACCTGATCTTCAACCTCTCGGCAAGCAACGAGCTGATCGGTAAACATGAATACCGTGAAGAGCTTGTCCGTACACAGAGTGCACGCTGTATGGCTGCCTATGTCTACAGCTCGGCAGGTGTGGGAGAGTCCACTACCGATACGGTCTTTGGCGGACACGCGATCATCAGCGAATACGGTACGACCGTTAAACAAAATGAACGTTTCAGGATGGAGAGCCATCTCATCACCGCCGATGTCGACCTCGAGCGCCTCAGATGGCTCAGGCTCAATGAGACAAGTTTCAGCGACGGCAAACGGGAACCGGTACGTATCATCAGGACAGCCCCTACCCCTGCGATCAGCGAAATAGAGCGCGAGATCAACCCGATGCCGTTCGTCCCCTCCCAGTATGCCGACAAGCGGGCACGGTGCGATGAGATCGTGCAGATACAGGCACACGGGTTGATCAAGCGCATGACGCACGCACATATCCAGAAAGCCGTGATCGGTATCTCCGGCGGGCTGGACTCTACGCTCGCCCTGCTCTCTACCCACAGGGCCTTTGCGATCATGGGATGGGACCACAAAGATATCGTGGCGATCACGATGCCGGGCTTTGGTACCACTACCCGTACAAAAAGCAATGCCGAGAAGCTCTGTGAGCGTCTCGGTGTGACACTCAAAACCGTGAATATCACTGAACTCTCGCTCAAAGAGTTTGAAGCGATCGAACATGACCCCAACGAACATACCGTGACCTACGAAAATGTACAGGCACGGATCAGAACCTCCATCCTGATGAACACAGCCAACAAGATCGGCGGACTGGTCATCGGTACGGGGGACCTCAGTGAAGTGGCGTTGGGATGGTCGACCTACAACGGCGACCACATGAGCATGTACTCACTCAATGCAAGTATCCCCAAAACACTGGTGCAGTATGTCATCGAATACTTCAAATCCGAAGAGAAGATCGCAGCGATCATCGATGATATCCTGGCTACCCCTATCAGTCCGGAACTGCTGCCGCACAAGGAGGACGAGATCGTACAACACACAGAGTCTATCGTAGGGCCCTACGAGCTTCATGACTTCTTTTTGTACCATTTTGTCAAGTATGGTGCAAAGCCTGAGAAGATCCTCTACCTGGCGAAAAAAGCGTTTAATATTAAATACGATGAGGAGCATATCAGAGAGTGGCTTATCATGTTCCTCAGACGATTCTTCACCCAGCAGTTCAAACGTTCATGTATGCCAGACGGCCCGAAAGTCGGTACGATCAGTCTCTCACCGAGAGCGGACTGGCGAATGCCGAGCGATGCGGATTTTGAGGCGTGGGTAGAAAGTGTATTGTAGTGAAAACATTCATTAAAACGATACTGCACAGTTATCTCATTTATTATGTAGTGACTACCCTTATCTGGATCGCGATCATATTTAATGATATGTTTTTTGCTTACAATCAACCTTATAATGAACCCTCACTTCTTCTTTTCCTATTTTTTATACTTGGTACCCTGATCTCCAATGCCATGCCGGCCATGTTTATCGGGTTTTATCAAGACAACCTCCTGCTCTTTCTTTTTTTCCTCATCGGCACAGTCATTATTTACAAGGGATATACTCTAAAACATTCCAAGTACAAACTTACAGGTAGTACTGTGATTCTTTTTTCTGTTCTGCTTGCATTTGCCCAAGGTTCAGGTTTATTTTACCGATCAAAACCGTACACTTACTCCAATCCAGATACGAACAAAACATATTCTACGCATTTACCCATCCAAAAGGCTAACAGCAAAGATCTGAAATATGAAAGACGCAAAGAGTTGATCAAACAAGACAAAGAGAAGAAAGAAGTAGAACATATCTCCTACCCTGAAAAACTCATCTATCAAGAAGGTAAAAAGGAATAAGATGAAAAACAAACCGCTCAAACACTTCACACAAACCGTCCTGCAGGGACTGTTCGGGCTGCTGCCCATCACGATCTTTGTCGTCCTGATCCTCTGGATGTACGGCAAGGTCGACATGCTTGTGGGCTGGGTCTTTACCTCAGTCGGGTTTACCCCCGAACACCACAAATTTTTGTGGTTTTTGCTGGCCCTGGGAAGTTTCGTACTGCTTCTCTACTTCATGGGGCTCCTGATCAAGACAAGACTTATCGGTTATTTTGAGGCGCTGATGACCAGATTGCCAGGCTACAAGACGATCAAGGACCTGATCAATATCTTCAACTCCTCCAAAGAGGGGGAAAATCGTGTACTGGTCGTCGTGATCAAAGGATTTGCCAAGGAGGGATACAATATCGGGCTGATGTATTCGCAAAAAGAGAGCATCATCAAAGACCACTACACCGTGACCCTCTCCATGTCCCCTATCCCCAACGGAGGATATATGTTTGAAGTACACAAGGAGAATATCTTCGTGATCGAAGAAGCGACCTTCGATGATAACCTCCAGTATCTTCTCTCCATGGGAGTCAAAAGTTTTGCCGAAGTGATCAAGAGCGATCCAAAACCGCTCGATGCACTGCCCTGCCTTGATGCATGGCTTACTGCACATAAGTACAGCTGACCCTCAGCTGTACAGCCTCTCACCCATCCTAATAGACCTTTTAGCATTACTTCGATAAAATATTATGAAATTTAATATCCTGAGGTTTATTTTGCTATACAATGTAACACAAATTCAAAATATTTTGCCACACAGATACCCTTTTTTGCTTGTTGACCGAATCACAGAACTGGAAGCGGGAAAATCTATCGTGGGCTACAAAAATATCACTATTGCCGAGCCTGTATTTCAAGGGCATTTTCCTGATCATCCTATCTTTCCCGGAGTAATGATCATCGAAGGTATGGCTCAGGCCGGTGGAGTACTTGCGTTTGAAAGTATGAACGATGAAGAAAAAGCAAGCAACACCGAAAAAGTGGTTTACTTTATGAGCATCGATAAAGCAAAATTCCGCGCACCCGTAACGCCGGGAGATCAACTTGTCTATAAGCTGGAAGTGATCAAAAACAAAGGCGCAGTCTGGAACCTGGATGGAAAAGCCTATGTTGGTGACAAGCTGGTAGCACAAGCTGAGCTTAAAGCTATGATCGTGGATAAATAGGTCACCGTTAATGTCAAATATTCATCCAACAGCGATCATAGAAGATGGGGCACAACTGGGAGAAGATGTCACAGTCGGTCCTTTTGCCTATATCGGCTCTAAAGTGAAGATCGGTGACGGTACGTCAGTCGCATCGCATGCCGTGATCGAAGGAGACACCACTATCGGAAAACATAACCGTATCTTCTCTCACGCAGCGATCGGTACGATCCCGCAGGATCTGAAGTTCAAAGGTGAAGAGGTGCAGCTTATCATCGGTGACAACAACACGATCCGTGAGTTTACCCTTTTTAACCCGGGCACCGAAGGCGGTGGCTCTGTCACAAAAATCGGAAACGGCAACCTCTTTATGGGGTATGTACACCTGGGGCACGATGTCATTATCGGTGACCGCTGTATCCTTGCCAACGGTGTGACACTGGCAGGACATGTCGAACTCGGAGATCATGTTGTGATCGGCGGGCTTACACCGGTGCATCAGTTCGTCCATATAGGCGACTTTGCTATGATCGGCGGAGCTTCTGCACTGTCACAGGATATCCCGCCCTTCTGTCTGGCAGAAGGCAATCGTGCCACCCTGCGCGGACTCAATCTTACCGGACTTAGACGTGCGATGGACCGTGAAGATATCAATGCACTCAAATCAGCCTACAGAGAACTTTTTGAACAGGGACAACCGCTTCAGGAAGTTGCAGCATCACTGCTTGAAAGCAGCGACTCGGCAAAAGTAAAACAGCTGTGCGAGTTTATCCAAACCTCTAAAAGAGGAATACCTTTTACAAGGAATGAGAATGTCAAATAAACAAGAGTGTAGCTTTTGTCATGCTACAGAAAGTATGGAAAACCCGCTGATCGCAGGCGAAGGGGTATATATCTGTTCAAACTGTGTGATCTCGGCCTACAAGATCCTTTTTGGCGAAGAAGAACTGGAAGACGTAAGCAGTGCAGAAATTGCCCATACACTCTATACGCCAAAAGAGATGTATGAGATGCTCAGTGACTATGTGATCGGCCAGGAAGAAGCGAAGAAAACACTCTCGGTAGCGGTCTATAACCACTATAAACGTATCTTCAGAGATATCGACCAGGAAGATGAAACACAGATCTCAAAGTCCAATGTACTTCTCATCGGTCCTACTGGATCAGGTAAAACCCTCATGGCACAAACGATCGCAAGATTTCTCAATGTGCCTATTGCTATCGCGGATGCGACCAACCTTACCGAGGCTGGATATGTCGGGGAAGATGTAGAGAATATCCTCACAAAGCTTTTGATGGCGGCAGACGGTGACGTGGAACTTGCAGAACAGGGTATCGTATTTATCGACGAGATCGACAAGATCGCACGAATGGGGGAAAACCGATCCATCACCCGTGATGTATCAGGCGAAGGGGTACAGCAGGCTCTGCTGAAGCTCATCGAAGGCTCAGTGGTCAATATACCGCCGAAAGGCGGGCGTAAACACCCCAACCAGGACTTCATTCAGATAGATACCACCAATATCCTTTTCATCTGCGGCGGGGCATTTGACGGGTTGAACGATATTATCAAAAGAAGGATTGGCGGCAATATCTTAGGTTTTGGTCAGGAAAAACGTTCAAAGATGGAGAGCGAAGAGCTTTTACATCTGGTTGAATCCGACGACTTGGTATCCTATGGTCTTATTCCGGAACTTATCGGCCGTTTACATATCTTTGCTACACTTGGAAAGATCACCAAAGAAGCCATGGTACGCATCTTGGTTGAGCCGAAAAACTCACTGGTCAACCAGTATCAGAAACTTTTTGCAATCGATGATGTGAAGCTGACATTTGAAGAGGAAGCGCTGGAGCTTATCGCCCAAAGAGCAATCGATCGAAGGACCGGAGCGCGCGGATTGCGGTCCATCATGGAAGAGATACTACTCGATATCATGTATGAGCTTCCGGAGCTGGAAGGATATGAGGTAGTGATCACTGAAGATGTGGTCAGCGAAGGTGCCAAACCTGTTTACATCAAAAACAAAAAAACGGCATAAAAAAACCAGAAGGAAGAAGTAGATGTTTAAAAAATTATTAGGTATGTTTTCCAATGACCTGGCGATAGACCTGGGAACGGCAAACACACTCGTACTTGTAAAAGGACAGGGTATCGCGATCAATGAACCTTCCGTTGTTGCGATACAGTACGACAAACATGGCCAGGAACGCATCCTCGCGGTCGGACAGGAAGCAAAAGAGATGGTGGGAAAAACTCCGGGAAATATCAAAGCGATCCGTCCGATGAAAGACGGAGTTATCGCCGACTTTGAAGTCACAGAGATGATGATCCGCTACTTTATCGAAAAGGCACACAAAAGAAAAGGATTCCTCTCGCCTCGTATCATTATCTGTGTACCCTACGGCCTGACACAGGTTGAAAGACGTGCGGTCAAGGACTCTGCTCTGAGTGCAGGTGCAAGATATGTCTATCTGATCGAAGAACCGATGGCTGCAGCCATCGGTGCGGGACTCCCGGTGAAAGACCCGAACGGAAACCTTGTTGTAGATATCGGCGGCGGTACGACCGAGATCGGTGTTACTTCACTCGGCGGACTGGTACTGAGTAAGTCTATCCGTGTAGCAGGAGACAATCTTGACCAGGCGATCGCAGATTACATCAAAAAGAACTTCAACCTTCTGATCGGTGAACGTGTCGCTGAAGACCTCAAGATCAAGATCGGTACAGCCATCCCTTTGGATGAAGAGCTTACTACGACAGTGAGAGGTAGAGACCAGGTAAACGGCAGCCTCGTAGCAATCGAGATCACATCAGAACATATCAGAACGGCGATCAAGCCTTCCCTCGAAGAGATTGCAGATGCACTGAAATCTGTTCTGGAAGAGACTCCGCCTGAACTTGCAGGAGATATCGTAGAGAACGGGATCGTACTGACAGGCGGCGGCGCACTCATCAGGGGGCTGGACAAGTATCTTTCCGACCTGGTAAAACTTCCTGTATATATCGCGGAAGAACCGCTTCTGGCAGTTGCGAAAGGAACAGGAAAAGCACTGGAAGAGATCGATCTTCTACAGCAAACATCTTATGAAGACTAGACTCGTTATCATTGCTATACTGTTACTGATCCTGACAGTACTTCTTACCAGAAATGATGAGCGTATCACCAATACGCTTATCAGTATCATCAATCCTCTCAAACAGCACTATAAGAACTTCACTCAGGATATAGAGGACAAAAGCCAAAGCTATATTTTTCAAAAAGAATCGATTGTGCAGCTCACCCGAGAAAACAGAGCACTCAGACAACGATTGCTGGAACAGACACACTATATCAAACAGATAAAAGATATCTACAGTATCCTTCCCGAGCTTGAACGCTACCCGATACAGAATATTTCGATCTCTGATACGATCTCGTATGTCAAACTCAACAGCTTCTCACAGATACTGCTGACAAAACCCAAACATCTTAAAAAAGAGAAGCTTTACGGCTTGATACAGAAAAATGTTGTCGCCGGTATTGCCCAGGTGAAAAACAACCAGCTTTTTGGATACCTTACTTCTGATAAACAGTGCCGTTTTTCTGTCTTTATTGGTCCCAAGAATGCACCCGGTATAGCAGAAGGCCTGCAGCAAAATGAGATGCAGGTTAAATTTATCCCCAAATGGTACGATATCAATGCGGGGGACAAAGTGGTCACCTCTGGACTGGATGCAATATTTTTTGAAAATATTCCTGTAGGGATCGTTACCAAAACAGAACTTCACAGTTCCTATAAAGTAGCCTATATCAAAACCTACAGCGATATCTTTCACCCTAAAACATTTTTCCTGATCAATGATGCAAGAGCAACCCTTGTGGAAAACTTCGATAGCAATAAAACACGCTTGACCTCTACCTACTATAC
>DSDW01000010.1 GCA_011048515.1 Campylobacterota bacterium | reverse complement strand
AATTTTTAATTTTTAATTTTTAATTTTTAATTTTTAATTTTTAATTTTTTCATAATCCACTACTTTAGAGTACGCCACCACACTTTTGATGAACGCTACCACCTTGAGGTGTTCGGGATGCACCGCATACTCCTGCAATCCCTCTTTATCCGTAAACGTCGTCACGATACTGAGGTCCATCGCACGTTCCTCTTCCGCAAAATTGAGCCCCACTTCCATACTGAGCAGTGTAGGTACTGTGCCCATCAAGTTCTCCAGCATCTCTTTCGCTTTTTCGATATTGGCTGTTTTATGCTCTTCCTGAAATTTGAACATGACGATATGCACTACCATATTTTACCTTCATTTTAATTTTTGTGATTATAACCAAATTATGGTAGAATTCGCCAAAATCTATATGGCCCTATGGAGTAAACGATATGACAGAACTTGATTATTACGAAATACTTGAGGTGAGCAGAGAGTGCAGCGGTGCCGAACTGAAAAAATCGTACCGTAAGCTTGCAATGCAATATCACCCTGATCGTAATCCCGATGATAAAGAGGCGGAAGAGAGATTCAAGCAGATCAATGAAGCCTATCAGGTCCTGAGCAACGATGAAAAACGATCGATCTATGATCGCTATGGTAAAGCCGGACTTGAAGGCCATGGTATGGGCGGCGGTTTTGGCAGTGCGAGCATGGACGATATCATGGATATCTTCAACTCCATGTTCGGCGGAAGCGGCGGCTTTGGAGGATTTGGCGGTTTTGGTCAAACCAGACGTGATCCTGGTCAGAAATATGCACTGGACTTCGAGATAGAACTGCCGCTGAAGTTCAATGAGGCGGTATTCGGCTGCGAAAAAGAGATCGATATTACCTACAAGTTACCCTGTGATGCGTGTGAGGGGACCGGAGCAAAGGACGGGAAACTGGAAATCTGCGACTACTGCGGAGGCCACGGTCAGGTAGTGATGCGCCAGGGACGTATGCAGTTTGCCCAGACCTGTCCGAAGTGTCATGGTGAGGGGAAAAAAAGTGCCGAAAAGTGCTCAAGCTGCAACGGAAAAGGATATCAGACCAAAGAGGAGACGATCACCATCAATATTCCTGCCGGTGTAGACTCAGGCAACCGCCTCAGAGTACAGGGGCATGGAAACCTGGCTAAAAATGGCAGACGCGGAGATCTTTACCTGACATTTATCGTAGAAGAGGATGAAAACTTCATCCGTAACGGCAACGATATCTATATAGAGGTTCCGGTGTTCTTCACGCAAGCCATCCTGGGAGAGACGATCACGATCCCGACATTGGACGGGGAAACAGAACTTGAACTCAAGCAGGGGACCAAAGACAAGGAGCAGTATATCTTTGAAGGAGAAGGGGTTGCCGATGTACACAGCGGACGCAGAGGACGCCTGATCGCACAGGTGAAAATGATCCTGCCTAAAAAGATCAATGATGAACAGCGTGAACTGCTCGAAAAGCTTCAGGAGAGTTACGGGGTAGAGAGCAGACCCCATAAAAGCACGTTCGAATCGGCATTTGACAGAGTGAGAAGCTGGTTTAACTAATTGCTCTGCCAGGAGAATTCTCTTGGCAGTGGCACCTGCAGAAGCAGTGCAACAGCATGGACAAACAGGTTTTCGTCAGGTGTCACCATTTGATCGCTTTTCACCGAGTACAATATCCCTTCAAAGACACGTTTGGCAACCCCCGGTTTTACCACTTCTATCTCCTTCATGGCATGTTCAAACATCTCATGGGAGATCTTATCCGAATAGCGATACTTCAGCGCTCCCGCACCAATCGTATGCATCACCTCATCAAAAGCACTGCTGGCCGCTTCATCGCCTCCATGCTGATCATGTATCAACATCGAAAAAATCAATTCAAGTTCATTTTTCACCGCACCGATATGTGAGTGTTTAAGTTGCCGGGGTACTTTGCGTTCGCCAAAATAGGTCTCCATATTTCTTCGTATGATATAGATAAGGCTCCACTCGTACATCGAAACCTTGCTATCGATATCGACAAAGGTTTGCATCAGAGAATCAAAAATACGGTACTGTTCAACGGAGAGGTTTTTTAACGTATAAAGTGCAAGAGTGAGGATCAATACAGCCTCTTTTTTATACACTTCACTCTCTTTTGAAAGTAAGTTTGCAAACTCCAGCAGCAAATAGGGGCTTTTTTGTTTGACAGATGCAAAAAGTTCTTCCCTGTAGGCTTCCTGATAAAAAAGCATCAATATCGCTGCTTGTACTCCAAGCGGTTCACTCAACTTTTCCTGCAACATTTTATCAACTCCGGCGATCGCTTCATGTGCTTTTTGAACCCCATCTTCTTCTACGCTTCCCACACTCAGCACGGCTGCCGCAACAGCTCCTTGGAGAAAACGCCTCTGTTCCTCTCCATTTTCTGTTTTCTCCCCGAAAGTGCGCTTTTCTACGGGGTTTTCATAGGCGGGTATCTTCCCATCCCATTTACGGTCTATCCTGCGGATACGCTCTTCCAGTGGAGGATGTGTTGCAAAAATGGAACTGACCCCCTGGGAAAAGTAGAAATGCGAATAGGTACTTGCCGAAGGGCTGTGTATAGTGGACTGGTAGTAGAGTATCTTTTTCAGTGCACCCGCAATCCCGGCCGGAAATCTTGTATACTGTACTGCCGTAGCATCGGCAAGGTACTCCCGCTTTCTGCTTACGGCTGCTTTGATCAATGAACCAAAAAACAGCCCGACATACCCTATCACATAGAGGCCAAGCCCCAAAATTATCAGATTGTTCCCTCCGCTTTTCCTGCCGTTTGCACCCCCGTTTCTTCCCAAATGCCTCATGATAAATTCACCGATCAGACCTATCAGTACAATACCGTGCAGCGTCGCAGCCAGATGCATATTGAGTCTCATATCACCATTAAAAATATGGCTGAACTCATGGGCGATCACCCCCTGCAGTTCATCACGTTCGAGTTTTTCTACTGCGCCCCTTGTGATGCCGATCACTGCATCATCTATCGTTAACCCTGCGGCAAAAGCATTGATACTCTTATCTTCCAGCAGATAGATCATCGGTGTTGAAATACCTGATGCGATCGCCATCTCCTCAACAACATTTAAGAGCCTTCTCTCTTCTTTCGTAGCCGTATTTGGGTTTAGCTGTCTGCCTCCCAGTGTCTCTGCAACATTTTTCCCGCCTTTTGCCAGAGAGAGATATTGATACAGGGTTCCTATCCCGACTACCACTAAAATGACCAGACCCGTGCCATAAGTGACCTGGGATGAAAGATATCTTTCAAGTGTGAACGGGACAGAGTCATGTGTGATAAAAGTCACATAGAACCAGCTGACAAAAAGTGTCGAAACCAGGACAAGCCCTCCTACGGCCAGGAGAAACAATATCACCAGCTGCCAGGTATCTCTTCTGGCATTTTCCTGTGCTTCAAAGAAATTCACTACCGCTCCTTTAGAGTGAAGCGGCAGGCATCTGCTGTATCAGTTTGGAATCATCAAACGCAAGCATGGAGGCATCCCGGTCAAATCCGAATTTGGCAGCAAGCAGATTTTGGGGGAAAGACTGCCTGTAGGCATTGAAACTGTAGACAAAATCATTGAAGGCCTGTCGTGCAAAGGCAATGCGGTTCTCGGTGCTTCCCAACTCCTCCATGAGCCGCAGCACACTCTCGTTTGCCTTCAGCTCAGGATAGGCTTCCATCAAAAACTCAACCCTGTCAAGCTGATTTACAAACCTCTGCTCTTTTTTCGAAAGGTTTTTTATACCTTCTCTATTTTTCATCGCGTCTTTAATCTGCGCCAGAGCCCCGCTTGCCTCGTTCCTTGCCTGGATTACGGCTTCCAGGGTATCCTGTTCACATTCCATATAGCCCTTCACCGTTTGTACCAGACCCGGTATGAGATCATAGCGTCTCTTGAGCTGCACCTGTATCTGCGCGAAACCGTTTTCGATCCGGTTTTTTTTGGCAACCAACGTGTTGTAGATAGTGATGATATAAAGCACCGCGACCAGCAAGGCAGCCAACAAAAGATATCCCATTCCCTCTTCTCCCTTTTTTTGACTCAAAAGTCAATTTTTTTTATCTTCCAACAGCAGGGGTGGCGTACCTCCCTGTTCTTTCAGTAGCTTTACCAGTTCTTTCTTCACACTCTTGTCTGTCTTTTCATCCACTACGATCTCCAGCATTTTTGTGATCTTTTCATGATGCTGCTGGCTTGCCTGCATGAACTCTTCGTGCCTTAAGGACTCTTCATGCATCCTGGCCTCGTGGGCTTTGTTCTTTTTATGCATCCAAAACAGAAGCAGAAGAACGAGCAGTATGAGCACCGTTGCTACGATCATCATCGTCTGGTACAAGCTGTTCTGGCTGCCCTGGTTGGCAAGCAGTCGTTCCTCCTGTACCATAGTAAGCGCTTTTTCCTGGGCAAGCTTCATACTCTGAAGCTCTTTTTCATAAGCAAGTTTGCTTTCCTGCAGCTTTACCGCCTCTTCTGCCTGCAGTTTTGACTGCTCAAGCTCCAGTGTTTTCAGCTGCTGCTGTTTCTCTGCTTCGATTTTTGCCAAAGTGATCTGATTGGCCCCGACAAGCTTCTGAAGCTCTAGGGTTTCATTCACCTCTTTGTACTTCAGCTGGACTGCTTCAGCCTCCTGCTTTTTCTTCGTGTCATCCATCAGGCGTGCCTTGGAAACGTTACCCTGTTCACATCCATACAGCATGACCAACGCCAATGCCAGAAATAATTCTCTTATTTTCAAATTCAGCCTCACTAACTCTTTTCACTATTTTAACGAATTTTTTGTTAGCGAATTAAAAAAGCCCTATTCTCCTTTAAGTTTAATAGCGTTACAATGAATAAGGATAATTTTTCCTTATTAACTTTGAAAGGATCAAGTATGGCAAAAAGAGGCAACTCTATTATCAAAGGTATCGAGATTAACGACATTATCACTATGCTGAACAAAGCATATGCGGATGAGTGGTTGGCCTATTATCAGTATTTTATCGAAGCCAAGGTGATCAAAGGGATCATGAAAGATGCCGCGATCGCGGAACTGACACAGCATGCCACGGATGAGTTGAGACATGCCAATATGGTTGCGGACAGAATTACGCAGCTGGGCGGTACTCCCCTGCTGAACCCGAAAGACTGGTTTGCCCAGACCAACTGCGGGTATGATGCCCCGAATGATTTTGATGTCGTTGCGATACTTGAAGATGCCATCAAAGGGGAACAATGTGCCATCTCTGTCTACTCCGAAATTGCGGAAATGACGAAAGACAAGGATATCGTCACCTACGATATTGTCTCTGAAATCCTGGCGGACGAAGTGGAACACGAAGAGGACCTGCAGGCATTGCATGATGATATCTCTGATTTTGTGGAGAGTTTGAGAAATAAACTCTAAAAGGAGGGAGAGTGGAGACACTTACCCTTGAAAGTTTCCTGCCCGCCTTCCTTCTAACACTGTTTGCAGGGTTGGCTACGGCACTGGGGGCTCTGCTTACCTTTGTCAGCAAAAAGGACAATACCAAATTTCTCTCTATCGGCCTGGGCTTTTCTGCAGGCGTAATGATCTATATCTCTTTGGTGGAGATACTTGCAAAATCCCAAAGTGCATTCTCTCACCATTATGGTTTATTGAACGGTGAAATTCTGGGGCTTATTGCTTTTTTTATCGGAATAGGCCTCACCTTTATCATCGATCAGCTTATCCCAGACACGGTCAATCCCCACCATGCATTGGAATATGGCGAAGATCATATTTCAGCCGTCAATGCACAGTACAGCTTCCTCACCAGAGTCGGGCTTTTTACTGCGGTTGCCATCGCGATACACAATTTTCCCGAAGGCTTTGCAACGTTCGTAATGGCATTGGAGGACATGAACACGGGAAGCGCTATAGCCTTTGCTATCGCGATTCACAATATTCCGGAAGGCTTGGCCGTGGCTTTGCCGATCTACTATGCAACAGGAAGTCGAAAAAGAGCTTTTCTCTTTGCATTGGCTTCAGGATTGACCGAACCGGTCGGTGCCGTGTTTGGCTATCTTCTGCTCTTGCCGATTATGGGTGACCTCACGCTCGGGATTACCTTTGGAATCGTAGCGGGGATCATGGTCTATATCTCATTTGATGAACTGCTCCCCGCCTCAAGACGCTACGGCAACGACCATACCGCCATTGGAGGCGTGGTCTCAGGGATCTTTGTGATGGCTTTCAGCTTGGTTCTTTTTAAACTATAAAACCTTTTGGTGGAGGATCACTTTTGTCTCCGAAGATTCCAGGTCTCCCTTTTCCTGTGTTGCATCGTATGTGATCACATAGATCTCGTCACCGCTCTGCAGATAGTTATGCTCGCCGAACTCCGCATAGGCTGTCGCACCGATAGATATCAAAGCATGGGACGGATAGTTGCATGCTCTGAGATGCGCTGAGATATTCTCAAGCGGACCGAAATCCTCCTGATGATTCATCTTCTCTATCAGCCAGTTTTTGAGCTTCGTATAAAAATAGCTATACCCTGGCAGAGGAGCATCCACACCATACTCATGGAGTACACCGTCACGTCTCACAAAAGAGCAAAGATGGTATCTGTCCATCACTCCCCCCTCTTCAAACTTATCGATATCGATCCACTTATTTCCGATCCCTTTTGAGTTTGGCCCCCAGCTTTTCTTTTCTGATATTTTTTTGGCACCCTCTTTACGTATCGTACAGTCATTAAAGGTCGTAAATCTTTCTGCAATCAGATCAACTACTTCGTGCTGATCACCGTAAACAATCTCAAACTGTACGCCGATCTCAGGCTCTACTTGTGCATTCGCCTCATACGCCGGCAGTTTCAGCTCATCGGAAGTCACTGAGTAGATACCCAGAAAAGAATCACTGGAAGGAAGGTAAAAGGGGAAGATCCCTTTGGGTGCCTGAGGTTCCTCTGTCTTCACATCTTTAAAATCCTCAAGCTCGCCTGCCTGTTCAAGATGGTGCGCAAAGTTTCCTGCGACACCTAAACCTATCATCTCGTCAACTCTCATTCTCTCTCTTTTTTTGGGTGCATTATAACATGTTGTCACTGGCAGAGTGCACATGAAATACACAGTGGTGTTTTATACTAAAATGAATCAATATAAAAGGACAATGCATGGCAGCAGATGATCAGAAGAAAAAAGACAACAAAAACATTATTTTTGTATCCATATTTATTGGAGTAATGTTGCTGTGGATGCTGGGCACAGTCATTTATGTGACCAACCAGGTAGCAAATTGCTCCAGTGCAAAGAAATTGGATAATGCATGTTAATATTATAAGAGGAGATGGGAGGGAAAGAGATAAAAATAAAAGGTTACCCACGCGGGTAACCTAAAGGTAATTATTTTGCAGCCGCAACAGCGTCTTTCAATGTTTTACCGATTTTGAATTTTGGTGCAGTGTGTGCAGGTTTTTTATACTTTTTGTTTGTACCCGGTACAGTACCTGATTTTTCAGCTACCTCTACTGTCGAGAATGTTCCAAAACCAACAAGAGAAACGCTATCTTTTTTTACTAGCGCTTCTGTCACAGAATCAATAAATGCTTTTACCGCTCTCTCTGCTGCCGCTTTACTTTCAAACTCACCGTTTTTCTGCACCAACTCTACAAATTCAGCTTTTGTCATACTTCTTCCTTTATTTTAAGATGTAAATCATTATATCACATTTTATTCTTAAAAATTGCTAAATAAATGCTAATTATGCCCTAAATTAGGGAGTTTCCGGGCTTTTTAGCTGATTTTATTCTCGCAAAAAGCTATAGTTGATAAAAAATGATTAAAAATAATGAAAATAAAATTAATAGGAATAGTTAAAAATCCCTTATATAAGTGTTGTTTAATGGATTTTAGGGTCATACTATCTACAATAATCTGAATATCAGTATGCACTCTCAACTCTTGCATCCCTCTGGAGATACTTTCTGTTGCAACACATTTAAGTATGACGTAATAAGTATTGATCTGTTGTAAAAAATTTAGTTTTGAAATTTTGATAATGAAGTATTTGGATGGTGCGATCGGAGGGATTTGAACCCTCACACCACGAAGGCACTACCCCCTCAAGATAGCGTGTCTACCGTTCCACCACGATCGCGTGTGTTTGTGTGGACGGGATTATACCCGTCCAAAACTTAAAGCCTGCTTAAATTCCTATTATAGGAATGGGTTAGCGTAAAGAGCGATAAGTGCAATAACAAGTGTATAAATAACTTGTGCTTCGATCATCGCAAGAGCAATGAACATTGTAGTCATCAGTTTACCACCAAGACCTGGGTTTCTAGCTGTACCAGCGATTGTTGCAGCAGCAGTGTGACCCATACCGATAGCACCACCAAGCGCAGCAAGACCAAGACCAACACCAGCAGCGATTACTGAGTAAGCTTGGATCATAGATTCACCTTCACCTGCAAATGCAGCTGCTCCAAGAGCCATGAAAAGTACAAAAATCTTTTTCATTATAATTCCTTCAAATTTTGGTTGATTTTAAGTCTCTACGACTGTCCTCCAAAGTCCGTTCGGCTTGCGTAAACAGTATTCCTACTGCCAACAGTCACATAAATGCACACTGTTTCCCTACTTGACACTTCGTAATAACGGCGTAATTTTATCCAAAAATATATTATATGTTGCTTCGCTATTCCAGGTATTCCGGCGTAGCCAACTCTACCTTTTTGCCTTTTTGCTCCAGCACCACCACTTCGATCTCATCCCCTTCATTGTATCGCTCTGCCAGGTTGTCAACACGGCCTTTCGCTACTTTAGAGATGTGCAGCAGCGCATCAAAACCGTCAGGCATCTCAATGAACATACCGAAATCTACGATCTTCTTGATCTTTCCTCTGTACTGCTTGTTGATCTCGTACTGCATCTGTTTGGGTACCGGCTTTGATGCGATGGTCTCAATATGTTCTTTGGCTGCTGCTACCTTCGTGTCATCTTCACCGCTGACTTTCACCCCGCCAGCCTCCCTGTCAAGATCAATGCTTACATCGAACTTCTCAATAATTTCACGGATCGTCGCTCCGGCCTTACCGATGATATCAACGATACGGCTAGGATCGATTGTAAAGTGTTCCACCGTCGGCAGTGCCTCACTCGGTTTCATCTCCTCGTCTGCTTTTTCCATGATCTCCAGGATATGCAAACGCGCTTTTTTTGCCTGATCCAGCGCATCTCTTAATATATGAAGTTCCAAACCGCCAAGCTTGATATCCATCTGCATGGCAGTGATCCCGTCACGTGTTCCTGTGATCTTGAAGTCCATATCGCCGTCATGATCCTCAAGCCCCATGATATCGGTCAGTACGGCGTACTTGTCCGCTTCAGTAACAAGCCCCATGGCTACCCCTGCAACCAGCTTCTGTGTCTCTACTCCCGCTGCCCTGAGTGCCAACGCCCCGCCGCAGACGGTTGCCATAGAGGAGGAGCCGTTACTCTCCAGTATCTCCGAAACAACTCTCACTGTACCATCCCTGCGAACATCTATCGTAGGCTCCAGAGCACGTTTTGCCAAATTGCCGTGCCCGAGTTCACGTCTTCCGGGTGCAGATGCAGGCTTCGCTTCACCTACTGAGTAACCAGGGAAGTTGTAGTGGACCATAAAGTGTTCCGAAAGCGTGTTTTTCTCCGTGATGAGCTCATACATCTGTGCATCTTTATCTGTCCCGAGGGTTACAGTCACCAATGCCTGTGTCTGCCCTCTTGTAAAGAGACATGAGCCGTGGACGGAAGGAAGGATATTGGTTTCGATCTCAATAGGACGCACCTCATCAAGTGCCCTGCCGTCCGCTCTGATGCCTTGATCCAGGATCAATCCTCTTACAATGCTTCTCTTATACACTTCGAGTACATTGCTCACCAATTCTTTCTCCAGAGTCACTCCTTCGGCAGCTTTTGCTTCTATGATGGAGGCGCGTACCTTTTTGAGTGCAGTGCTTCTCTCGCTTTTTGCCATAGACTGCACAGCCTCTTCGACTGCTTCTTTGTAGTTTGCTTCGATATAGTCATAGAGTTCGGTGTCCACCTTTTCGTCAAATAGCTCCAGTACCATTGGCTCTCTGCACATCGGAGCAAACTCTTTTCCGTAGGTATCTGTAGCTTTTGAGATCGCTTTTTGTGCCATATTGATCGCTTCAAGCAGTGCATCTTCATCCAGTTCATTACACTCATGATGTTCAAGTATCAGAGGGACTTCTGCCATTGTAGGAGCAACTACATCATCGATGATCTCCTGGGCCATCGTACGCATCTCTATCATCAACACATCTTTGTCTGAACCGACAACAAAGAGATCTAGCGTACTCTCTGTCTGTTCTGTAAGTGTCGGGTTGAGTACGATCTCTCCGTCTATTTTGGCCAAACGCACTGCTGCGACTGCCTGTGAGATCGGGGTATCTGATACAAAAAGAGCGGCGGATGCGGCATGCAGTGCCGCAACCTGCATATCAACATTACTGTCACTGCTCAATACCGTGACGCTGATCACTACTGGATAACGGAATCCTTTTGGAAAAAGCGGGCGGAGTGACCGATCTATGATACGCGAAGTAAGTGTCTCAAAATCTCCCGGCTTCGTTTCTCTTTTGATAAAACCGCCCGGTATCTTTGCGGCTGCATAGCTCTTTTCAATATATTGTACCGTCATAGGGAGGAAGTCCTCTTCTACCGGTTTTTCATCGATAGCAACAGTTGCCAGGAGGACAGCCTTCCCTTGCCTGTAAAGCACTGCACCTGAAGCCTGTTTCGCTACTTTATTAAATTCATATGTCTCTTCTAAATTGTTGATATTCAGCTCTAGCACTGTTGCATCCATTAATTATTTTCCTTTACTCTCATCTCATTGGGTTTTCTTTTTTTCTCTTGACGTTCTACCATCCATGCAATCTCTTCAAAAGTCAGCTTCTCAAAGTTTTGAAAATAGTATTCTATCGAAATATAGTCTTGAATCTTATGAGGACAGAAGACTCCGTCACAGACCGCTATCAAATTTTTGTAAACGGACTGATCCAGAATGGGTGTGGCGATATAGATATTCTTTGCCTCTCTTGCTATCGCCGATTTGAGTGCGACCATCATCGTAAGGCCCGTTTCGATACACTCATCCACCAGGACAACATATTTCCCCTTTAAAGAGATAAGGTCCTTCCCTTTTCTATATTTATAAACATAGGAGAGCACCTCTTCCTCATATTTACGGCTCGCTTCTGCATAGACAAAATCCTCCGAGATCTCAAACGCATCGATGAGGGCCCGGTGCATCACCACCTCTTTCGTCTCCGAGATCATAGCGATAGACAACTCGGGATTGTTGGGTGCTTTGATCGCTTCTGTAAGCAGTATATCCATTTGAGCATCCAGTGCAGTCGCAATCCTGTCTGCAAAGTAGACTCCCCCTTCGCTTACACCTATCACTACCGTTTCACTAGGAGGCAACAGCTCTTTGGGCAGGGTATCTATCAATTGTTCAGCTGCATTCTGCCGATCCCTAAAATAACAACAATTAAGGTTTAAATCGTTGGACATAATCTACTCCAGGAAACTGTTTTTTAATCTCATTCTCATCAAAAGTATAACGAAAATCCTCTATATACTCCATCAGCAACTTGTAGGATTGGTTGATCTGTTCCATTTTGGATGCATCTCCCCCTTTATCGGGATGGTGTTTCTGTGCAAGAAAACGATACTGTCTTTTGATATCTGCCTTGGTGATCAGCTTGGGCAGCTCCAGTATTTCCAACGCGCTCTCTATCTCTTCTACGGGATCTAACATTTCATCAATTCCTTGTTCCAATACTTGCAAATGGTATAAAATTCAACTGGAGATAAACACTGGTTTCCGTTCGGAAACCCGACGGCAATGGTCTGATATCCTGCAATAGGCCAAGGTCCATTGACCAACAGTCAACCGCATAGCTGCCTCCTATACTCCACTGTCTATCGGAGGTCTCTTCTATGTCATAGATCAATGCACCGTTGATCTTTATCTTCGGGTTTACCTGGTAATGGAAGTTGACATTGATATCATTGGACGGCACAAAGAGTGTCTTCTCATCAGGCAGGAGCTGCTTATAGATATGCCCCAGCGTCAATCCAAACTCTTGCTTTATCAGCGATATACGGCTTAGGGACTCTCGTACTTTGCCAAATTCGTGCGAATAGACGATATCATTGTAAATTTGCCAGTTGCTCCAGCGATAGTGCATCTCGTTGCTCAAGTCACCCCAAATAGTGGACCGGTTGAGATAATATTGTTGAGAAAGACGTTGAAAAAACCTTAACTGCATCGCTTCATCATAAAAATAATGACTGAGACTGAAAGCATAGTGCTCTTCAGGCAAACCCACTGCAAACAACTTTTTTTGCTCATCATCCAGCGCTTCAAAAACAACAGGAGACTGCTGTTCATTTCCCGGTTTGATATATTCCAAAGCCGGCTGCATCACATGGATAAACGTATCGTATCTTTTTGTCAGGTCAGTAAAAAGTTTTGCTTTGTGAATATTGCTGTAGTATTCGAACTGATCAACGGTATGGTCACCATTGCCAAAAAAGAATTTGCTGTAGTAAAACTGCTCACCCAATGAAAAACTCAGATAATCATCAAAAAAAGAGGCCGTATAATCCAAAGGAATCTTTGCTTCTGCCTGCTTCAGTCTCACCCCTTTTTTTCTATAAAAATTATTGAATTGCATATCCACGTTATAGGTGAGATTATTCCATAGAAAATGGTCCAGATATTTATGCAGCTGTACAGAGGGAAGTACCTGAAGGGTATCGTCATTGTTCTCTTCGCGCGTATCAATGAAATATTTTGCATTGATCCCGGTATAGAACTCCTCACCCGATACAAAATAGTTCAGCCTGGACTCTTGCAGCGGGTTACGTCCGAAACTGCTCAATCTGGTTTTCTGCAAGTTGATATAATCAATATCATTCAAGAGTATCGTGTTGATATAAAGACCGTCATCCAGTCCGTTCAGTGTACTTTCTGAAAGAAAGCGCGAAGCATCGTAGTAAAACTCAAAACCATAGTGATCGCGATCTGTGTTCCCCACTCTTTTCTGATACGCCACGCTGTCTCTGAAATACCCTGCACGTATCTTTCCTGACGAGTAAGCCGAATCAACAAAACGGAAGGTACTATAGATCCCCTCGCTTCTCTCTGTTCTTATCTGGGGATTAAACTCCATATCCATGCTGGGTGAGATATTCCAGAAGATTGGCTGTTCGTAGATAAACCCTTCATCTTCCGAATAACCAAAAAGCGGGAAGAGGAGTCCGGAACTTCGCTTTTTGTCCGTATTGAAAGAGAGATAAGGGGTATAGAGTATCGGCGTATCCCAGAAATAGACTTTGGCATCGTAGAGTTTCATCTCTTTAGTCTCACTGTCATAAATAGAACGTTCAAAAGCTATTTTCCATAAGGGATCAGTGATATTGCAGCTGGAGATCATGCTGCTTCCAAGGGTGTAATTCCCCTCTTTTTTTTTGGCATTATCCGACATGAGCCACACATCGTTCTTACTCATCAGGAAAAGCTCATCAAAGACCACTTCGTTGCTTTGTGTATTGATCTCTATATGCCTGCTTTTGTGTTTGTTACCCTCATGTTCGATCATCTCGATATTGCCGTCAACCGTCAGAAGATTGCTCTCTCTGTCATAGGTAGCCCGGTCTGCCTTGATCACAGAGTCTTTGAAATAGACCAGTACACCGCCTGTGGCATATACAGTGGTTTGGGTACTCTCCATCTCTTTGGCCAGTACCTCGATCTTCTGTGACTCCTGGTTGGCATAAAGGATCCCTCCTCCCAGCCATCCTAACAGAAGAAACCACTGTAAATATTTACGCATCAACGACTACACAGTTTGAAAATTTGTCATGAAAAGTCTGTCTTAGCGGGACAAAAAATGCCATCAAAAATCCAAGGTAGAAAAAGAGCTCACTGGGGATACGCAGAAGTGCCCGGTAGAACGCCGCCATCAATGAAGGTTTTTCTTTATCCTCCAGAGATACTACCCTGATCTTCATGAGATACTTCCCCAGTGTCATACCATTCTGCCAGACAAGTACCGTATGATAGAGTACCTTGAGCGACAAAAGCCACACTATGTTGGCTGAGACGAACTGGTTCATGGCCTCCATAAGGTATTGCGATTGGGATTGCTGATCTTCAGGTATCACCTGCATGAATCCTATGATCTGATCATAGAAAATGACCATAAAAAAGAGAGAAACGATAATATCATCGATCACAAATGAGACGACTCTCTTTTGTGGTGCAGCGATCATCAGAGAGTTGTGCCCATCCATCGTCTCTCCTAAAGTGCCTGATATGCGATATCAGTACGGCACTGCTTGCCTGCAAAGTGCACTTGCCCCACAAGCATATAGGCTCTCTGCTGTGCTTCCTTGATATTATCCCCAATACCGACACATACGAGTACCCTTCCGCCTGTAGCATAGAGTTTCCCGTCTTCGCCGCGGCTCACACCTGCAAAGGAGATATGGGCATTCTCGCTGATCTCCTCATGATAGATATCATCGATGATGATCTCGGCAGGTTCTGAACTTTTATACGGGTAGTCCTTGCTGGCCATAACCACACCCACGGCATACTTGTCATGAAATTCGATCTTTGCATTCGCCAGGTCTCCTGTAGCGGCCTTGTAGAAGAGCTCGCTCGCGGGAGATTTGAGAAGCGGCATCAACTCCTCGCATTCCGGATCACCGAATCGTACATTGTACTCCAAAATGATCGGATCGCCATTGACTACCATCACACCGATAAAGAGTACTCCCGTAAACGGCATCCCCTCTTCCTGCATCCCCTTTAGGGTCGGTTTGATCACACGCTCGTCAAGCTTTGCATAGATATCGTCGTTGACAAGCGGTGTAGGAGCATAGGCTCCCATGCCGCCTGTATTCGGCCCTTCGTCATTGTTGAGCAGACGCTTGTGATCCTGCGCGGCCGGAAGCACGACATAGTCTTTCCCGTCGCAGATGGCAAAGACCGAAAGCTCGTACCCGTCAAGGAACTCTTCAACGACGATCGCTGTCCCCGCCTCGCCAAACGAGTTTCCGCTGAGCATCTCGCCCGCCGCCCTTTTGGCTTCATCGTGGCTCTGGGCGATGATCACCCCTTTGCCGCCGCAAAGACCGTCTGCTTTCACAACGATCGGCGTTTTCATCGTGTTGATAAAGTCATAGGCTTCCTGCAGAGAACTGGTCTCAATATATTTTGCTGTCGGAACACCATGACGGGCCAGGAAGTTCTTCATAAAGATCTTTGAACCCTCCAGCTGTGCTGCCTTTGCAGTAGGGCCGAAAATGGTAAGGCCGCGTGCCTTGAACACATCGACAATCCCCTCCACAAGCGGTGCTTCAGGCCCTACGATCGTAAGAGCAACTCTATGTTCCTCTACAAAGTCCGCCAGAGCATTGAAATCGCTGATTGCAAGGTTCTCCCCCAGTTCATCCGTTGCCCCGTTGCCCGGCGCAAAGTAGATCTTCCCTACATTCTCATCTTTACGCAATGCCAGACCGATAGAATACTCTCTGCCGCCGCTTCCTATGATCAATACGTCCATATCTACTCCAAAAATTAAAAGGTAAAAATTAAAAGGTAAAAATTAAAAGGTAAATTACGGTCAAGTTTAGCGGTTTATAATTTTTAATTTTTAATTTTTAATTTCATTGACAATGGCCATTGTAAATGAAAGCCCCGGATGGCCGTTCTGTGTGAGTCGGCCCTAAAAAGCCAACGGTGCAGGAGAGAGCAGCTCTTTAGGAGGCAATTTCTCGCAGGGGAAAACCATGCTCAGACGAAAATACCTGCACACCAAACTGCTACATGTCCCACTAAGATTTAATGTTGGACCCCATATACAGTGGTCGAACCATCTAGGTTATAATAATTATAGCGCATTTAGGGTAAAAAGCTACTTTTTGCCACTACGCAATAGGCTTTTGCTGCAAACTCTTTGCTTTTTCAATGCACGATTTTATCAGTGCTTTATCGGCGACGACATAGTCCATACCATGCTTCAAAGCTCCCTTTGTCGCATCACCGATCAGTACGGCGGTATAGCTCTCGTCCCACTCAAAATTTTTGAAAAAGCACTCCATCGTAGAAGGAGATGTAAAGATGATGATCGCACCCTTTGAAGGGGCTTCCTCTTGAGGATAAGTGATGCAGGAGGTTTCATAGATCACCTGTTCCTGTAGCACGACCCCCGCATTTTCCAAGTACTCCTTTGTATCAAATGAAACCTGCTGAGGACGTAGATAGAGGAGTTTTTTCTCCTTGAAATATCGCACAATATCCCGACTGAGGTTTTTGCCATAAAAGGAGGATGGATAGTAGATCACCCTGCCTCCTAAAGCCTCGATCTGCTTTTTGGTAGCAGGGCCTACGGCAACCGTAGGGTACTTTTTCCAGTTTGGATCGATCTCTTCAGCACTTTTCACTGCCTGTTTGGAGGTAAACATCAGTGTATCGCAACCCTCAAAGTCAAGACACTCCGAGACGATGGAAAAAGAGATCATCGGCAAGGAGATCGTTCCCTCTGCCGGCGAAGGAGAAAGCAGATAGATATCTCGTTTTTTCATTCTAGATTTTCACCTCTGCCGAAGGTGTCTCCATCAATGGTGTGCCGTTCAGTATCGCATCGTTGACCGCTTCGTCATCATAGGGATCGAAATGCGGGGTAATAATCCATCGCTTTTTTCTGTCAAGCTCCATCATCTTCTCTTCCACCTCATCGGCAATACGGTGCGCTTCAAGCAGAAGCATATTGGGACGAAGCACCATATGAAACTCTACAAAGTTTGTCGTACCGTCGCTTCGTGTGCGCAGCCAGTGGTAGCTTGTGATCTTCGGGTGCTTTGAGAGGATCTCGCCGATGGAAGCGACGATTTCTCCTTCCAAAGCTTTGTCCAGCAATATCTCTACCCCCTCTACGATGATCGCATAGGCGGAGTAGATGATATAGAGGCCTATTGCCAAACCGAAAAGTGCATCGATTTCGTGGTATCCGCTGATCCATACAAGTCCCAGCGCCATCAGTACCGCCCCGTTTGACCAGAGATCTGTCTGATAATGCAAAGCATCTGCTTTGATCACCAGGCTGTTTGTCTCTTTGGCAGTTCTTTGCAGATACTTCACAAGCCCATAGGTGATCACAATAGAAAGAAGCATGGCAACAAATGAAGGTGCGAGCAGTGTCGTCTCTCCGCCTTTTACAAGTTTCATCACCGCTTCGTAGATAATATAGATACCTGATATCGTAATGACCGTACCCTCGATGACCGCCGCAATCGCCTGAACTTTTCCTTTACCATAGTGATACTCTTCATCCGGATTCTCCTCCGATTTTTTTATAGCAAAGAAATTCAGGACAGAGACCAGCATATCCAGCAGGGAATCTATCGCAGAGGCAAGTACAGCAACTGAACCGCTGGCAACACCTATCAATAATTTGATGGTAAGTAAAAGCGTGGCTACTGAAGTTGAGACAACCGTTGCTTTTTTTTGTGATGACATACGCATCTTACTCTCCTTCTCTTTTCGATCGAATCTCTCTAACCGTTTCTTGTCGGGTCTCTGCTTCTGCACCGTAAAACAAGTCCAACTATACTGCCGCCATTCTAGCATATCCGAGATATGAGTCAGGTATATACCTCTGCTTTAAAGATGCTATACCCGCCAATCAATCTCTGTCATATCATGTAATTTAAGGTAACTATTTGTCCGGGAAAAAGGCCTGCTGCCAAAAAAACTGCGATAAGCGGAAAGCGGAGAAGGGTGTGGCGTTTTGATCACCAAATGCCTCTTGGTATCAATAGCAGCTCCTTTTTTCTGTGCATAGTTTCCCCACAGGATAAAGACCACATTGTCACGATGCGCATTGATCACATCAACCACCTTCTGAGTAAAAGTCTCCCACCCTTTCCCCTGATGGGCATTGGATTTTCCCGCCTCTACCGTCAACACCGCATTAAGAAGCAGGACACCCTGCTGTGCCCACGGCTGAAGATAGCCTGTATGCGAATTGTCAATGCCGAGATCCTCATAGAGTTCCCGGTTGATATTCTGCAGTGACTTGGGCAAGGGTTTCACCTCGGGCATCACAGAAAAGGCAAGCCCGTGCGCGTGTCCGGCTGTAGGATAGGGGTCCTGCCCCAAAATAACCACTTTCACCTGATCGAGCGGTGTGGAGTTGAGTGCATGAAACCAGTGTGTGGTTGCTGGAAGTATCTGCTTCTGCTCTGATGTCTGCCCATCAAGAAACGCTTTCAACTCATACATATAAGATTTCTCAAACTCTTCGGAGAGGGCTTCCAGCCAGGAAGGTTCAAGCGTGATATTCTGAAGCATAAAAAGTGGCCTTTTTTGTGGGTATTTTAACAAATTTACGGTGAATAACGGGAGTTAAAGAGAGCGTGTGCTCCCCCACCCTTTCGATAAGGGAGCACTTCAGAAACTTAAAGTGCTTTTGTCGCCACTGCTGCAATACGCGAAGCAAATGCACCTTTGTCTTTTGGCTCCATGCCTTCGGCCAGCTTGGCACTGTCCAGAAGGATCCAGGAGATATCTGCAAAGAGCGACTCATCGCTCAGCGTGTCAAGCTTTTTGACCATCTCATGCTCAGGATTGATCTCAAGGATCAACGGGATCTCCGGCATCTCCTGTCCCATCTGCACAAACATATGCGCCATGCTTGCCATCGGGTCAGAGCTGTCTTTCAGGACGCATGACGGACTGGAGGTCAGCCTTGTTGAGATCTTCACCTCTTTGACCTCATCGCCCAGTACCTCTTTGATCTTCTCGGTCAATCCTTTGAACTCCTTGATGATCTCCTCTTTCTCTTCCTCGCTCTTCGAGTCGGGAGCATCGATCGTGGTAATGTCTTTGAGTGTCCACTCTTTGTACTGACCGATCATCGGTGTGACGATCTCATCCACCTCTTTGTCATCCAGGATCAGGACTTCAATATCCGCTTTTTTATAGGCTTCGAGCAGCGGTGAGTTTCTCAGCACCTTCTCATTCTCGCCGATGATATAGTAGATCTCTTTCTTCTCGCTGTTTCCGCGGCTGATATACTCCTCAAACGTGACCAGTCCCTCTTCGCTCGAACTCTTGTATCTGACGATATCAAGAAGGAGTTCTTTATTCATATAATCCGTAAAGATCCCTTCTTTGATCACCCTGTTGTACTCTTTGGCAAAGATTTCGGCATCCTCGCCTTCCAGCTTTTTGATAGATTGAAGGATCTTTTTGACCGAAGACTGCTTGATGTTT
>DSDW01000063.1 GCA_011048515.1 Campylobacterota bacterium | reverse complement strand
ACTTCATTTAAAATGCCTACGATCTGGCTCTCTGTAAATCGACTTTTTCTCATGGTTTCTCCTAATATTATTTTAGCAGAAACTGTTACCTTATCTTTGGTCTATTTTATGGGGAGGGGTACACTATGATGATGTCGGGAGGCGATATGGCAAGCAAAGGTAAAGCGATGATGCAACAGATGGGTGGTAAAAAAACTGGTATGGATAAAGTATTGGGTTACAGTTGTGAAGTATGGGAGCTTATGGGTACGAAGCAGTGTATTTACAAAGGTGTGTCACTTAAAGTGGAGTCCAATGTAATGGGTATGAAGCATACTGAAGTTGCTACGAAGGCTGAGTTTGACATTTCGATATCTAAAGACGATTTCAAACTACCTGATTTCCCAGTAACCAATGAAATGGGCAAGCCCATTGATAAAGATAGATTAGGGAAAATGGATAAACATGCAAAAAATGATGCACAAGAGCAACAAGAACAGTTAGCTGTTTTGATGGGGGCAATGAGCAAAGCTTCACATAAAGCTGGAGTGCAACCAGGTCAAAGACCCAATGCAAAGCAAGAAGAGCAGATGCAAAATTCAATGATGAATTCTATGTTACCTATGATGAAACGTGAAATACTTTCTGAAGAGAAAAATATGCGCTTGGCTAAAGCGTGTTTAGAAGCTGCAGATACATTAAAAGAAGCAAACATCTGTAACAGAAAACTCAATGAAATGAGCGGTGAAGAGGAAGAACCGTTGACATCATGGAATGCTGAAGAGAAAAAACAGATTATGCAAGACATCAATCACTACTTAGATGTGATACTACCATGTGTCAAGAGTGCCACGAGTACTCAGGCGATACAAGAGTGTGTACAACGCTAAAAGAGACTTTTAGATAAAGAACATGACTGTTCTGATACATTTAAAGTATCTGTAGGGAGTGGCGACTACGATCTTGAGGCTAAGCTCGGCAATAATGTGAAGGCAGTGAAGTTTACTGTGGGCGGATTTGAGTCGAAACTACGTATCGATATGAGGCAGCTTCCTGCAAAAGAACCTTTTGATAGCAAGTAGCTAAATGATTAAAATAAAATTCTTAGAAGGATGAAGACTACTATGAAATTTAAAAAATTATTGAGGATTGCCGGTTTTTGTACCCTGATGTTTCTTTCTACTTCATCATTGGAAGCAGCATCAGGGGAGATTGGCAACACATCCAGTGGAATAGCAATTGGTTACAATCCTGCTGACTTTACTGTTACTATTAACGGTAAATCCCTGCCAGGGGCAGGCCTGTCAGATATGGTGAGTACTGTTTTGTTTGAGTCGCGTTGTTCAGATGACAGCAGTAGATCATATACGGTAGTTGGATCAGAAGACCCCAGAATAATGGAAGCTATTGCTAGGGAGATGAAACTCTCGTCTAGCAATTATGCTGATCCTGCTACCCGGATAACACCTAATATTGTGGAAGCAACCCATTTGGCGAAAGGAGACGTAATTGTCGAGCAGGGTAGCGTGACAGTAAACCTCAGGATTGAAGACCGTCAAGGCGATGTGAAGGCTCAGGCAAAGGTCTCAGGGCCTGAAAAAAGTTTTTATGAATTGATAGATGAGGCCACGAGATCACTAGGATACCAGATGTGTATGCCTGAACCAAAAAAGAACAAGGGTTGCCCTTATCTCTGGGATATAACTTTTAAACAAAGTGGGTCAGTGAATACTTATACCTGTTTTGGTTCAGGAGAGAAAGATGATCCACTTGCAACCATTGATGTATTTGCAGATTTCAAAAATGTATTGATATGGCCTACACTAGAGGGCGCTCCAACAGTGGAGGATGCGATGGCGTGTGTGAACTATGGAGACTTTAGAGACAATAATCCGAAGTCAGAGCCGGGAATCCATTTTATTGTAGGCGGCGTGGATGCTTATGACAATACAGATTATGTATATTTATCGTATGGTGGGAATCAGGGGGAATCTAAAATAAGTATACCTGATTTTGGTGCTTATGGTGCACTGGTGAGTGAATTTGAAGCAAAAATATCTAGTTTCAGTACTTCACAATCACGCCAAGCTTTTTCACTGAGTGATGAATGTGCTGCAGGGGTTACATTTACGCCAGTACCAGTGTATGGTAATTAATCTAAAATGAGAATGGCGATAAACAAATCAACACAAAAAACAACAAGGAGAATAAGATGAAAAGACAGATCATAATAGTAGGATTGATCGTAGGACTGGTAACAACAACAATGCAGGCAAGAACACTCGAAGAGGCAGTAGCAGCATGTGAAAAAGGTGATGCAGGAATGTGTATAGGACTGGGGAAAGACTTCAAAAAAAGAAACAATCCCCAAGAGGCAGAGAAATATTTTTCCAAAGGGATTAAGGTCTTAGAGACAAAATGTGAAGAAAATAACCCCGATGCCTGTTTCTCTTTAGCACAACTTCATGCCAGAGGTGATGTACTAAAAGAGAATAAAGAAGAGGCGAAAAAACTCTTTGATAAATCTTTATCGATTTTCCAAAAAGCGTGTGACAATAAAGATGAAGATAGTTGTATGATGGTCGATCAGATCAAAATGCACGTTGAAATGATGTAGAGACTAATCAGGTCATGAAACATAGTATCGTTATACTTTTTTTACTGTTGGGTGTCTCTTTGGCTTTTTCTGAAGAGTTTCATCTCTATAAGATCAAATCAGGAAAGATCACTTACGAGAAACGAAAGTACTCCATGAAAGCAACGCTGCATAGGGATATAAACGGTAAGATCAGTGGAAGCAGAAGCAATCCTTCCTATGCAGAAGAAGAGGTGACTTACTATTGGGACAATTATGGGGACATCTCCTATGAGGTCTCCTATCGGGTTTCACAATTTGGCGGAAAACCTTTGGCACAAAGAGTGAAAAAGTATGAAATGTTATGGAAGGGTGACCATCGTTACTACTATGATCTCAAAACCAAAAAAGTCTCAGATGATCCAAACTATACAAGAAAGAAGTGTCTGAAGGCTGGAAAGCTTTATGAAGGCGCAGGATGCATGGCTGTTCTATATCCGCAAGCTACTTTGCTCAACAAAGAGAGTGTAGCAGGAAAAATGACCCATCACTACAAAGAGAGTGAAAGTTGGGATTTTTATGAGTGGGAAGGGATCAAACTTCGAGAGGTAAGCTACTCTACGAAAAAAAGAGACGGAAAGTATCAACGTTTTGAACCTGACCAAGAGAGGATCGCTGTGAAAGTTGAAGTAGACACAAAAGCAAATCCATCGCTTTTCTCTCCACCATGGTTGGAAAACAGGTGAAAAAGTTTGAAGCACTACTTGTTTTTATGTAACTTACAAGATCAGGATGATAGATGAAATATACAATAACATTATTTTTGATATATTTTTTTATTTTGAGCGTAACCCTCCATGCCCAATCGCCTGATATCAAACTTGAAAAAGGTGAGATCAAATTTCGAGATAGTATGGAGTACTGTCATAGGGATTTTCACTTTGCCTGGGATGTGATGTACTTTGAAGTGCTGTGGTACTATGTTGATATGGACAAAAAGCATACCTATCGACTTACGGAAAAAGTAGATTTTTATACTATTTTTCAAAGTACATCAAATCATTTCCACTCTTTGGAGCAGAGGCAGAGACGGTGGCTTGCGGGTGCTGTTCTGAAACCTTCATACTTTTGGCAGGCAGAACAGCCGCCTTATCCGTTATATAGCTTTAGGATTTTGATTTTTAAGGGGAAGAAAGGGAATTTAAAAGCGATAGAGTCACGTGAAGAGATACGGCAGATGCTGGGAGAGATAGATACCGAAGCGGAGCTTCTTTTATGGTTACATAGCAGTTCGACAAATTTCCAAAGACCTTTTAGCTATAAAAAGATAGGTGATCTCTATAGGGTGAGGTATACCGTTCTTTTTTCTCCAACGTGTGAGTTTCATGAGTATTTCACGTATTATGACACGAAAGGCACTCTCAAAAAAACTGAAGAGATCAGAAGATTTCATGATAAAACTTGTATGCCGGTGACACCATAAAGGAGAGGGATGATGGGAAAAATTTTATTACTACTACTCATAGCAACACTACAGAACAATGCGGGTCCGATAGATCCAAACTATCCACCACTCTTTGCCAAAGTGATAGATATCGCAGAGGATGACATACTTAATATCAGAGAAAGACCGGACCACAAGTCCAAAAAGGTCGGAACACAAGTGCCTGATGCCTGGATGGGTGTGGAGCGTTGTAAACGTATCAAAACCTCCGTATGGTGCAAAGTCTACCAGATAGCCCAAAACGTTTATTCTGAAGATTTTAATCCCGGATGGGTCAATGCACGCTACCTGAAGCCTGAAAATAGCGGCTATGTTCTGATAGATGGCAAAGGTAACTGTAACTATGCCTTGCGTTGTAAGGCAGGGCTATGTGAGGTGGTGACCGAATATGTTCAAAATGAAAATGGTGATATTATCGATCTCAACATTACTTCAATTAAAAGAGAAACGCTCAAAGGTGAAAGCAATTTTGGCGCGATGTGTCGTGAAGAGGAGTGTGATGGATACTGTACATCCGGTAATTATATAGAGGATTATCTACAAAGAAAAAAGCTTGAACAACTGCTTGGTCAGACTCCGGATGAGGCATTGGAACATGTACTAAAGTTCACAAACAGTATCAACCCGATGTGGACAGAAAAGATACTTTCCTCTCTACACCCGAAAAAACCGCTTATCATGACAAAAAATCTACGCTTTGGGGGTAAAGAAGATCTCTCTTTTAGCTATAGCGATATCAAAAATATGGGAAAAAACCGTAAATAAAAACTCTTTTGGGGACACACTTACGGCAAAGGTGATGATGTCTGGATGAGCCTTTATGCATATACAGATAGGTTAATCCGACCATTAAAAGATATTACCAAAGTAGAAATACTTAAAGACCTTAAGGGGTATCAATGTTCACCGACAAGTGAATGTAGAGGCTATGAATTATACTGGATAGATGAGATATCTCCGACCAAAGAGTATGACTGGTATGGCTTGGTGGTGATCGTAGAAAGATATAAAGACAAATGGTATGTAGTAGGTCTACTTAGAGACAGGTGGACTATATAAATTTTAATCAAAAGGAGAAAATATGAAAATACAATGGTTTTTGGAGTTTGAGAACGGTAAAAAACATGGTCCGATTTCGATGGATGAAGCAAGAATATTTGCTGCAGAAGATACAAATGGCTATGCGTGGCGAGACGGGTTTAGTGATTGGAAACCTATAGAGCAGATACAAGAGTTGTCCGATCCTGCGAATACACTCATCAATACCAAAACGACTCCCCCCTCAAGAGCGACGGTGGGCAGTACCAACAAAGCGGATGAAGTAGACTATGAGATATTCGGCGAAGACATTCAGTATATTGAGATAGAGCTTGATCCGACTGAAAGTGCCATAGCGGAAGCCGGAGCGATGATGTATAAACATGTGGATATTCAAATGGACACGGTCTTTGGTGATAGCTCAGGCTCCAAGGAGGATATTGGCAGTTTTTTTGACAAACTGGTAGGTGCAGGTAAACGACTGGTTACAGGGGAGAGTCTTTTTACAACAGTTTTTACCCATATGGGAAAAGGTAAAGCAAAAGTCGCTTTTGGGGCACCCTATCCGGGAAGGATCATTCCGGTCGATCTCTCTAAGATGGGAGGCACACTAATCTGTCAAAAAGATTGTTTTTTGTGTGCTGCAAAAGGGGTTTCCATAGGACTTTATCTGCAAAAGAAGATTTTGACGGGGCTTTTCGGCGGCGAAGGGTTTATCATGCAAAAGCTTGAAGGTGACGGTTTGGTTTTTATCCATGCAGGTGGTATGCTTAAAGAGATAGAACTTAAAGAAGGTGAAGAGTTTCATCTGGATACGGGATGTCTGGTAGCGATGCAGCCACACGTACGGTTTGACATTGTCCAAGCCGGAGGTATCAAAACCGGGCTTTTCGGCGGTGAAGGGTTCTTCTTTGCCAAACTTCAGGGCCCAGGCAAGGTATGGATACAGTCATTGCCATTCTCACGACTGGCAGGAAGAATGCTTTCTGCTGCTCCTCAGGGTGGCGGTAAGGACAGAGGTGAAGGTTCTGCACTTGGGATGATAGGCGATCTTGTGATGGGCGACAGATTTAATCTATAGGAGAGATAATGGATCATTTTACAGAAAGAAGCACGACAAGTTTTGGTCAAAATATCGGGGGTTCACTGAAGGGAATAGTGTTCGGATTACTCTTTTTGATCGGGTCAATGATATTTTTGTGGTGGAATGAGAGCAGAAGCGTCAATCAAGCAGATGCACTCAATGAAATGCGTATAAATACGGTTGTGTTACCCGATACGCGATATTATCCAGAATATAAGGACAAACCCGTATGGGTCTACGGCGAGATCATACCGCTTAAAGCACTTGAAGATACGCTCTTTAACGTAAAGTCGGAGGGTTTGAGCTTGAAACGAAATGTTGAGATGTATCAGTGGAGAGAACATAAAAATACCAAAACAGAGGATAAATTAGGCGGAGGGACTGAAACGATTACGACCTATGACTATACCAAAGAGTGGTCCATCATCGCTGTTGATTCTTCTTCCTTCAGGCATCCTGCAGAACATATCAATCCGCAAATGCTTTATCAAACAGAAACTTTTGTGACGGATGCAAAGCTGGGAGAGTTCTATCTATCAAACAATTTAGTCGCTTCGATCTATCCTTCCGAAACCTATACCGGGCTCTCTTCACTTCCCGAGCAAGTCGGTATGGCTAAAAATTATAAGAGCTTTTTGTATATAGGAGAAAATCCGCAGACACCGAAGGTCGGGGATATCAAAGTATCGTATACCCAGGCATCTTCAGGTTTATTCTCTGTTGTAGCAAAAGAACAGGCAGAAACCTTGGTACCTTATCGTTCTAGCAATGATAAAGAATTCTTTTTTGTCAGACGCGGCAATGTTGCTTTGGGTCAGATATTTCAGCAGGAACTTGATCAGAATGCTACGTTGACATGGATATTCCGAGCCATAGGCTTGGGGGTGATGTTTCTGGGTTTCAGCCTCATCATGGGACCGCTTGTTGCTTTATCCAATGTCGTTCCGATGTTTGGTTCACTGGTGGACAGTGTTACCGGAATTATTGCAGCGATATTTACCCTGCTTGTGGGGTCTGTCATCATAGCATTAGCATGGTTTGGTGCCAGACCAATGCTATCTATAGGTATTCTGGTAGCCGGAGTGTTATTTGCGTTAGGTTTGTCAAAGTTTAGGAAGAAGAAACAAACACTGATGTGACCAGTTTCACACTCTCAAAGAGATCTTCAAATATACGACACTTGCGCTTGAGTATGCGATTATTGAAGGGTATGACGGGGTGAAACAGGACTCTACCGTACTGCAGATAGCTTTTAACCTGTAAGGGCTCAGGATGAATATCCGGGAGGATGATCATTCAGCTCCTGTAAAATGATTAACAAATACTCCGGGATACGGTGCGGTTTGCCCGCCTCGACATAGACAAGCAGCACTTCCATACCGAAGAGCTTTGTTTCTTCTTTATAAACCTCCTGGAGCAGGGTGATACTGCTTTTTTTTGCATCGATGATAGAGGTTTTTATCTTTAGCATATCACCGAGTACGGCACTCCCCAGAAAATCCGCATGAATTTTACGTACGACAAAGCCGTATCTGTCTCCCTCTCCGGGCATCATTCCCCGGCTGAAAAAGTGTTCACTTCTTGCCCGTTCACAGTACTTGATATAGTTGGTATGGTAAACGATCCCGCCTGCATCGGTATCCTCATAATAGACTCTTATCTTCAAGGTTGATCTTCCTTCATTGGGGTATTTGAGAGCGGCAGAAACATCTTTATGGTCTGGTATTCTGCTTATCCAAATGATGTCTGCTCTTTTGCCGGTATATGCTTGAGATTATACAAGAGTCGTGCTTTGATGACAGTTTACACCGGCAATACAGCGACCGCAAAAAGCACTATGGATACCAATGACAAGTGACTGCATCGCTAGTGTGTTCCGATGGATCATTTGATATAATCTGTGATACTTGAGGAAGAGTTTAGAAAACTTCTTTAGTGCTATTTTCGGTAACGAAGAAAAAGTTGAAAACAAGACAACTAAAAAGTTATCTTGTTTTGTGATGGATCTATTAAAATAGATTATGAAATGAGTAAATAATACCTACATTGATAGAGTCAACCGTTATATCCTGCATTGGGTAAAGCCCGTCAAACTCTTCACTGTCATAGAGGTTTGTATAGTCAACAAATACACTGAATTCATCATTGATATTGTAACTTGCTCCAAGACCCCACTGGAAACCAGTCTCTGAGTAATCGCTAGGAGTATCAAGACTTAGCAATACACGTCCGCATCCAAGCAATCCGTAGAGGTTTAGATTTTCATAAGAGTATGAAGGTTTAAGGTAGATGGCTGAATTTGAAAGTGTACCACTTACATCATAACTGCCGTCTTCATTGTCAACTTCCAGATCACCGAACGATCTTGTATATCTATATTCAACACCGATATATTGATTGTATTTATAGCCGGCCAATAAAAGCAATGCATTTGCATCTATATCCGTTGCTGTTTGATCGAGCGGATATGCACCATGTGTAAAGTTATCTGAGAAATAAGTACCATGATCAATATCCATACTCATTGCTGAATATCCAATACCTACATACACAGTATGTTTATGTTCAACTTCCGCTATGGGAGCTACTACAGGCGAGATATCCCCACCTGCGAATGCAAAATTGCTCAGGGCAACGATTGAAACCAACGACAATGTTATCTTTTTCATTTTTACTCCTTGTTGTTTTTGTACTCAATCATATCATAAATTAATAAAAAAACATATACTTAATATTATATCTCCAAAAGTACCTTTTACTACAATGTTCTAAGGCTGGCTTTGATATATAAGGGGGTGTGTCATATATTTGAGTGTACAAGCAATCCTCGTAATATCAGGAATATCTTCATACCCATCACCACCTAGTACAAATTGAAAACAATATATTATAAATATGATACTGACGATATCTCAAACTGTATCGACCTCTCATAGAGCGTAATATTGGTTGATCTGTGAGAGAATCGGTCCAAATTGTGTTATCATTTAAAAAGAGTTCAAGAAGGAAATATATGAAAAACAAACAGATAATTGGAAGCAAAGAGCTGATATCCATCATCGATCTGGAACTTTTCGATCTGGATGCAAAGGTAGATACTGGTGCGGACTCCAATGCTTTGCACTGTGATGATATAGAGATTGATGAGAACAATATGGTGCATTTTACGTTGCTGGATGAAGTGCATCCTGCCTACCACGGGAAACGGATGCAGATGCCGCTCTATAAGCTCAAAAAAGTAAGAAGCTCCAATGGGGAGTTACAGCTGAGACCATCGATCGAGGTGGAGGTAGAGTTTTTCGGCCAAAGATATAAGAGCGTCATCTCGTTGACCAGCCGTGCGGATATGAAATATCCGATGCTGATCGGCAGGAAGTTTCTCTCGGGAAAATTTCTGGTAGATGTCTCACATGAATATTTGTCAAAAAAATCGTAAAAGGCTGCCGCAAAAGTCATACTTTTAATATAAAATTGCGGTTAAAAAACAAGAGAACGATCTTGCGTTTAAAAATTTATCTTAGGAAGAATAATGAGAGTATATATACTTTCTCGAAACAAAAATCTTTATTCCACAAAAAGGCTGGTTGAAGCTGCCGAGGAAAGAGGCTGGGAAGTCAGGGTGATCGACTACCTGAAATGCGCTATCGAGATCATGAAGGGTGAACTGAAGATCAGCTATATGGGAGAAGAACTGCCGCTTCCGGATGCGATCATTCCCCGTATCGGCGCGAGCAGAACATTTTACGGGACTGCAATGGTCAGGCATTTTGAGATCATGGGGGTATTCAGTACCTCGGGTAACCTTGCCATTGCAAGAAGCCGTGACAAACTCAGAAGCCTGCAGGTGCTCTCCAGAAAAGGGGTAGATATGCCAAAAACCATCTTTGCTTCCAACAAGTCGAATGCAAAAGATGTTATTGCACTCAGCGGCGGCGCACCTCTGGTACTCAAGATACTTGAAGGGACACAGGGGGTAGGTGTCGTACTGGTGGACAGTGAAAAAGCTGCCAAATCGGTACTGGATGCATTTTACGGGATGGATGTGAATCTTCTGGTTCAGGAGTATATCGAAGAGGCAGGCGGTGCGGACATCAGGGCGCTTGTGGTGGACGGCAAAGTGGTCGGTGCCATGAAACGTCAGGGTGTCGAGGGAGATTTCAGATCCAACCTGCATCAGGGCGGCAGCGCTACGGCACACAAGCTGACTAGAAAAGAGAGAGCTACGGCTATCGCTGCAGCCAAAGCCATGGGGCTTGGAGTGTGCGGCGTGGATATGATCCCCTCCAACCGAGGTCCTCTGGTGATGGAGGTCAACTCTTCTCCAGGCCTGGAGGGCATCGAAAAATCAACAGGTCTAGACATCGCAGGCAAAATTATGGATTATATAGAAAAAAATGTGACGCCACAGAGTAGCACGGCAGAGAAGCGCAAACGTCGAAAAAAAGATACCATCGGAGCATAAATGCCTAAAGGACTCTTGACGATCGCAGGTACTCAAATACCCAAGGGCAGGGAGACGAAGCTGATACTGGACCTTCCAAAACTCTACAGCACTCCCACGCAGCTTCCTATCCGTGTGATCAGTGGCAAAAAGAGCGGTCCGGTCGTCTTTATCAGTGCTGCCATGCACGGGGATGAACTGAACGGTATCGAGATCATTCGGCGTTTTCGAAAACTGAAGATTCTTGGAAGGCTTCGAGGTACGATCATTCTGGTCCCCATTGTCAATATCTACGGTACGATGACACTCTCCCGCTATCTTCCGGACAGGAGAGATCTGAACCGAAGCTTTCCGGGTAGTGCGAAAGGTTCGCTTGCAGGCCGTATCGCCTATACGTTCTTCCAGGAGATCGTCAGCAAATGCGATCTGGGTATCGATCTGCATACGGCTTCGATCCATAAGTCCAATTTGCCTCAGGTGAGGACAAATATCGACAACGCCTATACCTTTGCCCTGGCAAAAGCGTTTGAAGCACCCGTGATACTGCACTCTGAAACCAGGGATGGTTCGCTGCGGGCTGTCGCACAGGAGAATAACATCCCTATACTGCTCTATGAGGCAGGCGAGGCACTGCGTTTTGACGAGAAAAGTATACGTATCGGGGTAAAAGGGATTGTCAATGTGCTGAGAGAAAATGGCATGCTGCCAAAACAGATCAAAAAAGGCAAGAAGAAAACCCCCGTCGTGACACGTTCAAGCAAGTGGATCAGGGCGACGCACAGCGGAATTATACGTACGGTGAAGGCACTTGGAGATACGGTGAAAAGAGATGAAATTATCGCCTATATAGATGATCTTCTCGATGACAGCCATTATGAGGTGATGGCTCCGTTTGACGGGATCATTGTAGGAAAATCGGAGATTCCTCTGGTGCAGGAGGGGGATGCGATCTTTCATATCGCCAAATTCAGCAACCTTGAAGCGGCAGAGAGCAAGATTGGGCATTTTATTGAGAATGCAATAGAAGAGAGTGAATTTTTAGAACTTAACAACGAGGAGATCATAGAGTAGATGGAGCTCTTTTATGATATTTTGAAACAGTTGATCAGGATTCCCTGTGTCGTGGGTGCCGAGCATCCTTTTTTTATGTTCCTGAAGCGGGAACTTGAAGAGCTCAATGTCAATGTGGAGTATTATGACGGTGTACTGGTGGCAAAGGGGAAACGGCCGGAAAGCGGTTACATCTCTGCGCATGCTGACCGGCACGGATTGATCTGTACGGGGCATAACGAATTCCAGTATGCAGCGTTTATCGCTAAAAACCAGGCAGACCTTCAGGGAAACTCAAACTCTGAACAGCTGCTGAAGAATTTTGAGATGCGCTTCAAGGATCAGCGGGTGCAGGCATACAATCCCTGGTCAGGAAGCTATCTTGGACTTGGTACGATCACCGATGCCTATCTGTGTAATCGCAGGTACAATATCATTTTCAAGATAGACGGATTGGAGCATCTCTTTCCCGGTACACCTATTGCATTTATGGATAAGCTTGAGATCACGCCTGATGGGCTGATCTCTGCCCAGTTGGACAATGTCATCTCTGTAGCGTTGATCCTCTATCTGTATCATCTTGGCTATCAGGGAACGGCTTTTTTTACGGCATCAGAAGAGGCAGGCCGCAGCTGGAGATTCCTGCTTGAGTATTTTAGAAGATTCAATATTGAGACCAGAGAACTTTTGGTATTGGATACCAGCCCCTATAACAGCTATCAAGACATCAGCGGATTGGATATCGTACTGCGCAACAGAGATGAAAATGCGATTTTCAGGTCGCCGATGAAAAACAAAATGAAAAAGATCGCCATTGAAAACGGTATCAACTATCACTTCAAGGATGCCTATCTCAAAAACATCATGGCGCAGGAGAATAAAAAAGGTTCCCTGGGTGTGACAGAGCTTGGTAGATTGGTCAATGCTTCACATGGGCAGATTCAGGGAGCAACATTGCAGTTTCCGACCATAGGTTATCATACTGTAGAGGAGTCTACGACCAAAAGATCGATCGACAGTATGATCCTTGTCCTGCAGAAACTCTATATCGATGAGGAGTGACCGGAGGAGGATACCTTATGGTGTCACTCTCCGGAATCAGCGCTAATTTTTATTCTTTGTATCGGCCATAAATCCTCCGCCGAGGCTTACATAGAGCTCGACAGCAGATTTCAGTGTTTCGAACTTGATGCTCTCTTTTGAGAGTGCTACCTCAAACTCCTCTTTTCTGACCTCCAGGAACTCCAGATGGTTGGCAAATCCCTGCTTGTACTGTTGTTCGACGATCTGTTTTTTCTTCAGGATCGCACGGTGTCTCTTCTCCTGGGAAAGGAGCCTCTTCTTGTTTGCCGCGTAGGTGTGCAAGTTGTCTTTCACCTCGCCAAAAGCTTTTCTGAGTGTATCCTGATACTCCAGCAGTGCGATCTGCTGATCGATCTTGGTCACTTCGACGTTTGCCTGTATCTTCCCGAAGTCAAGGATCGGCGCAAGAAGATTGCCTCCGGCTGAGTAGGTGGAGTTGTTGGAAGAGAAGAGACGGTTCAGGTCCCCGCTGACATATCCGGCCGTACCGCTCAGCGAAATGGCAGGGAAAAAGGCGCTCTTAGCGACAGAAACCTGGAAAGCGCTGGATCTGACTTTGGCTTCCGCTGCCTGTATATCCGCTCTTCTCTGGAGCAGATCTGACGGAAGGTTTGACGGTACAGGAAGAGAGTGTGCGCTGTAGCTGGCAGATTTGATGTTGTATCTGCTTTCATAGATATCTTTCGGCGTTTTGCCAAGAAGGATACCGACAGCCGTTTTGTAGGAGCTTAAAAGATCTTGTTGTTTGATCATCTGATCATGGAACATCTCGACCAGAGACTCTTCCTGCAAGAGGTCGCTTTCACGTATCAGACCGGCTTTATACTGGTTCTTCATATAGTCATAGAAGGCCTTTTCGTTGAGATACTGTTCTTTGGCTATCTGATAGATACTGGTGTTGGTTTTGAGCCCGAAATAGGAGATGATGCTGTCGGCTATCACACGCTGTTTGATGCTCTCTTGAAGATAGGATTCTCTCATCATATCCTCAAATGCGGCCATCTTGCTGTTTTTGAGCCTGCCCCAGAGGTCCAGTTCAAACGAAGCCATGGCGCCTACATCAAACTGCTCGTATCTGAACCCCCGGTCAAAGGAGACCATATAGCTTTGAGTTTTTGCTGCAGAACCGTAGGCATCGATAGTCGGGAGCTGTTCGCTCTTCTTGATATTCAGAAATTCTCTGAAACGCAGTGTTTTCAGGGCTGCGATCTTGAGGTCACTGTTGTTGCCCAAAGCCTCATTTACGAAAAGATCCAGTTCTTTGTCATGGAAATTTTCCCACCACTTGTCGTTCATCAGGAGCTTTTCATTCTCCTGGAGACCGCTACCCTGAGGAAGGGTTGTATCCGGAATACCGGGCTTCTGGGAAAGCGAACAGCCGCTTACCAGCAAGAGGCTCAAGGTTAAAGCGATATGTTTCATTGGTTTGCCTCCTTCTTTTTCAAGCTAATTTTTGAGATCAGTATATAAAAGAGCGGGATAAAGACGATCGCGATAAATGTCGCTGCGAGCATCCCTCCGATGACCCCTGTACCGATGGAGTGCCTGCTGGCTGCTCCCGCGCCGCTGCTGACCGCAAGCGGTATTACTCCGAGGGTAAAGGCCAAAGAGGTCATGATGATCGGTCTGAGCCTGATCTTGGCAGCCTCGATCGCCGCATCATAAGCATTCATGCCTTCTTCTCTCTTCTGCATCGCAAATTCGACGATGAGGATGGCATTTTTTGCTGCAAGGCCGGCAAGTACCAAAAGCCCGATCTGGAAATAGATGTCGTTTTCAAGGCCTCTCAGCATCGTGGCGAGAATCGCACCGAATATCGCAAACGGTACGGCAAGGATGACCGAGATCGGCATTGCCCACTTCCCGTACTGTGCTGCAAGGATCAGGTAGAGCAGTATCATACCAAAACCAAATGCCAGGGTACTGCTGCTAGCGATCTGCTTCTCCTGGTATGCCGTCCCGATCCATCCCAGGGAATATCCCTCGGGAAGTACTTCGGCCGCCACCTCTTCGATCGCCTTGATCGCATCACCGGAACTGTATCCCGGTGCAGGCTGTCCGGAAACCTTTGCCGAAGGGAAGAGGTTGAACCGTTCAGCAAGGTCCGAGCCCGTCACTTTGGTGAACTGTACCAGGGAACCTACAGGGATGAGCGCTCCTTCGCTGTTTCTTACATAGACTTTGTCAAGATCCTGCGGGTCCTTTCTGAACTCGCCGCTTGAAGCGATATTGACCTTGTAGGTACGCCCGTAAAGGTTGAAATCATTGATATAGTAGTTCCCGAATGTCGCATTGAGTGTCTCGTAGATATCCGATACGCTCACGCCTTTTGCTTTCGCCTCTTCTGTTTTCACGAGTACCCTGTACTGCGGTACATTGGCATTGAGCGTTGTTCTTACGCCTACCAGGTCTTCACGCTGATTTGCCTTCTGGAGGATCTGCTGTACATAACCGTTGATCTCGTTGATATCCGCACCGGTCCTGCTCTGGACATACATATCAAATCCGCCTGTCATACTCATACCTCTGATCGGAGGAGGGAGTACCGGGATGGAGAATCCGTTGGGGATCGCCATGATCTCTTTGGAGAACTGTGCTGCCAAAGCCCCGGCGTGCTGGCTTGGGAGTGTTCTTTCATCCCACGGTTTGAGTTTGACGATACTTGCGGCTGCATTGGTTTTTTCCGAAAAGGTCATAAAGTCAAGCCCTGTAAAGGAGACGACATGGTTGACGCTCGGGTTTTTGGAGATGACATCATAGATATCATCGGTCAATGCCTCTGTTCTGTTGAGGGAGGCAGCCGGCGGATTATAGCTCAGGACAAAGATCGTCCCCTCATCCTCCTGCGGCACCAATCCGGTTTTCATCATCTTGAGCATATCAAAAGAGGCATAGATCAATGCACCGAACAGGAGGATGCTGATCACGCTGTAGCGGATCGTCGCTTTGACGGTTTTGGTATATCCCACCGTCGCCTTTTCAAATGCAGTGTTGAACCATTTGAAGAAACCTTTGGGTTCGTTGTGTACCGGTTTCAGGATGCTTGCACAGAGCGAAGGGGTCAAAGTAAGGGCGACAAAACCGGAGATCGCCACAGAGATGGCGATCGTGATGGCGAACTGTTTATACATCTCACCGGTCAACCCTCCCAGGAATGCCACGGGGATAAATACCGCGGAGAGTACCAGTACGATCGCTACGAGTGCACTGGAAACCTCTTTCATCGCGGTAAATGTGGCCTCTCTCGGGCTGAGCCCTTCGCTCATATGCCTTTCGACGTTTTCGATCACGATAATGGCGTCATCGACAACGATACCGATGGCAAGCACCAGACCGAAAAGCGTCAGGAGGTTGATACTGAAACCAAAGAGGTGCATACCGGCAAACGCACCGATGATCGATACGGGAACTGCCAGGATGGGGATAAGCGTTGCTCTCCAGTTTTGCAAAAAGAGGAAGATAACCCCGATGACCAAGATAAGCGCTTCGATAAAGGTATAGACCACCTCGTTGATAGAGATCTCGACAAAGTCTGTCGCATCATAAGGTATCTCATAGGAGATGCCATCCGGGAAATTTTCAGATGCGGCGGCAAGTACTCTTTTGGCCTCTTTGGCCGTCTCAAGCGCATTGGCACCTGATTGGAGGAAAAGCGCTACGGGGATCGCAGGGACCTTGTCCAGTTTGGATACCAGACTATAGCTCTGTGCCCCAAGCTCTACGGTGGCGACATCTTTCAGTCTCAGTGCTGCACCGTCTTTTTGTGAACGCAGTATGATCTCGTCAAACTCCCTGGGATCGCTCATGCGCTCCTGTGCCAGGATCGTATAGGTGAACATCTGCTTTTCATCCAGCGGCTCGGCTCCGAACTGTCCTGCCGCATACTGGGCATTCTGCTCTTTGACCGCATCGATCACATCTTTTGGCGTCAAGTCGTACAGAGCGAGTTTTTCAGGGTCTATCCATACGCGTATGGCGTAGTCTTTTGCCCCGAAGATCACCACATCCCCGACCCCTTTTACCCTTTTCAGGTCATCGGTAACATTGACAAGCGCGTAGTTTGAAAGGTAGGTGGTATCTCTGCTCTTGTCAGGCGAATAGAAGAGTGAAACCAGGAGCATGCTCGGAGATCTTTCATAGACCCTGACACCCTGTCTTTGTACCGCTTCGGGAAGACGCGAGAGTGCGACCTGGACCCGGTTGTTGACATCGATCTTGGCGTCATCCGGGTCGGTCCCGACTTCAAAGAAGACATTGATGCTGATCCTTCCGCTGTCTTCGGCGCTCGAACTCATATAGATCATGTTCTTCGCACCGTTGATCTGCTCTTCAAGGGGGGCAGCTACCGTTTTGGAAAGAGTTTCGGCACTTGCTCCGGGATAGGCTGCGGAAACCACGATCTGAGGCGGTACGACTCTGGGGTACTGCTCGATCGGCAGCGTCACCATCGAGGCGATCCCGGCAAGTACGATAATGATAGAGACTACCGCGGAGAAGACCGGATTTTTGATAAAAAATGCACTGAACATTTATTTCTCCATCTCAACGACTTTGGCGTTCGGGCGTACTTTCGGGATATTGTTGATGATGATCTTCTCGCCTTCTTTGAGCCCGCTTTTGACGATGATCCCCTCCTTGGTGAGGATATCGGTTTTAATAGGCCTCATTTTTGCAGTGCCCTCTTCAACGACATAGACCATTGCTCCGCCTGGGGTTTGCAGGACGGCTTCCTCTGGGATTACCGCTGTGTTGGGCGTAATGAGCCCTTTGATACTGACCTTGACAAAATCTCCCGGCAGCAGTTTGCCCTCTTTGTTATCGATTCTTGCCCTGAGGAGGAGGGTATTGGTATTTTGGTCGATCTCCGGAGCGATATAGTCGATCGTTCCGTTTTGCTCAGATTCGTTCTTCTGCCGGTCAACTACTTTGATCACCGTTCCGGGTTGTTTGATCTGTGAGAGATAAAGCCCGACATCACTTTTCGGGATGGAAAATGCTACATGCAGCGGATCGGTATTGGTCACGGTCGTCAGCAGGGAGCTTTCCGCACCTACCTGGATATAGTCGCCGATATCCTGTTTTTTGATCCCTGCGATACCGTTGATCGGCGCTTTGATGATCGTATAGTCAAATTCGATCTGTGCCTGTTTCAGGTTTGCTTTTGCATTGGAGAGCTCTGCCTTGGCATTGGTATACTCATAGAGATAGGCATCGATCTCTTTTTGGCTGATGGAGTTTGTCTTCTGGAGCGCCTTGGCTCTCTGCCAGTCTTTTTCGGCCCTCTTGAGCGTTGACTGGGCTTTCTCCAGTACTGCCTGCGCTGTTTCGAGTTTTGCCTGGTAGATATCCTGTTCGATGGTATAAAGCGGGTCACCTTTTTTGACAAAAGCCCCTTCGGTAAAGTGTTTTTCTTCCAATATGCCAGAAACCCTCGCCACGATATCCGCTTTTTCATAGGCATTGAGGATAGCCGGATAGGTTTTTTCTATCGTGGCATCTTTATAGCGTACCTGATAGACGGCTACAGGCAGCGGAGGCATTGCCTGAGCCTGCGGTGCTTGTGCATTATTGCCGCTCTCTTTGTCGCTGCATCCGCTTAATCCTAATAAGAGTGTGCTTAAGAGTATGGTACTCAAGCACCTTGTCTTCATCAGTTTCATTGTCTCTCCTGTATAGTGATATATATCTTTCCGGAAAGATATCATTACTTGGCTTAAATTATCTTTCTGGAAAGATGATTAAATCAAGCTGTTAAGTAATTTATTATACAATTTTCAATCAATGACTATTTTAAACATCAACAGGGCAAGTAAATGAAGCAGGATATGTTAGCTTTTATTGAAGAGAAGCGCAGATTTTTTAAAGAGAATTTAGCTGAGCAATATCCGGACTCTACACTATTGGTCAATATAGGGTTGCCCCTTGTGCTTGTCAACAAACTTGTCAGCGAAAAAAAAGAGAAAATGTTCTCTACGAAATACAATCTCTCCACATCAGAGTTTGATGTTTTAATGACCTTGCTCTGTCATATCGAACCGATGAGTCCAACTAATCTGTATGAGAGTATGATCTTCTCTTCGGGCGGTATGACAAAGCTGCTTAAGAAACTAGAAGAGAAAAAGCTGATCGAGAGGATACCTTCTCGGAAAGACAAGAGAAGTCTGCTTGTGGCACTGAGCGGCGAAGGAAAAAAGCTTGTCTCCGATGCGTTTGGGGACGTAGTGAAGATCAACACGGAAGTTCTCTCCAAGCTTGAAGAGAGCGAACAGGCTACGCTTGAAAATCTTTTGAAAAAGTTGTTGACCGAACTCTCCTAGTCTCAAAGAGAATGTGGTATAGCGCTAGCGCCGATATAACAGGCCGGCTTTGCCAAATAAAGTGATATTAAAATTATTAATATATAATATATAAATACTACATTATCACGGTTTATGAGGACAAGGAGATCTATGGAGCTTACATCCAATCTTACGCTGGAGCTGTCAGACCAGCCTTTTTTACTTGAAAAGAGAATTCAACTCCTCAACGCAATCAAACAGCATGGTTCCATTTCCAAAGCGGCCAAAGCGGTACCGATGAGCTATAAAGCGGCCTGGGATGCGGTCGATACGATGAATAACCTTTCCCAGACCCCGATCGTATCACGGGAGACCGGGGGAAAAGGCGGAGGAGGGACGACGCTGACCGAGTACGGGGAAAATCTGCTGAAGACCTACAGCATACTGAAGGAAGAACAAAAACATTTCCTTGAAAGGCTTAAACAGGTGACTGACGTAGATAAAGGTACACTCAAAACGATAGGAAGGCTCTCCATGCAGATCAGTGCAAGAAACCAACTCGCAGGGACGATAGAGAAGATCGTAAAGGGGATGGTAAATACGCAGCTTTATGTTCAGCTTAAAAGCGGGAACAGGCTGATCTCTGTGATCACCAATAATGCCGTTGCGGCTTTAGGACTCAAAGAAGGCGATGATGTCACAGCAATTTTCAAATCCACTTCTGTCCTTCTGGGGATAGGGAAGATGCAGATCAGTGCCGAAAACTGTCTGGAAGGTATCGTTGAGACCGTGCATGTAGGCAAGGTCAATGCAGAGGTTGTGATCAGGGTAGGCGAGGTTGACAGGATTGTTGCAGTGCTGACAACGGATGCGGTAGAGCATCTGGGGTTGGAAGTAGGCAGCAAGGTCTCTGCCCTGATCAAGTCTGCAGATATCATGATAGGGAAGTGACCGTCTCTAAAGCTATCCTGTCATAGGAAAGACACACACAGTATGAAACAACAAAAATATTATACCTTTTTTCAATACCAGATCAGACTCTTGGTCTGGTTATCTTTGATACCGGGCTTGGTATATATATTTTTTGGATATCTATTCGGAGTCTTCTACTCCGCACTGATATGGTATGCCGCGATGGTATTCATCGCTTTGTATGGGATACATCTTGACCGCCAGTTTATACAAAAAAAGATGGATCAAAATGAGCTGTCAAGGTGGTATAGGCAGGCGGTGCTCTTTATGTATCTGCTTTTTGGCGCCTGGATGGCCGCCTTCTTGCTCTACTCTACAGAGACAGAACATCACCTTCATTATATAGCGATCTTCACTCAGCTGGGTGCCTCTGTCGTAGCTTCGACCCTGCTGGTTTCCGATAGGAAGATGTTTGTCCCGATCCTGGTGATCCTCATGGCCCCTTTGATCATCTACTTTGGACTGATCGGCACCTGGTACGGATATGTCCTTTCTCTTTTTGCAGTGATTTTTTTGGGCGTGCTGCTTTATGCATCGAACAACACCTATAAACTTCTGGAAACCAGCTATTACAATGCGCAGCATGATGTGCTGACGGGGCTTCATAACAGACGCTATTTTATCGACTATATGGAGTCCATGATAGAGAGACTGGGCACCACGAAAAAGAGGGCCTATATCCTGCTCATAGACCTCGATCACTTTAAGAATATCAATGATTCTCTCGGGCATGATGTCGGAGACCTTGTACTCAAAGAGGTGGCACAGCGCATCGATCGATTTTGTCAGTTCTCGCATATGGTTGCAAGGCTCGGTGGAGATGAGTTTGTGGTGGTCAGCAAGGAGTTTGACCATCGTGTATCCATGATCGATGAGATCAAAACATATGCCGAAGATCTTCTGTGTAAGCTCAAAGAGCCCTATATCCTTGACAATCACCACCTCTATATCAGTGCCAGTATAGGAGTGAGCAAGATCGACGAAACAAAAGTAGACGGCCAGAGTTTTCTCAAAGAGGCGGATATCGCTATGTATGAAGCGAAATCGCTTGGCAGAGACGGTATCATCCTCTTCAACAGGGCGTTGGCAAATCGTGTCGAGAGAAAACTTCTGATAGAGCAGAGTCTGCATCTGGCGTTGAGGGAAAAAAATATAGAGATCTATTATCAGCCGCAGATGGACAAGGATCAAAAACTTGTGGGGTGCGAAGTCCTCAGCCGGTGGGAAGATGCGGAACTGGGTGTTATCTGTCCCAATGAGTTCATCCCGACAGCAGAGAACACAGGTATGATCATCGAACTGGGGGAGTATGTTCTGGAAGAGTCATTAAAAACCTTTCGGGCATGGTTGGACCAAGGATGCAAGATCGAGCAGTTCTCGATCAATATCAGCGTGAGACAGCTTTTT
>DSDW01000060.1 GCA_011048515.1 Campylobacterota bacterium | reverse complement strand
TTCATCCACTTTCTATACAAAACAACATAATGACTTTAATTAACTTTTCGCTATATTAATTCCATATTCTGAGAATCCTCTGCCCTGGAATTAGGGGGGGAGATAATTAAAGTAAGGGATGAATAATGACTCACGTAATTACAGAGCACCCGTATTTTGGTGTTTTTCTTCTGTTTGCACTTACTGCGGTTGCCTTTCCGGCAACTCTTTTTGCAGCGCGTTTTGTAAGTAGAAAACTTGCAAGGCTCGACACTGAAAAGCTTAAACTGACGATCTATGAATGTGGACCGGAGGTAACCAAGCAGCCAAACACGATCTCGGCACAGTTCTATCTGATAGCCCTGCTGTTTATCCTGTTTGACGTAGAGATTGTCTTTATGTTCCCGTGGGCGATTGACTTTAAGCTGCTGGGATGGTTCGGATTCGCTGAGATGATTCTGTTTATCCTTTTGCTTGCAATCGGATTTATTTATGCATGGAAGAAAGGAGCACTTGAATGGCACAGCATCAAGTAAATTATGCCTCATCAGCAGGCTTGCCGATAGCGTTGACTACGGTGGATCATTTAGTAAACTGGGGACGTTCGAACTCTCTCTGGCCGTTGACATACGGTTTGGCATGTTGTGCGATCGAGATGATGGCAGCGGGTGGTGCAAGATATGACTTTGACCGTTTCGGAACGATCTTCAGGGCATCACCGAGACAATCTGACGTGATGATCCTTGCAGGGACACTTTCCAAAAAACACGCTGAGTTTGCCAGAAGACTTTATGACCAGATGACCGAACCGAAATGGGTCATCTCCATGGGATCATGTGCAAACACAGGGGGGATGTTCAATACCTATGCAACAGTACAGGGTGTCGACCGTATCATTCCGGTGGATATCTATCTTCCCGGATGTGCACCAAGACCGGAGACACTGCAGTATGCACTGATGATGCTTCAAAAGAAGATCAGAAAAGAGTCAGCGAACATGAATAAGAATACAAAACAGAACTTGAGGTTAGTGTAATGAGAAAGTATACGCCAAAAGACAATGTACAGGGAAAATCGTACTATACGGACAGATTCTGGGTGGCACCGCGTGTACCGAGAGAAGAGGTAGAAGCGGGTTCACACTTTGAAGCGGTGGTGAATGCGCTTGGCAGCCAGGTAAAAGAGTCCTATATCGAAGTGGGTCAGCTGGTCGTCCATATCGATGCATCGGAGAACTTTGCTGTGATCAAGACACTGAGAGACGAGTGCGGCTATAAGCAGTGCTCTGAGCAGTCTGCTGTGGATTATCTGGCACAGGATGGGGAGTTCGAGCTTTTCTACCAGCTGCTGAACCATGCTGAAGCGAAGAGAGTAAGGGTCGTCTGCCGTATCAAAAAGGGCGAGGCGATCGAGAGCATTGTGCCTCTTTTCAAGTCGGCGAACTTTGCAGAACGTGAGATGTATGATATGTTCGGTATCAAGGTGAACAACCATCCGTTCCTTAAACGTATCATTATGCCTGATGACTGGGAAGGGCATCCGCTGCTCAAGACCTATCCGCTGCAGGGTGATGAATTCGCATCATGGTATGAGGTGGACAAGATCTTCGGCAAAGAGTACAGAGATATCATCGGGCCTGAGAACAGAGATCCGGCAAAAGTAGAGAGATATGATACGAAACGCTTCTCGCGTGTAGGATATGAAGTACCGTTCGGTGCTGATATCAGCGAGGGTGAAAAAGAGCAGGCGATCGAGTACAGCGAAACGATCCTTGTCAACTACAATGCTGGCACAAAACAGCTTGATGAAAGAAAGTAGGAGGGAAAATGAGCCAACAACCCAATAAATTAACCCCGTTTTTTGAAAACCTCAATTTTGAGCGCGATGACAACACCATGGTTATCAACTTCGGTCCTCAGCACCCCTCTGCACACGGACAGTTGAGACTGGTACTTGAACTTGACGGTGAGCAGGTAGTCAAAGCCTATCCTGATATCGGTTACCTTCACAGGGGGATCGAAAAGATGGCGGAGAACATGACCTACAACGAGTTCCTCCCGACAACGGACAGACTTGACTATATCGCATCAACGGCAAACAACTATGCCTATGCACTGGCGGTAGAGAAACTTCTCGGTATCGAAGCACCAAGACGTGCACAGGTGATCAGAACAATGCTGCTTGAGCTTAACCGTGTGATCTCCCACCTCTTCTTCCTTGCAACGCATGCACTCGATGTTGGTGCGATGTCGGTATTCCTCTATGCCTTCAGAGAGCGTGAGTATGCGATGGACCTTATGGAAGATTACTGTGGTGCGAGATTGACTCACTCCTCTGTACGTATCGGCGGTGTACCGTTGGATCTTCCTGCCGGGTGGCTGGAAAACCTTGCGGCGTTCTGTGACAAGGTAGACTATGAAGTAGAGCACACCTATGAAGCGCTCCTTACCGAGAACCGTATCTGGAAGATGCGTCTTGAAAATGTCGGTGTGATCTCTGCGGAAGAGGCTCTCTCATGGGGATGTACCGGTCCGATGCTGAGAGGTTCAGGAGTGAAGTATGATATCAGAAAAGAGGAGCCATACGAGCTTTACAGTGAGCTTGACTTCGATATCCCTGTAGCGGAAACCTGTGACTCCTACGGACGCTACCGTCTCTATATGGAAGAGATGAAGCAGTCTACACGTATCCTGAGACAGCTTATCCCGATGTACAAAAAGACAGAGCCTAGGCTTATGGCGCATGCACCGCAGTATATCTCTGCGCCAAAAGAAGAGATCATGACGCAAAACTATGCATTGATGCAGCACTTTGTACTTGTGACTCAGGGGATGAGACCGCCAAAAGGTGAAGTCTATGTACCAACCGAGTCTCCAAAAGGTGAGCTTGGATTCTATATAAAATCAGAAGGTGAGCCGTATGCCTACAGATTGAAATGTAGAGCACCGAGCTTCTTCCATACCGGGCTGCTGCAGGAGATCCTTGTGGGAACATACATTGCAGACGTCGTTACGATCATTGGTACGACCAACATCGTATTCGGTGAAGTGGATAGATAAGAAGCGTTGAAAAAATTGAACTGTTTCAATTTTTAGCTTCGAAACCGGAGCGGTCGGAGCAAAACGAAGCCGCGTAGGAAGGAGATAATAATGCAATACAGAGAGAACAAAAGAGCAACTGGTTGCGGGGGCACTCTGCCGAAGAGCCTTCTTTTGGACTTGTTCACAAAAGGATATGTTAGATGAGAAGATATGATTTAAGACACTTGAAAGATGACTTTTATGACAGAATGGTTGAACTGATGGATACGGGACTTCATGTAGATGAAGTGGGTATCTTCCTGTTTGAAGTGGGTGATTTCAGTTCGATCCAGAAGTCTGCAGACCTGGTAAGAGCGCAGGGACATGACCTGATGAACTCATTGAAGTTCAATGAAGTGGACTGGACCATCGTGGTGAAAAAGGTCAGTGAAGAGACAAGAAAAGCGCGTGCCGAGGCGGCAGAAGCAGCAAGGGCAGAAGCAGAAGCTGCTGCAAAAGCTGAGGCTGAAGCTCAGGCACAAAGAGAAGCTGAAAAAGCGGCAAAAGCGGCAGCAGAAGTAGAAGCTGCAAAAGAAGAGAAGGCTGAGTAATTATGTCAAACATTGTATTCTCAACTTGGAGGGACGAGTTTATCGACAACCGCGGTAAACCCCTTGAAGAGTGGAGTGAAACAGGGTTCAAGCTGCCTGAAACCTACCATGGAGACAAAAGTTCAAAAGCATTTATCGGATGGGATGGAGTAGCCATCTTTACAGAAGACATCGATGCGGTTGAGCTGGCAAGCCAGTATGCTGCGCAGTATCAGCAGTACTCAGAAGCATGCGGACGTTGTGCTCCGGGACGTTGGGGCGGCAGGATCTTGTATGATCTACTCGATAAAATCGCACGCGGCGAAGGTACGCATGATGATGTAGCCCATCTTAAAGAGGTCTCCCAGACAATGATGGCTACTTCGAAGTGTGAGATCGGTAAGACCGTACCTAAACCTATCCTTGACCTGATGGAACACTATAAAACACAGTTTGACAGATGCATTGATGCACAGGTGCCATCCAAGCATTATGGCGGAGATACCTCCTATATTGCCAAAGTGACGGCTCCCTGTACGGATATGTGTCCGGCACACGTGGATATCCCGGCATATATTGAAGGTGTACGTGATATGATCTTTACCGAGTCGCTTCAGGCAACAAGACAGACGATGCCGCTTGCGCATACCTGTGGACGTGTCTGTCCGCACCCGTGTGAAGATGCATGCAGAAGGGCAAACCTGGATGAGCCGATCTCGATCATGGAGCTGAAACGTATCGGTGCAGACTATGAGACGGACCATCAGGTACCCTGGCTTCACCCGAAAGAACCGAAGCCTCCTAGAAATGACGGCAAAAAGGTAGCGATCATCGGTGCAGGACCTGCGGGTCTTACGGCGGCTTACTACCTGGCGCTGGAGGGGATTCATGTACATATCTTTGAAGAACTTCCGGTCAACGGCGGCGAAGTTGCCGTAGGTGTACCGGAGTACCGTATGCCGATCGATAAGTACAACAAGGATATCGAGTTTGTTCTTCAGATGCCGACCGTAAGCATTACCAATAACCACAGGGTCGATGCAGATCGTCTCAAGGAGATCGATGCGGAGTATGATGCGACACTGCTCGCCTTTGGTACAAGACTTTCCAAAAAGGTCTATGCAGAGAATGAAAACCCGAAAATGGGCGGCTACTGGGGTGCGATCGCGATGCTTGACAAAGTAAATCTTTGGAGCAAGTACGGTATCGGAAGCCCGGCGAGCAATGAGCTGAAAGACAAAACGGTCGTCTGTGTCGGCGGGGGATTTACCTCAATGGACGTTGTGCGATGTTCTGTGCGTGAAGGCGCGAAGAAAGTGATCATGCTTTACCGTCGTGATGAGGGGACGATTATCCGCAATACAACCTATGAGGAGTACCATGAAGCGGTAGAAGAGGGCGTGGAGTTCATCTTCTACTCAGCGATCGAGGAAATTATTGACGATGGTGAGAAGATCACAAAGCTCAAGTGTAATAGATTTGAACTGGTCCCCGATCCAAACGGCGGACGTGCACAGCTTGTCAAGATGGAAGACGGCGACTTTGAGCTCGAGTGCGACTACCTGATCCCTGCAGTTTCGCAGGCAGCGGATCTGCAGCTGATTCCTGAAGAGTGGAACATAGAGTTGACATCGTGGAATACACTGTTGACGAACGGAAAAGACTATATGACATCCCGTCCAGGCCTTTTTGCGGCAGGTGACTGCGAATATGGCCCGATGACGATCGTCAATGCGGTTGGTCAGGCAAGACGTGCCGCATCAGTGATCAGCCGTTATATCTATGACGGCAAAGTCTCTTTGACCGATGATGAGATCATGGAAGATCATCTTAATAAACTCAAAGTATACGATAAGAACGAAAAGATCACCGGATGGATGCCCGGCCTTCCAAGGGCTGTCAGCGAAAAACTTGGCGTTGATGAGCGTATCGATAACAACAAAGAGGTAAACCTGGGGTTTACAGGCGAAGAAGCGATCGCTGAGGCTGAACGTTGTATGCGTTGTTATTATATTTCAATGGTGGCGGTGTAATATGAGTATACATAATTCATTGGGACTCGGCAAAGAGATCACAGTCACCATTAACGGAAAAGAGTGCAAGAGCACTTTCGGAAAGACGATCCTTGAGATCGCAAGAGAAAACGGCATCTATATCCCGACCATGTGTTATTTGACCAAAACCTTGCCGATCGGATCATGCCGTATGTGTCTTGTGAATGTCGAAGGAGTTGACGGTGCGATTCTCTCCTGTCAGGAGAAAGCGACCGACGGTGCAGTGGTCATGACACAGTCTCCCGAGCTTTACCGGGAACGTCAGAACATTATGAAGCTTTATAATGTCAACCACCCGCTTGAGTGCGGCGTATGCGACCAGAGCGGCGAGTGTGACCTTCAGAACAAGACACTGGAGTTTGATGTAGCCGAGCAGCCTTTCACTGCGCGCGATCAGCACAGGCCGGTAGAGAACTGGGGACATGTCTCTTATGATCCGGCACTCTGTATCATGTGTGAGAAGTGCGTAAGGGTCTCTACGGAGATCACGGGCGATGAAGCACTTCAGCTGAAGTTCGGCGGTTACTCATCAAGTATCGTGAATGTCAAGAAGGAGAAGAACTATGCAAGCCTTGGTGAGGCAGCTGCGGTCTGCCCTGTAGGTGCACTGGTAGATACAAACTTCAAATATCGCACCAATGCATGGGAGCTTACAAAGATCCCGTCGTCCTGTTCGCATTGCGGTGGCGGATGCCAGATGAGCTATGAGGTCAAAAGAGACGAGATCTACCGTGTAAGCAACCATGCGGAATTCTCCACACTCTGCGGTGCAGGCCGCTACGGGTTTGACTATGCCAACGAAGGCGTAAGCAAAGATAAAGAGGCATTTGAAAATGCAGTGAAAGCTGTAGCAAATGCACAGAGCATCCTCTTCGCACCTCAGATCAGCAATGAAGAGGCGCTGATCCTTCAAAAGATCAAAGAGAAGCAGGGAACCAAACTGATCTGTCACGAGGCAAGAGCCTATCAGAAGTTCATGCGTGCCTATGGCTCTATCACCGGTAAAAATCTCTATGGCGGAACACTGAAGGGTATATCCGGATCCAAAGCCATCATCGTCTTTGGCACACGTATCAATAATGATGCGCCTAATGTGAAATACCATATCAATATGGCGAGCAAGTGGCACAGAGCGAGAGTCGCCTATCTACATCCGATGCGTGACGAGGAGATGAAGAACATCGTGACTCAGTTTATGCATTATGCGCCGGGAAGCGAAGAAGCGGCAGCTGCGCAGCTCGTACTGGCATTGATCGGACAGAGTGATGATATGCCTCAGAATGTTGCTTCTGTACTGGAAGCAATGGATCCGGAGACGCTTGCAGCACAGAGCGGGATCAGCAATGAAGAGATCGGACTGCTTCAAAAATCTTTGATCAAGAAACACGGTTTCTCTCTTGTTGTGGGAAGTGATCTTTACGCACATCCTAGGGCAGAGAATATCGCGAAACTGCTTGCGCTGTTTGAACGGTATGCAGGTTTCAATGTCGTTTGTGTCCCGCCTGCAGGAAATGCCATGGGTGTATCACTGATCTGTGACCTGGATGATGAAATCGAGGGGAACAGCGTCGGATATAACGTGAAAGGTGACTTTACACTCTCCGCGCTGGGAGAAGGCGATCTTGATATGCCGGCGATGAATCAGCAGGAAGGAACCCTGACCAGCAATGACAAGCGCGTAGTACCGATGCATGTGGCCAAGTCATACGGCGGGTATGTGCTCAATGATATTGCCAATGCACTGGGGCTGGAAGCGGAATATACGATCGACTATACTGCAGCACTTCCGGAAGCACAGGGATTCAGGCAGGAAGCATTTGACAATCTGCCGGACCACTTTGGTATCACAGGAGAAGAGCACAGAGGCTACCTGCTCAATGAGGTAAAGGTGCCGGCAGATCAAACGATCCAGGCCGTAGAGTCCCCTAAAAATTTGGGTCCTGTGGTGTATCACTGCAACCCGGTTGAACAGTTTTCGCCGTTTACGGCAAAATGTGAGGCAGTCACAGGTGAAGCACAACTGGTGGGTTCGGCTGCATTTGCAGAAGAGACAGGACTCGGTGACGGTCAGAGGGTGCTATTTGAAATCGATGGTGTGACGTTCAAACGTGTGTTTAAGATCGATACATCTATGAGCGGGAATATCGCACTTAATCCAAACTATGATATGGGATTAAGTGCTGCTTTGCTATCCTCTTATAGATTTAAAAGCGTCGATTTTTCATCCACCAAAAATGAAGAGGTAGGAAGCTAAGATGAGTGAAGTAAAAACAGTAGAAAACATGGTGAATATCAAGATTGATGGTGTTGAGTATCAGGCTGTTGAAGGCGAGTATATCCTTAACGCTGCTCGTGCCAACGAAGTCTTTATACCGGCTATTTGTTATTTGACAAGATGTTCGCCTACTTTGGCATGTCGTATCTGTCTGGTTGAAGCAGACGGTAAACAGGTCTATGCGTGTAATGCGAAAGTCAAAGAAGGGATGGAGATCACGGTAAATACTCCGAATATCCTTGAAGAGCGCAGAGCGATCATGGAAGTCTATGATGTCAACCACCCGCTCCAGTGCGGTGTCTGTGACAAAAGCGGTGAGTGTGAACTGCAGAACTATACCCTTGAGCTGAATGTGGATTCCCAAAGCTATGCGATCCCGGATACCAAGAGAGAGGTGCAGAACTGGAGTTCGGTACTTCACTATGATCCGGGCCTTTGTATCGTGTGTGAGCGTTGTACGACAGTCTGTAAGGATATGATCGGCGATGCCGCGATCACTACGACCAAAAGAGGCGGCGAGGATATCGACAAAGCATTTAAAGAGAGCATGCCAAAGGATGCTTATGCGATGTGGAACAAGCTTCAGAAGTCTCTGATCGCACCGAGCAACGGCACAGATCAGACAAACTGTTCAGACTGTGGGGAATGTATCGCGGTATGTCCGGTAGGTGCGTTGGTGAGCAGGGATTTTGTTTACCAGTCAAATGCATGGGATCTTAAGCGTGTCCCTGCTGTCTCGGCACACTCCAGTGACGGGTTTGCGATCTACTATGAGACGAAGCCAAGATCGATCGAAGACAGAAGAGAGAAGATCTTCCGTGTGACAAACGAATGGAACTATGTATCGCTGGACGGTGCAGCACGTTTTGCCTATGACTTTGAAAACGAGGATGCCACCAAAGATGAAGCAGCATTCAATGCGGCGGTCGAAGCATTCAAAAAAGCAGGAACGATCAGATTCAACTCCGTGATCACCAATGAAGAGGCACTGATGCTCCAGACGCTCAAAGAGAAGATGGGCGTAAAACTTTACAACCCTGAAGTGAGAGCGTTCCAGAAGTTCCTGAATCATTATCAGGCAGCGAGCGGCAGATCACTCTGGTCAACAGATACGGACACGATCATGAAGCGTGCCGATTTTGTGATCTCGGTAGGTTCCGCACTGAGAAATGACAGCCCGGGCATGAAGTACGCGTTCAACAATGTCCAGAAGCTGAACAAAGGTGCGGGGCTTTATTTCCATCCGATAGGCGATACCCTGATCTCTTCATTCGGCAAAAGTATCGAGTGTTTCAACCATAAACCGGGCCTTGAAGAGGCAGCGCTCTATCTGATCCTTGATCTGTTCGCAGATGTGCAGAAGCTCCCGGAAGAGGTAAAAGCCTATATTGATTCCTTTAAAACCTCAGAGACCAAGACGATCAAAGAGAAAGTCGAGAAGACAGTCAAAGAGATGGTCAAAAACGAAGAGACAGGCGAAGAGGAAGAGGTAAGCAAAAAAGTCAAAGAGACAGTGGAAAAAGAGATCACTGTCGAAAAGAACGGGCTTGTTGACCTTCTTGGCGGCGATTCCGAGAACTTTGCCGATGCATTTGACAAGATGATGAAGAAAAAAGAGTCCTTCTCAATGATGGTGGGCGAGGACCTCTACTTCCATGAAAAAGCTGAGAATATCGCGAAACTGATTGCTCTGATCGAGGCGACAACAAGCATCGATGTGGTGATGGCTCCGCCGAAATCCAATGCACTGGGTGTGGCACTGATCTGTGATCTTGACGATGAAGCGACAGGATATACGGTAGGATACAACGAAAACGGCGACTTCAGACTCTCTGCACTGGGCAACGGCGATCTTGATATGCCGGCAATGAACCAGCAGGAAGGGACATTTACAACGATGTCAAAAAGAGTGGTACCGACCAATGCCGCGCTTCCATACGACGGATATGAGCTGAATGATCTGATGAAGGTATTGGTCGGGGCACCTGAGCTTACGATCGACTGGACACCGATGCTACCGACACAGAAAGGGTACAAAGCAGTTGCATTTGATGATCTGCCATATGGTTACTCTAACGACGGTAGAGAGAACCGCGGATATCTGCTTGATATCACATCAACCGAAGCAGCACTTCCGACTGTTGAAAAGTTTGCTGAATCCGCAGCATTGGAGGGAGAGATCGCATACCGCTGCAACCCGGCAAGACAGTTCAACGACTTTACAGACAAGTCACATGAGATCTTTGAAGCATTCGGGGTCTATGCAAGTACTGCAAAAGCAGAAGAGCTTGGTGAGAGAGTGGAAATTATGTTTGACAAGGGAAGCATCGTGATGGATGTGATCGCTGATGAGAAGATGGAAGGCGATATTGTCAAAGTTTCAGATTTCAGGGCTGCAGCAGGCATATATGATCTCTTCGGCGGGTCTAGATACAAAAATGTAACAATTAAGAAGGTGTAAAAGATGGAAACAACAACACTTATAGGACAACTACCGGAGGTGACAGCCGTAGGAGTCGCGATTAAAGCGATCCTGATCCTTGCGATTATTTCCGCAGTAGCAGGTTTCGGGACATATCTGGAGAGAAAGGTTCTTGCATTTATGCAACGTCGTCTTGGGCCGATGCACGTCGGTCCGTACGGATTGCTTCAAATTGCCGCAGACGGTATCAAACTCTTTACCAAAGAGGATATCGTTCCTCAGCATGCCAATGCCGTGATCTTCAAAGTAGCGCCAGTGATCACCGCGGCAACGGCATTTATCGCACTGTCGGCAGTACCGGTATTCCCGGATTTTAGGATCCCTGAGTTTATTCCGGTACTTGGAGGTACTTTTGTCCCATCGATTGCATCAGATGTGAATGTCGGGATTCTATTTGTACTTGGTATGATGGCTGCAGGACTCTACGGACCGCTGCTTGCAGGTATGGCACAGGCGAACAAATGGGGTATCATCGGTGCCGCAAGGACAGCGATCCAGTTCCTCTCTTACGAGGTGATCACAGGGTTGTCTATCCTGGCTCCGATCATGCTGGTCGGTTCGCTTTCATTGGTTGATTTCAACGAAGCACAATCAGGCGGATTTACTTCATGGTTTGTCTGGCAGCAGCCGGTGGCCTTTATCCTTTTCCTGATCGCAGGATTTGCCGAAACGAACAGAACACCGTTTGACCTTCTTGAGCATGAGGCAGAGGTCATTTCAGGGTATGCTACGGAATATTCAGGGATGAGATGGGGGATGTTCTTCATCGGAGAGTATGCGAACATGATCACGATCTCTATTCTTGCGGCAGTCGTTTTCCTTGGCGGGTATAACGACTTCGGGTTTATCGCAGGCTGGATCATGATCCTTCTGAAAGTGGCATTCTTCTTCTTCCTGATGCTGTGGGTAAGAGCAGCATGGCCGCACGTTAGACCGGATCAGTTGATGTGGCTGTGTTGGAAAGTCTTGATGCCGATTGCGGTGATCAACGTGGTAGTCACTGGTATAGTGATAATGGTATAAGGGAGCAAAGATGGGTTTAGAACAATTTAAAAATAGAAATGTAGGGACTCAGGAGTACAGGGTACTTGACCTGCAGGAGTCTCCGAAGACTCCGATGGCAAAGTTTGCGCAAGTGGCAAAAAGAACCTTTAAAGGTGAACTTTTTGTCGGTCTGGGTGTGACAGTAAGAGAGATGTTCAATGCGCTCTTCAGAGGACAGATGCATACGGTGAAATATCCGCTCGAAAAACTTCCTATCTCACCAAGATACAGAGCGATCCATGAGATGCTCAGACTGCTTGAGAGCGGCCACTACAGATGTATCGGGTGCGGACTCTGTGAGAAGATCTGTATCTCAAACTGTATCTCTATGGATACGAGATACGATGAAAATCAGCGTAAAGAGGTAAGCGAGTATACGATCAATTTCGGCCGTTGTATCTTCTGCGGTTACTGTGCAGAGGTCTGTCCGGAACTGGCGATCGTGCATGGTCCGAGATACGAGACAGCTTCTGAGCAGAGAGCGAGTTTCTCTCTCTTTGAGGATATGCTTACACCGATCGACAAGCTTAGCTTGCAGCAAGAGTACGACGGATTTGGTGCCGTATCTCCGAATGCTGATGAAAACATCAAAAAAACGCCGTTGGCGTATTAAGGAGGAGACAGTCATGGAAAACTTTTTGGCATCACTGTTTACATTTCAGGGGTTCGCATTTTACCTCTTTTCATTTTTGACGATAATCCTCTTCTGGATTACCGTCATGAGCAATAACGTACTCTACGCAATGACCTCTCTTGCATCAGGTATGGTACTGATTTCGGGATTCTTTTTCATTCTGGGGGCAGACTTCCTGGGTGTTGTACAGCTGATCGTATATGTGGGAGCGGTGATGGCACTTTACTCCTTTGCGATGATGTTCTTTGATGCAACAAGGGAGATAAAAGAGAAGAATACGAGCGGAGCCGTAGTATTTGTACTGGGAGGGCTTAGCGCATTGATGCTTGTATTGATGTTCGCCGCTCCGATCCACTCTGAGAGCATTCAGGCGCTCTATCCTATGCATGAGGGAGTAGGGAATGCACAGGATGTGGGTATCGTACTCTTCACTAAATATCTTGTTCCGTTTGAGGTTGCCGCACTTATGCTGTTGGTTGCGATGATCGCAGGTATTATTCTTGCAGGGAAGAAGATGGATCAGTCTCTTACCGAGATGATGGATGAAGATGCGGGAGAAGATGAAATTTTGACACAAAAGGATGAGAAATGATAGGTTTATCACACTACCTGATCGTATCAGCGCTTCTATTTTCTATAGGGTTGATTGGCGTACTTAGAAGAAGAAACCTATTGATGCTCTTCTTCGCAACCGAGGTGATGCTCAATGCAGTAAACATTGCATTCGCAGCGATTTCACACTTTTACAATGATCTTAGCGGACAGATGTTTGCGTTCTTCGTGATTGCGATCGCTGCTTCGGAAGTTGCGGTGGGACTCGGTATCTTGATCGTGCTGTATAAAAAACATGGAAGCCTTGATCTTGACGATCTTGCGACGATGAAGGGGTAATGATGGAAAATTTAGTATATATCGCACTCTTTGCGCCACTGGTCTCTTCGCTCTTTGCAGCGATGTTCGGGATGAGTCAGAGAAAGACTTTTGTAGGTGTCATTGCTTCACTTCTTCTCTTTACATCATTTGTGGCATCGGCGACACTGGCAGTCGAAGTCTTCACTACAGGTGAAGCGATCGCAGTGACGATGATGCAGTGGATCGGGATGGGAGACCTTTACATTCCATTCGGATTTGTAGTTGATCAGGTCTCTGTGACGATGATGACAATGGTATCATTGATCTCAACGATTGTTCATGTCTATTCGATCGGCTATATGGATCATGACAAATCATTCAATAGATTCTTTTCATATCTTTCAGCATTCGTCTTCTCGATGATGGTATTGGTTATGAGTGACAACTTTGCCGGTCTCTTTATCGGTTGGGAAGGTGTCGGGGTCTGTTCATGGCTTCTTATCGGTTTCTGGTACCACAAGCCGGACCAGTCAAGAGAAGATAACCCTTCTATCTCTCCATCATGGGCAGCAAATGAAGCGTTTATCATGAACCGTATCGCTGACCTTGGTATGCTTGTCGGCCTTTTTATCCTCTACTGGAATGTAGGTTCACTTCAATACGATGCAGTATTTGCAGCGATTCCAAACCTTGATCAGTGGATTTTGAACGGTGCAGCGATTGCACTCTTTATCGGGGCTATGGGTAAATCGGCGCAGTTCCCGCTGCACACATGGCTTACTGATGCGATGGAGGGTCCTACACCGGTATCTGCACTGATCCACGCTGCAACAATGGTTACAGCAGGGGTATTCCTGGTGATCAGAGCGAACCCGCTCTTTGCAGTGACTCCTGAAGTAAGCTACTTTATCGCAGCACTTGGTACCTTTGTTGCCTTCTTTGCTGCTTCTATGGCGCTGGTCAACAGAGACCTTAAGAGGATCATCGCATTCTCTACACTTTCTCAGCTGGGATATATGTTTGCCGCTGCAGGTCTCGGTGCCTACTGGATCGCACTTTTCCACCTTGTGGCGCACGCATTCTTCAAAGCACTGCTCTTCCTGGGTGCAGGTAACGTCATGCACGCAATGCATGATGAGCTGGATATCTTCAAAATGGGTGGACTGAAAAAAGTGATGAGACCTACCTATATCTATATGGGGCTTGCCTCTTTGACACTTGCAGGTATCTTCCCGCTAGCAGGATTTTTCTCCAAAGACGCGATCATTGAGACCGCGTTCAACGAAGGGACTTATATCCTCTGGATCATGCTTGTCGTGACTGCAGGGATGACAGCATTCTACAGCTTTAGACAGGTATTCCTGACGTTCCACGGAACGGAGAGATATGACCACCATGAGATCCATCCGCATGAAATGTACAAGTTCGTCTTGATCGCGATGTCACCGCTTGCGATCCTTGCCGTGATCGCCGGTTTCTTCAAAGGAGGGTTTGAGACATTTGTAACAAGTCTGCTTCCTGCATATCATATGAGTGAACATACGCACCACTATGTATGGCTGCTTACAGCGATTGTAACACTCTTTGCAGTGGGAGGAATTTTACTTGCCTATCTCAAATACAACAAAGGCCTTGAGCGAAATGAGAAACTTGAGAATAGCTTTATCTATAAGCTTCTAGCAAACCAATACTATATCCCTAGGCTCTATGAAGAGATGATCTCCAAGCCCTATGCGATGATCTCAGAAAAATTCTGGCATGGTGTAGATTTGAAGATTGTAGACAGAACAGTAGATGGCATTGCACATTTCCTTTATAGGAGTGGGGATGTCAACAGACGTATGCAGACCGGTAACCTGTCACACTATCTTAATTGGATGGCTGTAGGTGCGGTTGTACTCATGGTAGCTGCAGCAGTAACGGCGATGATAGGTTAAGGAGTAGATAGATGGATTATATTTTAAGTATATTGGTATTCTTCCCGGCAATCGCAGCATTGCTGGGTTTTGTGATAGACAAGGACAGTGCTAGGGTTTACGGTATCACTGTAGCAGCGATCGAGTTCTTTCTCTCATTATGGTTGTGGTTCAGTTTCGACGGCAGCAATGCGGGGATGCAGTTCGTAGAGCTCATTCCTGTGATTCCGGATTTCGGTGTCAACTACTACCTGGGTGTTGACGGTATCTCCCTTTTCATCATCCTGATGACTACGATGATGACGTTGATCGGTATCATGAGTTTGAGCGTAAAAGAGAATGTGAAAAACATGATCATTACACTGCTTTTCCTCGAGATGACGATGGTGGGTGTATTCGTTTCACTCGATGCGATCATCTTCTACCTCTTCTGGGAGCTTTCTCTTGTACCGATGCTTTATATCATCGGTGCATGGGGCGGATCCTTGAGAGTCTATGCAGCGGTCAAGTTCTTCCTGTATACCTTTGCAGGATCACTGATCATGCTTGTCGGTATGCTCTTTATGGCATATACCTATCAGAGTCTTACAGGCGTATGGAGCTTTGCGCTGACTGACTGGTACGCGCTGGTTCTTCCGGTGAGCTACCAGATGTGGCTTTTTGCCGCATTCTTTATCGGGTTTGCGATCAAGGTACCGATGTTCCCGTTCCATACATGGCTTCCCTATGCACACGGCCAGGCACCGACGATCGGCTCTGTGATCCTTGCAGCCGTGCTGCTCAAGATGGGTACATACGGGTTTGTAAGATTCTCGCTTCCGTTGTTCCCTGATGCTGCGGTGATCTGGATCACACCGATCGCGGTACTCTCTATCATCATGATCATCTATACAGCGATGGTGGCTTATGCACAGAAAGATATGAAGCAGGTGATCGCATACTCATCGGTATCCCACATGGGTATCGTGATGCTCGGTATCTTTGCGATGAATGCCGAAGGTATCGGCGGTTCTGTCTTCCAGATGCTTTCACACGGGATCGTTTCGGGTGCGCTGTTCATGCTTGTAGGCGTGATCTATGACAGAAGACACACAAAGATGATGGACGAGTTCGGCGGTATCGCAGCGGTCATGCCAAAATATGCAGTGATCTTCGGTATCATGCTGGTGGCTTCCGTTGGATTGCCTCTGACGATCGGATTTGTCGGTGAATTCCTTGTATTGATAGGTTTCTACCAGGTTTCTCCGATCATGACGATCCTTGCAGGTACATCGATCATTATCGGTTCTGTCTATATGCTTTCGCTCTTTAAAAAGAGTTTCTTTGGTCCGGTCACAAAAGAGGAGAACAGAAACCTCAAAGATCTTGATGCCAAAGAGACATGGTCGCTTGTACCGCTAGTGGCAATCGTGGTCTGGCTGGGTATCTATCCGAAGCCTATCCTTGACCCGATCGATAACTCTGTCAAAGCGATGTTGAACTTTATGGATGAAAAAGCGATCACGCAAGAGGCAAAAGATATGATACACGTAGCGAAATCAACGAAGGAGGCAAAATAATGCTAGAGCCTATTAACGTAAGTTTAGAAAGTCTAAACCTTATCACACTCGCGCCGATGCTGATCGCAATTGCGGGTGGTTTGATTATTTTGTGTATCGATCTGTTTAAAGATGGGCTTCACAAGTCTCTTTATGTCATGTTGACGGTACTTGTATTACTGATCGATCTTGGTTCAGTGATTGGTCTTAATCTCAATGAACGAGGTTTCTTTGATGTCATACTGATCGATGGTATTTCGATCGTTTCGCAGGTATTGATCATTGTCGGTTCTATCGTATTCATTCCGCTGGCACTGAGTTCAAAAAGATTCCACGAGTACTCCTATCCGGAGTTCTTCGCACTCTTCCTGTTCATGGTCGCGGGATTCCAGTTCATGGTGGCTTCGGATAACCTGATCCTGATCTTTGTCGGACTTGAAACGGCATCATTGGCACTCTACACACTGATCGCACTGCACAACAGAAGCAACTCTTATGAAGCGGCAGTAAAGTATTTCACAATGGGTGCATTGGCAGCCGGTTTCTTTGCGATGGGTTCAGCGATGATCTATGCGCTTACAGGATCGATCGAGATCTATAAGATCGCTGAAGTACTTGGAACACGTATAGGTGAAACAGATCTGATGATCGCAATCTTTGGCGGTTTTATATTGATCCTTGTTTCACTGGCATTTAAACTCTCACTCTATCCGTTCCATACATGGGCACCGGATGTCTATGAGGGAGCATCTGCAGCGCTTGTCGGGTATATGTCTGTGGTTCCGAAAATCGCTGCATTTGTTGTGGCGATCAGAGTATTTGGTATGGCTATTGATCTGGGGATCGAGCCGATCAGAACAACGATCCTTGTGATAGCGGTACTTACGATGACGCTTGCCAATATCATGGCGCTTGTCCAGGAAGATGTGAAGCGTATGCTTGCCTACTCTTCTATCTCACATGCCGGTTTTGTCATGGCTGCATTGGCACTTGATACGACAGAGGCGAATACAAGTATCTTCCTCTACTATGCACTCTTTATGTTTACCAACCTCGGTGCATTTGCAATGCTCTGGATCTCTCGCCACAAGATGAGAAGATTTAACAACAGATATGACCACCCGTATGAGAAATTTGCCGGCTTTATCAAGATCATGCCGGTAGGCGCAGTGATCATGGGGCTCTTTATGCTTTCGCTTGCAGGAGTTCCTCCGTTCTCTGTCTTCTGGGGCAAAATTTATGTGATGCAGGCAGCGGTCAACGCAGGGTACATCTGGCTGGCGCTTGTTATGGGTCTCAACTCGGTGATCGCGGCATACTACTACCTGAAACTGGTAGTCTATATGTTCCTGAAGGATCCGATCAAAGATGTGGATACGATCTACTACAACATCTCTAGACCGCTTATGGTCATTATCGGTTTTGCTACCGTTGCTACCTTGGGAGCGATCTTCTATATCCAGCCTCTGGTATCCTATATCTACTATATGATCAGTGCAAGCGGATACTAAAGAGATAGTAGGGAGCAGGTAGCAGATAGTAAGTAATATTTAGAATACTGAATTCAGCTAGTATATACTAGGTGTGTTTGCTTACGCACCTTCCTTAGAAAAATTATTCTCTAATGTAGGTCGGGGTATCCTTACCCCGACGACACTATATGATATCCTCTTGTAGGGATGAGGGTATCCCGACCGAACTCTTTTATTCGGTACAAGTACTATTTCGGCAACAGACTCACAATAAGATACTTTTTAACGCTTCCACACTCCCTTTGATGACACCTTCAAACTGAGAGTTATTGAATGTAGTTTGGCGTTTGGCGAGGCGTGCAGTATTGGTGGTGATCTTCTCTTCGAGCATCTCTCTGTCATAGATGCCGTCCAGGTAATCTAGGGTCTCTTTGATCCCTATCGCTTTCATACAGTTTGGGCTGCGTGTGTATTTTTTCTCCAGCATACATATCTCATCGATAAGGCCCTCTTTGAGCATCAGTCTGGTTCTCAGCGAGATACGTTTGCGCAGTTCCTCCCTCTCTATGTCGATCTGGTAGACCGTCAAAGGCCCATTGATGACAGAGGCGGGGGGATTGGTACGGAAGTATTCCGATGGTACCATCCCTGTTTCGAGGTAGATATTGAGTGCTTTTTCTATACGGTATCTGTCACTTTGGGAGATACGTTTCATATAGTCGGGATCCAGTGCATACAAAAACTGATAAGCCTGATGTAGATCTTTCAGCATATTGGCTGTTTTTTCCCCGGCAGCTTTACTGATAGGAGGCAGGTCACTGATCCCCTCAATAAGCATTTTAAGGTAAAAACTGGTGCCGCCTACGATCACCAGATTTTTCTCTTCATCTACGGCCTTTTGATAGACCTCCTGGTAGAGTTTGACAAAAGTCGTGACATCAAAATGCTCATTGGGATAGAGACGGTCGATACCGAAATGTAATACCCCTGCGCGCTCTTCGAGCGTCGGCTTTGCGGAGACAATATCGATCTCTTTATAAATAGAGAGCGAATCCAGTGACAGGATATAGGCATTCTTTTTCAGTGCTATCTCTATCGAAAGAGAGGTTTTCCCTGAAGCCGTAGGACCGATGAGTACTAGTTGTTTGATCGTTTCATTCATAAGCGTAATCATACCATAACCGCAAAAAGGGTAAAATGAGGCAAATTATTCTGAGGTATGTATGAACTTATTTGACAAGAACAACCGATTCAATATTGCCAACCTGGTAACCTTCACCAATATCTCTCTGGGGGTCATAGCGATCTACTTTATTGTCAAGGGTGATTTTTTTACTGCGATCATTCTGGCATGGATCGCAGGGGCGTGTGATATCATTGACGGAAAGCTGGCACGCAGGTATCAGCTCTCTACAGAGTTCGGGGTACAGTTGGACAGTTTTGCGGACTTTCTCTCTTTTGTGGTGATGCCGTCATTTCTGCTCTTTTACGCACTTGGCAGCGGGATCACTTCGGTGTTTCAGGAGCTGATCGTCGGGATCGTCTTTATTCTCTATATCATTATGGGACTGAGAAGACTGGTGGAGTTCAACCTCAAAACCGATGCCGGTGAAGTGGCAAAGTTTTTCGAGGGGGTTCCTACGCCGCTGGGGGCGATCCTCCTGTGGGTCCTCTATCTGACCTATAGCTACGGCCTGATAGCAAATGTCTATATCATCACATTCCTGGTAGCAGTAGTCGCATGGTCACTCAACTCAAAACTCAAAATCCCGCATCCTTAAAATTAAAAATTAGAAAGTAGAAATTAAAATTGAATATTAAAAAACTGATCAATGATTTTTCCGAATTGGTGATGTTCCAGCACTCGGTTTTTTCACTTCCGTTTATTTTTATCGCGATGCTTGTGGCATCTGCACAGCTGAATGATTCGGGATGGTTCGGGTGGAAGCTCCTTTTGCTCGGTACACTGGCAGCGGTCAGTGCAAGAAACTATGCGATGGGTGTTAACCGCTATCTGGACCGTGATATTGATATGCTCAACCCGCGAACAAAGAACAGACCCTCTGTAGACGGAAGAGTATCTGAAGCGCAAATGCTCTGGTTTATCTTTCTTAATGCAGCGGCATTTATAGCAGTTGCCTACTTTATCAATACCCTTGCACTGCTGCTCTCACTCCCGATACTTCTTGTACTCGGTGCCTATACCTACTTCAAACGCTTCTCCGCACTGGCGCATCTGATACTGGGTATCAGCCTGGGGCTGGCACCGATCGCAGGTGAGGTTGCCGTATCTGGAACGGTCAGTTGGTGGTCCGCCTCTCTTGCGGGGGGGGTGATGTTCTGGGTGGCGGGATTTGACCTGCTCTATTCGCTTCAGGATATGGAGTTTGACAAAGCGCAGGGGTTGCATTCGATCCCCTCAAGGTTCGGTGCGATAAAGACGATGTGGATCGCAAGAGGCTTTCATCTGCTTGCTGTGGCTTTCTGGTCACTCTTTGTCATGCAGGCTAAGCTGGGGCTCTTTGCAGTGCTGGCGATCGTATTTGCCGCACTGATGCTTGCCTATGAACACTATCTGGTCAGCAAAGATTTTACAAAGATAGATAGGGCATTCTTTACCGTAAATGGATATCTTGGATTTGTCTTTCTTGCTTTTATTATTCTGGAGGTGCTGTGATGGCGATGCTCGATTATATTGTGATCGGGCTGCTGGCATTGCTGGTGCTGGTGCTCTTAGGGCTGATCCGGGAAAATAGGAAACTGAAAAAAGCAAACAGTATTCTCAATGAGGTCCTTGAGACGAAAAACAGTACGATCGCCAACCTTGAAGCTTCGCGTGTTGCCGTCAAGGAAGTGATCGAGAACTTTTCGGTCAGCGATGAAGTGATGGCAGGCATAGAGGCAGGGGAGAGCAGGGAAGAGATATCCCACAGACTCGGCATCCCCGTCAGCAGGATCGAGCTTATCGTCAAGTTCGACAAGATCAAAAAAGAGCAGACAGAAGTACTGGAATCTATTTAGAACCATTCACCCAACTTTCGCACATAGAGATTTTTCTTCGTCATTCCCGACTCGATCGGGGATCCACATGCTTGAGTGCATTCATATCTGGATTTTCCTTCGGTGGTGTACAAGTGAACATCACTTCCGGTTCCGAAGCTACAAACTGCTAGCGTGGCTTCACTTCGCTTCGACCACTCCGGTTCCGAGTCTAAAAATGACAAACTATTGTCATTTTTTTCACGACTCTCACTGTCCACGTTTACTTGACGCTTCTCATCTTTGCAGGAATGACGAGAAACATTAATATATAAAAGTTGAACAAATAAAAAGAAAACCACTTGCTAAATAAAGAATATTATGGTAATATTCCATCCTCTTTATGAGAATGTGCGACCATAGCTTAGCTGGATAGAGCATCGGTTTGCGGTACCGAAGGTCTCAGGTTCGAATCCTGATGGTCGTACCACTTTTTTGTCTTATTTGTACGCATCTTTCACGTGTCTGCGTTCGACGTACTGGATGTACGCCTCATTTAGAGCACGTAAAATCTACGAACAACTAAAACAAAACAGTTATTAAAGAGAATAGAAATAAAAGCTTCTTTAAACTAAGCAAATCTTAAGTTTAGGCAGCTATAATTTCATCCACTTCAACAGATGGCTCTGTAGCTCAGTCGGTAGAGCAAAGGATTGAAAATCCTTGTGTCGGCGGTTCGATTCCGTCCAGCGCCACCATAATTATAATTTTAATTCTTATAATTTTCATAAAAAAATCAAAAAAACATTTACTTTTCTTAAATTTAGCCTCTAAATTAACAGAAAATCCTCTTTTAATATCAATTTTCATACTGCTAAAAACGCTTCAAAGCACGTAATTCAGGGCATCCTTCAGCATGATTAATGATTTGTTAACTTTTTGTTTATTTTTATTGACACGGTTTTGGTTTGTTTGCTATAATGTGGGGTATTCAAAAAAATCAAGGAGATTACAATGAAAAAAGCTTTATTACTTTCAGTAGTAGCGTCATCAATGATTATGGCAGGTGGAGATATCGCTCCAGTTGAGCCAGCAGTAGAAACTCCGGCTCCGGCAGTATCTGGATGGGAATTCTCAGGAACAGGTGTAGTTTACTACCAAACTTCTGATACATTCGTAGGTACAGTTGCAGCGT
>DSDW01000061.1 GCA_011048515.1 Campylobacterota bacterium | reverse complement strand
TCCGCTGAGGACGTTAGCGTGGGTCTGGACTTTGTTCAGATTCAAATTAGCCAAAAGAGTGCGATCAGTCGCACAAGAGCCGTCCGCTGAGGACGTTAGCGTGGGTCTGGACTTTGTTCAGATCCAAATTAGCATAAAAAAGAGGAGGAAAAAATGAAACAGGTAGAAGAAAAAGAGAACAGAAGAAGACTGGTGCTGCTTCTTGGCGTGCTGGCTGCTGTCGTGACTTTGGGCATTATGCTGCCGGAGAAATCTAAGGGGGGAGCTGTGCAGGAGATGGGGCAGCCGGTAATCCTCAATGAGATAGCGTTCATACCCTATCTGAGCGATACGCCTCCGCTTACAGAGAAACCCTATGCGCTGCTGGAGTTTTTTACCACCAATTGCAGGTTCTGCAAGGCATCTGTGGGCGAGCTCAACGCACTCAACCGCCACGAGAAGCTCAATGTCATCGCCTACACCTACGAGGGGAAAAAGAAGGTGCGCGGTTTTATCGAAGCGTACGGGGCGGAGTATCCCATTTCCCGGGCAACGCAGCAGTTCAGAAACCATTTTGACCATACCGGCGTACCGGCAAGCTACCTTGTAAACACCAAAACATTGGAGGTTAAAGCCAAATTTATAGGCAAGGTCAGCAGTGACGAGGTTCTCTCATATATCAAAGAGATATAAAAAATATTATATAACAATAATGAAAAGCATTATTAATATTAAATCTGCTAAAATGCTTTTCAGATAATTCAAAGGGGTGGGGTTGTTCGGTTTCAGAAGTGACAAAAAAAGAAAAGCCAAGATCATTGACAGGCTCGAAAGTGCAGAGAGGCCAAAAGAGTCGTTGCTGAGCGTCGACCTTGACGACAGCTTTACCGAGCCCTCCACCTCCGCAGTGGCACAGATAAAAAAACTCCGTTTCAACTTCATCGACCTCAGTGAGACGCTGCTCTCCTCCCTTTCGCCAAGCTCCGTGTTTGCCATCGAGATAGAGGAGGATTGTGTGATCGCGGCGATCGCATCAAGAAAAGGTGCATTCTTGGATATCAAACACCTCAAAAAATATACCTACGGGGAGCTGCATGCGATCTATGAGGGGGTGCTCGGCAAAAAGGTCGAGTTTGACAGCGCATGGCTGCACTCCTTTGAGAACCTTCTTGTGATACTCACCTACGACATCCTCTATGCGCTCCCCTCGGATGTCATCCTGATCGACAACAGGCACAGCGAGTTCCTCAAGGTCACGATACCGCACTCCAAGTTCAACGACAAAAGCGCGGCAGAGAACATGCTCAAAAAACAGATCCGTTCCGTGTCCGGGTACGACAGCGACGAGATCTACACAGGCATCGCCGAAAGGATCGTCAAAAGCGAGAAGAGGGGAGATGAGACCGTCTATGCCGTCTCAATGGTCGAAAAGGAGTACTATGACGAGATCGAGGAGTATCTAAAGTCGTCGGATTTCCGTTTTATGCGGATGTACACCCTCTATGCACTGCTCTATGTCTCTTTCGGTGCGGAAGAGATGCATACAAGGCTGCGGGTGCACGTATCCGGAAAGAGCGCCTATGTCGTGGAGAAGCATAAAGAGAGCGGTTTTGACCATATGGAGTTCGATCTCAGCGAAGAGTACGACTCTCTGCTGCTGATGGCGTACGGTGCCCATGAAGTGATCCTGAGCGGTTCGGGGGAGTACTACGAAGGGCTCAAAGAGAAGCTCTCCAACCCGGACGACGATGCAGCGGCGTATGGGGATCACAAGGTTACGATACGTGCCTTCTCCTACACGGCGGACTTGCCCAAATCTATCATCAGGCTGGAGAGGGAGGTGTCGCTCGAGGGGTGCTATGCCACGATCATCTCAGCGGCCTACCTGGCGCTTTTCGGCCAGCAGTTCACACCCGATGTACCGGGGGTATCGAAGCATCTGACACTCTACAACTACATCCACAAGAATATCAAAATGCTGCCTTTTGTGATCCTCTTTGTGGTACTTCTCATGGTATACGGCACCTATCTTTACCTTGGCAACGAGCTTGAAACGCTCAAGCAAACCAACAGCAAGACCACCAAGCTTGCCTCAGAGCAGAAAAGCCTGGAGAAGAACATCAAGCTGCTTGAGTCGAATATCAAAAAGAGCGAGGACGAAAACAAACGGCTGGAGAGTCTGTTCGGTTCGAGAACCGTATCGGAGGATGCGGAGATCCTGCATGAGATCGCCCAGAAACTGCCCGATGACATGATCCTGACCAAGATAGAGAAGAAGTATCTCGTCTCAAACCTTGGGAAAAGAAGAAAGGCTGCGGGGGAGAGCACGATCGTCGTTGCGGGGAAGTGTTTCCATGAAAAATCCCTGCTTGCCTATATCAAGGAGCTTCAGATCAGGGGCAAGCGTGTCTTTCTTGTCTCCCTGAAAGACGACATGAAGAGGATCAAGAAGATGGAGGAGGAAGAGGCCTCCTTTGAGGAGATGCTCCTGACATCGGGCGGGAACACCCATCCCCTGCCGCAGCTTGCGCAGGCGGGAGGGGTACACGAATCCGGCATCCCGCAGGCAACAGGCGGGGATGCCGCCCAGACGCTGAACCGCGCGCAGAAAGAGGTGCTCAGGGTCTCGCAGCGAAGCATGAGAAACAACGGAAACCTCAGGGTGAAGCGGAAGGAAATGTACTACAGCGACACGATCAACAACACCTTTGAGCTGGAGATAAAATAATGAAAGAGAAAGCGGCACTGCTCCTCAAGCACAGACTCTTTTTCCCGGTAGTGATCGCCCTCGTCGGGGCGGGGTTGATCTTCTATGCCTACAACTACCACATCAGGCATCTGCTGACGGAGATCGATACGGTGGAGCAGAATATCAGGAGCGTAAACAAGGCAACACTGGTAAAAGAGGTCAAGGCGCTTGAGGAGAAAAAAAAGAAGCTCAAAGAGGAGTATGACAAGGTGAGGGAGAGCGCAAAGGTCTATGACGAAAAGATCTACAAGGACAAGTACACTGTCGCCGTGGATATCCTCGAAACGCTCAACAGCTCCGCGTTCAACATCTACAAGTACGACCTGGACAGATCGTATGACCATATCTCGCTGACGATAAGCGGGTCCTACCTGAACCTGATCAAGTTCTTTGACTTTCTTCAGACGATCAAGGCGGATATCGATATCGAGGGGTACAAGATAGAGCTCAAGGAGAGGAAGATGCATATCGACCTCAAGATCAAGATAGGGATACTGAAAATATGAGATATATAGCAGCAGCGCTTCTGCTCCTCTCAGCGGCAGGGGCAAAGGAGTGGGAGATCAAAAGGAACCCTTTTGTTGTCAGCAAAAGATATATGGACCAGACGGGCAAGCATTACCTGCTGCCAAAAGACACCTACGGTTTCCTGGAGGTGGAGATCAAGGGGGTGTTCTACAAGGCAGGGGTGAAGCATGTCATGATGAAGGTCGGGGACAAAGGATATGTCTATATGCAAGAGGGAGAGAAAAGAGATATCAATACGCCGGACCTCGTGACCACGTTTCTGATAGAAAAGATAGAAGCCGACCATGTGCTGGTATCAATCAACAACGGAGAACCTATAAGATATGAAATCAAATAAGATCATCACCGCGATCATCGTATCGCTTTTGTGTGTAAACCTCTATGCCAAAGAGCTCAACCTGCGGTCCGTCAAGATAGACTATATCAACTTTGACAAGATAAGCCTGGAAAACCTCTGCGATTTCCTGGGCAAAGAGTACGGCGTCAACTTTTCCATCGAGCCCGCGCGGTCAGGGGAGATCGTCTCGGTGCACCTGAACAACGCCAGCCTGCACGACCTGCTGGAGAGTATGCTGACGCAGTACGGCATGGGCTACGAGATCAGGAACAGCATCATCTATATCACCTCAAGCAGGCAGTATCTTGAAACGCGCTTTGCCGAAGGGAGATATAAAAAGAGCCGGGTGACACTGAAGTATGCCTCGGTCTCCGATGCGGTGATGTTCCTCCAGGATATGATGCCCGGCAGGACAAAGGTCCGGACATCCACCGAAAACAAGCTCTACTCAAACCTCTATAACGCCACGCCGGACCTGGCTGTACCGGATAGCCAGACACAGTCACAAACCCAGACTCAGACACAGGACGGGGATATGGAGTTCAGGCTTTTCCCCGACCAGTTCGGCGGTGCGGGCGGTTCCGGTGCGGCAGGAAGAAGGGGCATGCAGGGCGGATACGGCGGACAGAACGGGATGATGTACCAGGAGGTCACGCCCGAAGATGTGCTGATCATCGTACCCTTCTACAACGAGAACAAGATCTACTTCCTCTCCACCAGCGGGGAGATGCTCAGCGAAGCAGGGAGGCTTATCGGCGAGATAGACAGACCCTCCAAGCAGGTGATGATACAGGGGCAGGTGATCGAGTTTACGGTAGGAGACGGGTTCAACTCGATTTTTGATTTCCAGCTGAGGGACTCAAAGCTGGTGCCCACTTCTCCAAATCCGCAAAGTGTCATCAGTGCGGGCAACCTGCGCTACTCCTTCCTGGACTCGCAGCTTGTTGCCAATATCGATATCGCAAAGAACGAAGGACGGGCGACCTACGTCTCCTCACCCATGCTGCTTACGATGAACCGGGTCTCTGCAAACCTGGATCTCACCGAAGAGGTCTCCATCATTACCGGGGTCAAGGAGGGGTCGGTCACCACCTATGACAGCGGTACGGTCGTCGTGCCGCCCATACCGATCTATGAAACCAAAAAACTGGGAACGCAGCTTGCGATCACGCCGTTTATCAACAGTGCCGATGAGATACTTCTGAAGATCGAGGTCAATATCGCTTCCCTGAGCGGCAATACGCAGACCATCCAGGTGCCGACGGCAACGGGCAATACCGAAAAGTTCACCTTTGACAGTGTCAGTGAGTCGAAGATCGATACGGTGCTGAGCACCGCCAACAAGAAGACCATCGTCATCGGCGGGCTTATCAGGGATACGATCTCGACAAAAGATACCAAGACCCCAATACTGGGGGATATCCCGCTGCTTGGAATTCCGTTTAAAAAGACAGAGGAGAGCACGCAGAAAAAAGAGCTGATCATTATCCTGACGCCGACCATCGTGGACCTGAAAAACCCGAGAGGGGAAGAGAACATCAGGGATGCCAGAAGACACTTTGACGGATATCAGAAGATCGACAGGTTCACATCGGGAAGCGGACGGAATGCGGTGCATCAAAAGCACTCCGTATATGACAGCGAGATCAAGGAGTTTTTAGAAGAATGAAACCGTTAAGCCTATTGATCGCGGCATTTGTACTGTCCGCATGCACCACAACCCGTAGCGCGCAGCCCAAAGTCCCTGGGGTACAGCCTAAAGTTACAAGTGCACAGCCTGAAGCTCCGGGCGCAACCGGGTACCCGTCGGAATCAACCCGGATCTCAGAGGAAAACCTGATGCTGAAAAAAGCCGTGGTCAAGCTGATCCGGAAGTACCGCGAAGTGGACAAAATATCAGCATTGCAGGAGGAGAAGCTGCAGAGACTCGAGAAAAAAACAGCGCTTCAGGAGGAGAAGCTGAGAAAACTCGAGGGCAAGAGTGCCAGACACGACAGGCAGATCAGCGATATCCATTCGGGGATGTATATCATCAAGGACTTTATCTTGGATGAGGAAGAGAAGGCGTTTTCCGTCGAGGTGGATATGCCCGTGATAGAGGATGGAGTACAGGGAAGGATACTGAAACCGGCGCCTGCGACGAAACCGGTGCCATCGCCGGTGCCGAAACCGAAATCGGCAGCGGCGAAGTAAGCAAAAAGAGGAGGAAGAGAATGTTGCGATGGTTTTTTTACGGAGTGAGCGCACTTGTTTTGAGCGCATGCGGGGACGGGTATGCCGGCGGCCCTGATGATATGCCGCCAGAATACCGTGATGATCTCATAATAAGCATAGCGGGCGGACCCGAGGCAGCGGTAAAAGCCTATACGAAAAAAAGCGGTACGGGGGACAAGAAATTTACCCTGAGTCTGAAAGAAGGGATCAATATCATTGTTTTCAAGCATGTGTCTCTTTATGAAAAGGACAAGGAGACCGATGCGCTTTTTTCTCTGAAAAAAGGAGAGAGAGCACTTTTCTATATCACCAAAAAGTCACTCGGGACGATGGATGAGAGCAGCACCTACAGGATTTATGATATAGAAGCAGACGGCGTCTACGATATCACAATCGATGTTCCCGGCAGCGATGATGAATGGGAGCTTTACTTTGTAAAAAAATCTGCCCTGGGAGATGAGCTCAAAAGCTACTTTCCCGATGCCGTGAGGGCAGAAAGGGAAGAGGGAAATGATATCCTCTACAAGTACCAGTGGCACCTTGAGAACAACGGCGGCAATGACTACACCGTTTGGGATGCGATGGCTGGCAACGATATCAACGTAAAAGACGTCTGGAACGACTATACCGGGAAGGGGGTGACCGTAGCGGTGATCGACCAGGGGGTGGAGATCAACCACCCCGACCTGGTGGAGAATATCGATATCCGGCAGAGCTGGAACTATCTTACCCAGTCACATGATACCACGCCGTCCAACCCTGAAAATGCGCACGGCACCGCCGTAGCGGGTATCATCGCCGCGTCGGCAAAGAACGGTATAGGCGGATGGGGCGTGGCACCGGATGCCTCCCTGGTATCGATCAATATGCTCGAGTCGCAAGGTATCACGGACTGGTCGCTTTCGCTTGAAAGTCTTGTCCAGGGCATCGATGATGGTGGTATCGATATCTTCAACAACAGCTGGGGAAAAGTGGCCGGAACGGTCTACAAAAACGAAGATACTATCGGAAGCCCCTACTACCAGTACGCCAACCAATTGGGCTACGGAACTGCACACGGCCGTGACGGGAAAGGTGCGATCTATATAAAGTCAGCGGGGAACGACAGGGTCCATAGGGTTGATGAGACGATCCGTCCTTACTGGAACGCCAATCTCGATCCTGATCAGGTAGAGAGATATATCATCGTCGTGGGTGCAAGCAAGGCTGACGGCAGCTACGCTGTCTACTCTACTGCCGGTGCCAACCTTCTGGTCAATGCTCCGGGAGGATATATACAGATGCCGTACCTGGAAGTGGATCAGCATATGGTCGTTACCACGGACCTGACAGGGGAATCGCATGGGTATGATTATCGAGGAAGTAATGGTATAGACTATCACTTCGATACGGCAGGAAACGAGAACTACGACTATACCAACCGTATGAACGGTACATCTGCAGCTGGGCCGATCGTCTCTGGTGTGGCGGCGCTGATGCTGGAGGCGAATCCGGAGCTGACATGGCGGGATGTGCGCTATATCCTGGCAACGACGGCAAAGAAGAACGGCGGTTATCTTTATACAAACTCCTCGGATTGCCTGTTGGATAAGACCGGGTATTGTATGAATGCCGCTGGACACAGTTTCAGCAACACCTACGGGTTTGGGCGGACAGATGCACAAGCCGCGGTAGAGCTGGCGGTCGGCTGGACGAATCTGGCGGAGGAGGAAAGGGACTATAACGGTAATGTCTCCGATGCCTACTCTTATAACGACAGCAGCGATGAGAACCTAGCCAAAGCCGAACGCAATATAATCATATCGGGAAGTACCATAGAGGATATAGAGTATGTGAACCTGGAGTTCAGTCTGGAAGAGGTGGAGTCTGAAGAGCTGACCTTTGACAACGATCAGAATGATCCTCAGAAATTGAGCGGCTATTATAACTTTGATTTCAAGATGAGCGATATCAATGCTACGGCAACACAAATGGACGTGAACCTGACCTGCGAGGGGACGGATGTCGGGATATTCAAAGATATCAAGATCACTTCGGGAAGTGCCAGCGTCAAAGAGCATATATCGTATGAGTTCCTCGATCAGGATTGCCGGGTTTATTTCGGGTTTAACAATGGAGTGACAGAGGGGGATGCAACGTGGTCGCTTAAACTGACAAAAGGTGACCCTTTGCCTGAGAGTTCACATATAAGGGTTACGCTCTATTCACCCGGCGGCACACCTACCGTGCTTTTGGATGCCCCTAACGGTATAGAGAGCGGTGCGGAGTTCTATAAGACCCGTCTGGGCTCCAATGCATTTCTGGACGAGCCTGCCGATGGGGACTGGACCTTGAAAGTAGAAGAGACCTTGGATTATGACGGAGAAAAAGACGGTGAGGACCTTCGTGCCTTTGTTGTAGAAGATATAAGGATGGAAGTCTATGGACGCTAAAAAACTGCTTGACAATCTGCTGGAGAGGATGATGGGGCTTGGCGGAAGTGATCTGCACATCAAAAGTGATACCCGGCCAAAGTCAAGGATCTCGGGCGAAATGGAGTATCTCTCCGAAGAGGTGCTGGATGACGACTTTTTTGAAGGCATCATCCACAAGGTCCTGAGCGAAGAACAAAGAGAGATACTGCTGAAGAACAAAGAGCTTGACAGCCACTATATCAGCGTGAACGGTGAGAGGTTCAGGCTCAATATCTTCTACCATCTGAGAGGTTTTGCGTGCGTATTCCGTATCATACCGACAGCGATCATGGGTATCGATGACCTGATGCTGCCTCAGGCGGTGCACAGGTTCGTCAACTTCAACAAGGGGATGGTGCTGGTGACGGGAACGACCGGCTCGGGGAAGTCGACCACGCTTGCGGCGATCATCGACGAGATCAATAAGACCAGGAAGCACCATATCATCACGATCGAGGACCCCATAGAGTTCGTACACCGCGACAAGCTTTGCAGTATAGAGCAGAGGGATGTGGGAGAGCATACGCAGAGCTTTCACAGGGCGCTCAGGGCTGCACTGAGAGAAGATCCCGATATCATCCTGCTGGGGGAGCTGAGAGACATTGAGACGATCGAGATCGCACTGCATGCCGCCAATACCGGGCACCTGGTCTTCTCTACTCTGCATACGCTGGATGCCAGGGAGACCATCGACAGGATCGTGGGGACCTTCCCTGCCAATGAACAAAACCGCATCAGCATGTCACTGGCGTCGGTACTGGGCGGAGTGATCTGCCAGCGCCTTGTAAGGAAAAAGGATGGAAAACGCTGCCCGGCGGTGGAGGTTATGATCAACACGGGCAGGATCAGCCAGATGATCATGGAGAAAAAAAACCATGAGATCATCGATGCCATAGAAGAGGGGGAGATACACGGTATGCAGTCTTTTGATCAATCGCTTTTCAAACTCTACAGTGACGGCGAGATTACCCTGGATGATGCGCTGAGGGCAGCCAGCAGGCCCGATGACCTGAAGCTCAGGATCTCTTTCCTGGAGAACAGTGTCGAGGGCAGCGGCTATATCCTCAAGGAGGAGGATGAGACACAAGAGGAGCTGCACTCCGCAGCCAGAGAAAAACACGAAGAGAAACCAAAACTACAAATCAAACGATAAAGGAAAGATAATGATCTACAAAAAAATAGCAAAACTGACAAAAAAAGTATTCAGCTCCAAGACCTACCTGCTTATGGGGCTCAACAGATACGTCCCCGAAACATTCGGGAAGCTGACGGATATCGCCGTGGACAGGGAGGGGAAAAATATCTACCTTCAGATGCGAAAAAGCGGGGAAGAGGCACACCTGAACATCCTGAAGTACGGGGTGGAGTACCAGGGCAATACGGCGTACCTGACCTATGGGAGTATAGAGAGGGATGCCTATCTGCACAGTGCGCTGAAAGACTACACAATAGACAAGCGGATTAAGGTCGACCCCAAGTATATCAAGATCGTGCAGGCGATGCTGTGAGACAACCAGTCGCCGCTAAATCCGCAGATGCCACCGCTATGAAAAGATATCGCAGGATCAGGGGACGCAGGGCCTATACCCTGATCGAGATCCTTGTGGTAGTCGTCATCATGGGGTTCCTGGTGGCGCTTGTCGCACCCAGATATGCAGGCGTGGTGGATGATGCAAGCTATCGTATAGACAGGTCCCAGATGCAGATGATCAAGAGCGCTGCGCTGGAGTTTTACAACGATGTGGGGTTCGTGCCGGACAATGTCTCGCTGCTGATCTATCCGTTTGAAAACTGTGTAGTAAAAGAGAGCAACTGGAATGATATGGATAGTTCGGAAACGTGCAGAAATATGATCGCTTTTGTCGACAGACACTATAAGTTTGATGATACGGTTATCAGGGATATTGGTGTTGATGGAGACAACGGTAACGGAACTTACAGGAAAATCAGACTTGTTGAGATCATCCGGGAGAAGCTCGATCCCAAAAATGGTGGCTGGAGAGGCGGGTATCTCGGGGGTAACGGGTTTTTGCATAGCAAGAATATCAAGACACTGGGCAATGATGGTACACCAACAAGATATGAAGATGGAAATAGATATTACTTCAGCGACCAGGATATCAAGCTCTACTACGGCAGTGACTATGCCGCGGCTGAAACGCTGCATGTTGTAGACAGCAGCTGGAATGCGGATAAAGCCAACAAGCTGCTCTACCCTGTCCAGGCTGCCGACTTTAACGGAACACTGGGGACAAGCGGGGAAATCAAAATGGATGCGTGGTATGAGAACAGGAAATATAGGGATTTCCTGATCGGTTCGATGATCGTGCTGGACTCTTTCGGGACGCCTTTCGAGATACAGATACCGACGAAGCAGGCGCTTGCGGGTGCGGGGGTTACTTCGGCACGTACAAAGTATGCGCGTATCGTCTCCTTCGGCAAGAACAGAAGGAGGGATACGGATATCAATACATTGGATATCGACTATAGTAAAAAAGGGTATGACGATTCGGTGCTCTATATCTTCGAGCACAACCTGACAAGCTACTTCCACCCAAGGGATGCAGAATGAGAGTGAACAAAACAAAACAGGCATTTACACTGATAGAGCTGCTGGTGGTCATCACCATCATCGGCATCGTCTCCACCGCTGCACTGGTCGTGCTCAAGGACACCGGGGAGGTCAAGGCGCTGCAGTATACCAAGCAGGTAATGAAGGCGATGAAGAACGGGATCGCGGAGAAGGAGGAGGGAAGGATTTTTACCGGGTTCCTGAATGATTTCGGGACGATGCCACCCAATGCACACTTTTTGTTGAATATTGAGAATAATGCCACGTTTATAGAGAGAATTGATGCTCCCGGAATCCATAAATTAGGGAAGTACCGGATTACAGCTGTTGTAAGTCATAAGATCAACGATTATAATATCTCCATGCCTTTTCTTGATGAGGCAGATGCAACAGACTATATTGACTCAAGACTAGAATCAGATGTAATTGAACCTAGTAAACTCAAAATTTCTGCGATGTATATCGGTCACCATGGAGGCTATATAGGGGAAGGAGCAGACAGCGATGATGAAAGATCGGTCAAAGACGGCTGGAGTAAGGTAATCAGAACGCATTCTGAACTTAATATTTCAATAGAAAACGGAGAGTCATTTCTGAGACTTGAATCTGCAGGAAGTGACGGAAGGTTTAAGGATAGCAGCATTTCCTATCTGAAAGAGGAGTTTGACGAATTCAGGGAAGGCGAAGGAAGTATTGAAGCACTCTATGCAGAGGATTATAATCTCACTTACCGTAAAGAGCAGTTTATCCCCAGAAATATGAGAATAGATTTGGATTTGGGTACTGATGTCAATGAAACAAAAGCGATCATTTATTCTCCTATGCTCTACTATGCAGAAGGTTCAAGTGGTGAAACTTGCAGTGAACATAATACAACACATGCTAACTGTACAGGAGGTGCATCCGGTAAATATATTCCCTATGATTTCAGAGTAGATCATTCAACGATAGGCAATAATTTGAGTTGGCATGTAGGGGTGATCAAATATGAGTTTCATTGTGATTATCCTATTGATAATTGTGAACTTTATATAAATAATCATAAAACCACTTATTCGTACTCTAGTGGAGATATTGATTTTACATCAGAATTTTATATATCAGCGGGTGAAAAACAGGTTGTTGTATTGGAACACAACGCTACAGGTTGGTATGTCGGTGATTCTTTTTCTAAAGTTTTTATGCCTGATGAAACAGTAGAGATAAAATAGAGAGGCAGTGCAAACAATGAGAAACCTAAGAGAATTCGAATCGATCCTTCTGAACGAGCTGACCAAAAGCAGCATCATCTCCACCGAGCAGAAAGCCGCGTTGCTCAAGGAGAAGAACCTCAGGAAAAAAGCGATACTCGACAGCCTCCGGGAAAAGGAGATCGTGGAAGAGGAGTGGATCCTGGCATTTATGGCAAAACAGTGCAGGGCAAGGATCGCCGAAAAAGAGGAGGAGATCAAGCCTACCGGCGGTGCGGCGGAGGATGAGCTCTTCAAGGAGTACGGGGTACTCACGGCAGTGAAAGAGGGAGAGGCTGCAAGAGTCTATTTTTCGGGCCCGGTATTTGATGCGGCGTGGAGCGATATAGAAGATAAACTTCAGGGGGAGATCGAACGCGTGGTGACAGACAAAAAACGTTATCTTGACCTTAGGGAGGAGATGAAAAAAAACATCGGTATCCGTGCCAATTTTTCCATCAGTACCGCAGAGGAGCTTCAGACAGTCCCGGAAAATCAGCGGGCGATCAGGTTTGTCGATGAGGTCATCCGAAAGTGCATCAAGCTCAATGCCTCGGATATCCATATCGAGCCGCAGAAACACAACTTCAGGATACGGATGAGGCTGAACGGCGTGCTGCATCTTTTTGGTGAGTACAGTATGGCATTTTTCCCTTCATTCTCCTCTCGGATCAAATTGATCTCGCAGCTGGATATCGCCGAGAAGAGAGATAACCAGGATGGCGCGCTCCTGTTTGCCTACAAAGAGGAGGAGAGCGGGGAAGAGCAGGATATCCCGTTCAGGGTCTCGGTGATGCCGGTGATCTACGGGGAGAAGATCGTCATGAGAAAGCTGGGGGGTGACGCCAGTGTCACCCTTACCCAGCTCGGTATGAGCGGTAATGTACTGGGGCCATGGAAAGAGATCACCGGAAAGGCGCACGGGATCATACTGGTCTCCGGGCCTACGGGAAGCGGTAAATCGACGACCCTTCAGGCGACCATCAATGAGATAAAATCGGACAAGATTAATATCAGCACGGTCGAGGACCCCGTAGAGGCGAAGATCGCGGGGATCAACCAGGTCCAGGTCGACGCCTACAAGGTCTCCTTCGCCGATGCCCTGAGGGCACTGCTGAGACAGGACCCCGATGTCATCATGGTGGGTGAGATCCGTGATACCGAAACCGCAGAGATCGCACTGAGAGCCTCACTGACAGGGCACATGGTCTACTCCACGATCCATACGAACGATGCCGCCAGTTCCGTGACCAGACTCGTGGATATGGGGATAGAGCCGTTCCTTGTCTCCTCATCGGTCGTCGGGGTACTCGCCCAGAGGCTTTCACGGGTACTGTGCAACAGCTGCAAACGACGTTATATGACCGATGAGGCAGAGATGAGTCTGCTTGGACTCGATAACCCCTCTGAAGTCTACGCCCCTACCGGCTGTGTAGCGTGTAACAATACAGGCTACACCGGAAGGGTCGGTGTCTATGAACTTCTGATCGTGGATACGCACATACGCAGGATGATCAATGAGGGGAAAAGCGATATAGAGATCAAAAAATACGCGGTTGAAACGCTTGGAATGTCCACGCTTTTTGACGAGGCGAAGAAACATTTCCTTTCAGGAAAGATATCGCTTGAAGAAGTGAAAAAAATGCTATAGGCCGGGGAGAGCGATGCAGACAAAAGGATGGGCGCATTTTTACAGGAACCATGTAAGAAGTATCCCCAAAAAGAACAAATTGAACTTTTTCAGGCAGATGGGGATTTTGACGGGTTCGGGGATCCCTCTGCTCAGGGCGCTGATGATGCTGCAAAAATCCTCCAGGGGCCCGATGAAATCGCTTTTGACAGATGCGATCAGATCGATCGAGGAGGGGAGCGACTTTTCGGAGATCGGAAAGTACTATACCTCGTTCTTTGACAAAACCACGCGTGCGATGATCGTTGCGGGGGAGAACAGCGGTACCCTGCCGCAAGTCTTCAAAGAGGTCTATACGATGCTTGACAAGAAGGAGAAGTTCAAAAGAAGCATCAAGGGTGCGATGGCAATGCCGATATTTTCCGTGATCTTTGCTTTGGGCGTCGTTTTTTTTATGGCTCTGAAGGTGATCCCCTCATTTACGAAGTTCCTCTCAAGTGTAGGGGCGGAACTGCCGGGTATCACAAAAAGCGTACTTGTCTTCTCTGATTTCATGATGGCGCACTGGAAAGATATCCTGATCTATGGTTTCGGGTTTATCGCAGGTTTTGTGGTGCTCTACAAGATGATCAAGGGATTTAAGTATGCGATGGACTATCTCTTTTTGCAGATGCCCCTGGTTGGCCCCATCATCCTCTACGGTACGCTGGCGAACTTTTCGGGTTCGATGCAGAAACTTTTCGGAAGCGGTGTGGGGCTGCTTGACGGGTTGAGGATATCCAATGAAGGGATAAACTCTCTTCCGATCAAGAGGGTCATCCTGCAAACACAGGAGAGCATCATTGCCGGGAGCAGTATGTACCAACATTTTGAAAGCTCAAAGGTGATCCCTGTAATCTATGCAGACTTGCTCTATGCAGGGGAGGAGAGCGGTAGTATCGATGAGGCTTTTGCACAGCTGGCACAGATCTACGAAGAGGAGACAGATATCAAGATCGCTACGCTGAAAGGTGCCATAGGTCCTGTCATGACTCTGGTGATAGGGGGGATGGTCGGATATATCGCTACGGCGCTGATACTGGGGATGGTCTCGATGTGGTCGGCAACGGGTGGATGATCATTGCGCTTTGCGCAATGAAGTGAATAGTGTTGAATGTTGAGTGGTGAGTGGTGGTGTGCTTTTCTTTGAAAAGCTTTTGTTGATCTTGTAGGGTGGGCTTTTAAGCCCACGCTGCCGGCAATATTTCCTCGTGGGACAAATCCCGGACGAAGGCAAGGATACCCAGGATCCCGGTGGGCTGGTAAGCCCACCCTACAGGGAAATGTGACAAAAAAATTTGCAGGGCGGTGTTTTCCCTCGGGACAAACCAATGAGCGAGGCGCGAAATGCGTTTCGTACATCGGTAAAAAAAATCAAGGATGAAAAATGGTTGAATGGGCAGCGGTGATAGCAGCAGGTGTAATAGCGGGGATAGTGTTGAATCTCTATATGCACTGGATCGTTGAAGGTCTGGGGGAGAAGATCTCTATGCGGTACCCGGTGGTTGAGGTTTTGTCAGTGGTGATCTTTGTTTTGGTCTTTCTGAAAAGTGGTTTTGGCCTGCAAATGTTTATAGTCGCAGCGGTATTTTCGCTTTTTTTGGTGCTCTCTGTCGTGGATTACTATTTTCATGCGATCCCTGACAGCATGAGTCTGGGGCTTTTGACCGTCTCGTTTGTTGCAGGGGGGCTTTGGGAGTCGCTGGAGGCAGGATTGATCGTAGCCGGATTTATGATACTGCTTCGGTACTATGTCTCTTACTTTACGCAGAAAGAGGCGATGGGTGAGGCGGATGTGATCATCGCAGCAGCAATGGGCGCCATGGTCGGCATCAAACTGGCGCTCTTTTCCCTCTTCATCGCCTCCTTTATCGGTATCCCATTTGTCCTTCTTGCCAAAAATGCCAACAAGCAGGTTCCCTTTGTACCATTCCTCTCGCTTGGCATTCTCCTGGTCTATCTATTTGACCATTCTGTAGAAGTAAATTTGAGTAGTATCGGATTATAAATAAAATAATAATTTAAGATTCAGTTAACAAATAATTTACAATTATATATTAAAATGTATATGCTAAAGATAGTGGAGATGATCGGTACCGATAAGTTATATGGGATGTAGAAAAAAAGAGAAGAAATGGAAAATTTAAATATGATACTTTATGCTCAGGACCTGGAGGGATTGAAAAATTTCTATCGTCAGGTTTTCGGTTTTGCGATAAGTGAAGTATTCTACTCCTTGCGTGCTTCAAACTATGCAAGACTGCGAAGAGGTGAGGCGGAACTTCTGCTTGTGGAAGCAGAAGATGCGGATATGGCTGATAGTAGAAATAAGAGAGTGGTAAGTGAGCCTATATGTTGCAGGCCTGTTTTTCTGATAGAAGAACCGATGGCTGACTACAGAGCAAAAACGATCAAATGCGGCGGTTCGTTTGATCCGGATCATAAAGAGTGGGAAGATCTTGGATATCAGGTATGTGAGGGTATCGATATCGAAGGCAATATTTTTGAGGTACGCAGACCACTGAGATAAAAATAATATTAATATGATAGTTATTATCAATTTCAATAAATTTTAATCTTACTCTTGTTATACTCCTTAAAATATTTGAGGAGAATGATATGACAATCGTAGGATTCGAGCAGGGGAAAAACGGAAAGATCAAAGAGTACCTTCCCAACAGCAAACAGCTCTCGAGTGAGCGTGAAAAGAGAATCATGTTCTTTCATCTTTTTAATGCCTATGTAGGTAAAGAAATGAAGATCGGAAAAAAAGAGATGCTTCAGGGAAAAAATATCTATGAGATATTGAGAAATAAGATCGAAAAGATGTTCTTTGTGCCCTGTATCTTTCCCTGGAAGTCACCGGTCACCACTGCATTTACACCAAACAAATCCTCCCATAACATCAATCTGTTTGTCCGGGGAGGATACCAAAAAGTCATAGATCCTTCTGTCTCGGTAGAAGAGGCGGCAAAATGGATTGCATTGATCTCTGATGGAAAGCAGTTCAGGTTTCTTGCTGGCCTTGATGATATGTTTTTGCATCTGGTCTATGAGAGGGCAAAAATGGTCAACAGAGAGAACAACGTACTGCTTTATGAGAAGAGTATCGTGATACAAAATCACAGAGATGAAGTGCCGGATACCCTGTTGATCCCTTCCTATCACATGATTGACAAGGACAATCTTGGCAACGAACCTGTGGTAGCTGAGCATATGCAGACGGTGTTGAAGACTCTCAATGATACCAAGATCAGACAGATCTATCTGGTCTATCCCAAGCATACAATGTTCAAAAAACATATCAATGTCAGGATCCCTCATCAGGTCTCACTTGAAGAGGAGGAGTACAATGTGAAAGTGGTCCCTTATTCATTCTCGTTCTGCACCAGGCAGGAAAAACGCATCGATAAAAATATGTTAAAACGCTTTTAGAAATGCGTTTGTATAGCTCTTGACCTGCGGGGTTTTTAGCTGCTTATAATGAGCATAGTACAGAGTAAAAGTGATTGCTGTTCATTTTCACTCTGTACTAAGCAGAAAAACAAAATGAAAATTTACTTTAGAAGAAGGAGATGATTATGTCAATTGGAATTTTTTACGGCAGTTCGGGCGGAACCACGGAGAGTGTAGCAGAGGATATTTTGAGTGCTCTGGGGCTTGAAGCGGATATCCATGACATCGCAGATGTCGGTGTAGAACGCTTGAACGACTACAGCCATCTTATCATCGGCAGTTCCACATGGGGAGACGGAGAGTTGCAGGATGACTGGGATGATGTCTTTGAAGCTTATGAAAAGCTGGACTTTTCGGGAAAAACAGTAGCGTTTTTCGGATTGGGAGATCAGGAGGGATACGGTGACTATTTTGTCAATGCCATGGGAACACTTCACAAAACTGCTGTAAAAAACGGGGCGAAGGTGGTCGGTGACGGATGGCCGACGGACGGGTACGACTACGAAGAGTCTGAAGCAGTCAACGAGAACGGGTTTGTCGGTCTTGCGATCGATGAGGATAACCAGGATGATCTGACAGAAGAGCGGATAGCCAAATGGGTTGAGAGTATCAGGCCATATTTTAGCTAGTAGATAAACAAAATCAAAGATACGGCAATTTAAAATCTTATATGCCGTATCTTCTTTTCTGTGTGATATATCCACTATTGCAGACTATAATCCCTTAATGACTTCTTTTCATGGTATCCGTGTTCATTACTACGGCGGTGTTTCCAGGCGGGACAAATCCGTAGACGGATGTATCGATATCAAGGGTCCCGGTGGGCTTGAAAAGCCCATCCTGTATAGGTACAGGATCGTAAAATATGATGCCGGTTCGGCTTATGGCCATTATGTTACCACGGAAACTGTGATAACAAGGAAGGCTAAAATAAACTATACTCTCTGATGAAACTAAAAAATCCTGACAGGTTAAATTAGTTTTCGATGAGCTCTCTTATGATATCGACTGCCTGATGAATATCCAGGTCTCTGTGTCTCATCTGAAGTACTTTCAGGATAGGGCATACGAGTTTTTCACTGCAATGCTGTACGCCAAACCGTTCCAATATCTGTTTCGACTCTATTCTCAACATATAACTTGCCATCTTTATTCCTTATGCGTATTTTGTACGAGTTAAAAAACTCAACAGAGAGAAGAGAGAAACTACAAAGGAAAAAACAATGAAATCGTAACAAAACATCATATACAAAATCTCTATACCTTCTCTCTGTTGAGCCGTTCAACACACCTTTCACATTTTTGATGTATTGTGATATATTCTGCCTGGCTGTACTCCTTACTCAAAACACTGAATGGATTGCCATTTTTATTGACCTTTTGTATAAGGCCGCATTTAGGGCACATCGTAAATACTTTACTGTTCTGATCCACCAGGCAGTAGTATGTTTTTTTGCTTTCATTCTGCAGTGCTATCGCCAAACCGCACGCTACAAAGAAGTTGAGATGTCTGTAGACAGTGTTGGCAGAGATCTTTTTGGGATATCTCTCTTTGGTGCTTTCGAGTATCTCCGGTACATTGAGGCACGACTCTGTCTCCAGAAGCACACGAAATATTACTTCTCTAGCCTGTGAATTATTCACTTTATATCTCTGGATGCATCTCTCTAGATCATTGATACACAAATCCGAACCCTTCCCCTCATATAATAATGATATTAGATATCAATATTAAGAATAACGACGAAGTATTTCATTATTTCTCTTAATAAGCTATTAAATTGACATTAATTATCATTTTTCTTTGTACTGTTTACATGCTTTGGGTAAGATATGAATATCACTATCAAAAAGGTATTCTGATGAAGAATTTTGAAACAATGAGCTATGACGAACTGCTTAAGGAGTTTAAGGGGATCCTTAAGGCTAACGCTTTGAAATTTACGAAACAGAGAGAGACGATACTCTCTACGCTCTATAATAATCCCAAGCATTTTACTTCCGAATGTCTTTATCTGCTGGTAAAACAGAAGCATCCTGAGTTAAATATTGGGATTGCAACGGTCTATCGTACGCTCTCACTGCTTGAGGAGAATGGGCTTGTGAGTTCGATCTCTTTAGGGGCACAGGGGAAAAAGTTTGAGATCGCAAATAAACCCCATCATGACCATCTTATCTGCAGTGAGTGCGGAAAGATCGTGGAGTTTGAAAATGAACAGATCGAAAGGCTTCAACAGCAGATTGCGGAAGAGAACGGATTTATTCTGACCGATCATCTGATGCAACTCTATGGTATCTGCAGTGAGTGTCAAAAAAAGAAGGAAGACGGCGACTGATGCACAATTTACTCGCTGAAGTCCATTAAAACATTTTTTAGTTTTTCCGGGATGCGACATGGTTTGCCCGCTTCGATATAGACAAGCAGGACTTGCATACTAAAGAGTTTTTGTTCCGCTCTGGTGATTTCCTGGAGCAGGGTGATACTGCTTTTTGTTGCATCGATGATAACAGTAATGCATTTAATTGTTTATAGAAGGAGAAGTTAAATGAAGGATAAGTTAAGTCTGTAGCCCTCTCCTGATACTGTCTGAATGAATTTATATTTGAGCTTTTGTCTAAGTCTTTTTATAAGGGTTCTGATGGTATTGTCCGTGGTGAATTTATCCGGCCATATTTGGTTGGCAATCGTATAAAAATCTACGAGATTATTTTTATTTTGAATAAGCAGGGTTAAGAGAGCATTTTCTTTTTTTGTAAGGTTAATGATCTCATTGCAGCAGTAGAGTGTTTTATTGGCAAGGTCATAAGAAAATTCATGATCGAGAATGATCTGTTCATTATCGAATTTTCGTGTATGCGTTTCTTTATTTATTCTATGTCTTGCGATTTTTAAAAATACATTCAGCTCTTTTCTATCAAACGGTTTTGTAAGATAGGCAACAGGGTCGATCTCTATAGCTCTGTCTATATGATGCTCATCGTTGTAAGCGGTAAGAAAAATAATCTGCATCATAGGATGATGTTTTTTAATCATCAAAGCGGTTTCAATACCGTCTTTATTTCCTTTGATGGATATATCCATCATGACGATGTCTATTTTGTGTGAAGTGACGATACTGAGTGCATCATTTGAATTGGATGCTATACCCATAACATTATATCCTTGTTTTGACAGATAAATTTTGATCTCCATAGCTACAATGCTTTCATCTTCAACGATGAGAATGTTTATATACTTCATAATGTGAACCTGATAATGTATTTGGTGTGGGTATTGGTGAATTTTTCCATTACTCCTCCCAGCTGTTCATAAACAAGTGCATGAATGAGCCGAAGTCCGAACGAGGAGGATTCTTTTTTTTGACGCTTGAACCCCGTTCCGTTATCTTCAACCGTCAAAAGAAAATGGTTGTTTTTCTGAAACAAAGAAACTTTGATGATACCTTCTGCTTTAAATGCATATTTATAAGAGTTGGTAACCAGTTCATTGATGATCAGGCCGACGTAAGATGATTCTTTTAAGGGCATTTTAGCATGGATATCGGTTTGAATCTCTATAGCATCTCCATGGTGGTTGTAGGCATTTTCTACATCTTCAAGTAAGGACTCGATGTATTCTTTCATGTCTATTTCTTCCATATTGTCCGTAATCAGTAAAAGATCATAGGTTTCAGCAATGGCATTGATCTTGTGCTCTATTGTTAAAAGTTTTTCTGATGTTTTTTTGTCTTCGCTTTCATCCTCTTCAAGTCGTATGATGGAGAGTATAATCTGTAGGTTATTTTTGGCCCTGTGCTGCATTTCTTTTAAAAGCAGTTTCTTTGATGCTAGAGCATTGTTGAGCTGGGCAGTTTTTTTGATAACCTCGTTTTCTATGATCTTCGTACGATTTTGAAATTCATTTAAAAAACGTAGATCAGATTTTTCTTTTTCACTTTGCAGGATCGTATATCTGTCCGTAAAGGCCAGGGAGAGAACAAACGCTTCAAAGACGGTACCCAGCATCAGGATATTTTGAAAATCCTGCATGATGGAGGTCACTCCGAGTGCATTCAGAATGATAAACAGATAGGATACAAATACAATTCCGAATCCCAGAATGAATAAGCGTGCCTGTTTATTGCCTTTGTGATAGGAGTAGATACCCGCACCGAGATTGTAAAGTATAAAAAATGTACCGGTCACGATGACGATGTTTAGATTGTAAAGTCCCGGCAGATACAGCAGTGTCATTTGTATAAGAGCGATCATGATGATCATTTTGTACCCACGATACAAAAAAGGCATCTGAGTGATCTTTAGAAAATGTATCGAATAGAGCGCTGCAGTGATGATGAGAAGACCGATCTTGATAACTGTAAGATGAATATCAAGTTGTATAAACCATACAGGAAAGTAGATTTGCGTCAGTCCCAGATAGGTCATTTGCTGATAGATAAGCATTAAAAGATAGACGCTATAGTAAAAATAACTTTTATCATTGGTATAAAATGAGAGCATAAGACTATAGAGCATCAGTGCGGTTACCATACCTATGAGGAAAAGATTGATCAGTTGATGTGATCTGTCCTGTATACGATAATGCTCTTTTTGTACAAGCCAGAGTCCGAAGTCGACAGGGTTATAGTTTGATTTGATCTCAAGGTAATATTGGTATGTGGATTGGGGAGGCAGTTCTATTTCAAAGAAAGGGTACATTGTGATGTGTTTTTCACTGATATGAGAAACACCTTTATATATAGGCTGGTTCAAATTATTACCATTATACAGAGCGATATCTTCCAACAGTGCACTGCTTAGTACTAAAACTTTACGGACAGGCATTTGACTTTTGTTGGTAAGTTCCAAGGAGAGCCAAACTGTTTTTTTGGATGCTCCGATATTGATATAAGGTTTATTGTAGGGTTGGAAGCATTTTTGTGAGATGAGCGTTTCCAGACTCAATGCTTTATCATCCAGGTAGATTTTAGTCTGAGGCAAAAGAGAATTGTGCTGTGGTATGGCGATATCAATCACATCGGCATAAAGTGATGAACCCCATATCAGAAACACAAGACAGATAGATTTAAAATACTGCAAAG
>DSDW01000062.1 GCA_011048515.1 Campylobacterota bacterium | reverse complement strand
GTGTTGATCCAGATCGGGTTGTGGTTCTGAGAGATCTCCATCAGGTGTTTGGAGTTCACAGAACGTGTATGGATATTATAGGACAATCTGAATATCGTGTTCAGTGCAAACTCATTCTCTTTGGTCATAAAGTCATGGTGTACCTGAGTCACAACATGTGTCATCTTCACCCTATCCTCTTTGGTTGTCGGATAGATCGGTATAGCATACTCGGGCCACTTCCACTCAACCAGGTAAGATGCGAAGAATTCAAGTTTTTTCGAACGGGTATGGAACCCTTCCATGATCTTGCCGTCACGCTCAATACCGATTGCCTGTTTTTCACCTGTCTGGTGGTCAGTCACAAGCAGTGTACCGTATTCGCTTTTCTCAACTTCGTGCGCTTCATATTTGTGCCCATGCGCGATATATGCATCCCCCTCTTTTTTGAGCGGTCTCTCCTGAGGTCTGAAGATATTGTCTTCTTCGAGCCATGTACCTCTGTCTCTCATCATCTCATAGTTAGGATACTTGGAGTCAGGGTATGCTGCTTTTGCTGCCGCACGAAGGTTCGGCAGGAGATCAAATGCCGCCTGATACCACTCAGGGATTGTCACCGCACGGCTTGGATCTTCTTTGGATGCCCAGTGTTTTCTGATACCAAGGCTTCCGTCCGGATCTACATGGTGTACCATGATATTTGCCCAGAACTCTACCTCTTCCCAGATCTCACCGAGACCCGCTTTGATATGTGCTTCAAGTGTCGCACGCGTCGGATCTTTCGGCTTCCATCCCATCTTCTCAAGTGCTACTCTCAGCGCCGGGTTACGGAAGCTCAGCCATCGTTTCGGCTCAGTCGCTTCTGAATGCTGATCGTGTCTCTCACCAGCCAGACCTGTCGGCAGGATATAGTCGCAGTACCAGTTTGTCTCTGACCAGGTCGGAGAGAGGTTGAATGACATTTCTATCTTGTCTTCACGTTTCAACGCCTCGATCCATCTGAATCCATCCGGGTTGATCCATACCGGGTTGTACATACGAGGGATCCACACCGCAAGCTTCTCAGGTACGTTCAATCCTTTGGCATTCCACTTCGCTCTCCACTCCTCATCAAGAAGAAGGTGCGGCAGGATATGCGACATCTCATAGGAGCTGAGCGGATACTCAGGCGGCCAAGTCAACTCATTCCATACATCGACTTTGCCTGGAGCATCACCTGCTTCGGTTGCTTTGTCACCCTTGCCGTTTACAGAGATCACATGCCAGTGGTGCATACTTATTCCGCCTTTATCCCCTGCCATGGCACCGCGAAGTACAAACGGGAAGAATGCTGAACGCGCGTTCATCCATCCTCCTTTGTGTCCGATCGGTCCCGCTCTCCAGATATAGGTGGCTACCCTTTCGCCTGCATCGATGAACATATCGTAGAGCTTCTCAACGATACGCTTCTCGATACGACACTCTTCAGCGACAAAATCAAGTGTATACGGAGAGTACATCTTTTTAGCCATTTCGATGAAATCTTCATACGAATTTCCTGCCGGTACGGATTTGATGTATCCTTTTTCTACAAGCAGTGCAAGATACTCTCTGTTATCCATCAACTCATCCCAGTTCACCCAGTTTCTTACAAACTCGTGGTTCACAAGATCCTCGCCATTGATCCCTTTTTCATTGAGGATTCTGTTTGCAAGATAGAGGTAGAGTGCTGTTTCCGTACCTGGCCAGCATGGTACCCATAGGTCTGCCATCCCTGCTGAGTTGGAAAGCCTTGGGTCCATAACGACAAGTTTTGCACCTTTTTTACGTGCATCTGCAATACGACCTGCTGCCTGCTGGAAGTAGTGCCCCGCATCTGCCGCGTGAGAAGACTGAAGGAAGATCAGCTTCGCATTTGCCCAATCCGGTGAGTTTCTGTCATCATTTGCCCACTGGATCGTACCCTGTCTGGCACCGGCACTACAGATGTTGGTGTGAGAATCGTACCCGTCAATTCCCATGGAGTGTGGGACACGGTGCCCGAATCCGTTCTCATTTGGACGGCCGACATGGTACATGATGGATTTTTTAGAGATCTCATCACCTTTTTTAAGCGTATCGTGCATCTTCTTGCCGATCTCAGCCATCGCTTCATCCCATGTGGTTCTGATCCACTTACCTTCACCCCTTTTTGAACCCGGCGCTCTTTTGAGAGGGAATGGGATACGGTCAGGATCGTACATCTGCGACTGGGCTGCATACCCTTTCGCACAGTTTCTACCGCGTGATCCCGCATGAAGCGGGTTACCCATATACTTACGTACTGCCAGCTGGCCGCCCGCTTTGTAGGTAGAGAGATCCACCCATGCAGTCAGACCGCATGAAGCTTCACAGTTCGAACATGCCGTCGGTACAAGCATATACTCAGTCGCTTTGATACCGTTCGGGTTCTCTTCGCTCTGTACACCATGTCTTAGCGTACCACCTCTTTTCCAATCGTTTCCGTCAAGCTCGGTAAAGCTGTCCCACTCTTCCAACGGCGGATAGAAAGCAAGTGTTGCCGGGGTAGGTGTGAACTTTGTCTCTGCTACCGCCGGAGTCTCTGCTACTGTTTTGAATACTCCTGTCGCAAGTGTTGCACCGGCTACAGAGTACGCCGTACCCTTAAGGAAACTTCTTCTACTCTCGATAAAGTTTTTATCTGTCGTACTGTTCATTGATTTTGTCATAAATCTTCTCTCCTTAACTCAATGGTAGCATTTGTGGAATTTTAAGCCATACATCTTTTGCCAGATAGAGCCCCACAAGTGCCAAGATAGCTGCAAATCTGAGCAGCGTTACATTATCGTTCTTCATTGTAGAGGTTGCAAGGAAGAAAGGCGCGATAAATCCGAGCACCATACCAAACCAGAACTCTACATTGTATTCCCCGCCTGCATGGACATAGGCCAACGTTGCTTCGGCTTCAGCAGATTTGAATGAGAAGAAGTACTCACCCATATACATTGCAAAGGAGAAGAATACAGCGATCGAAAGGATCAGGGCAAGGTCTTTTCTTGCTTCCTGGCTCCATGAACCCGATACCATGATAAGCGCTGCCGAACCTGCCATCAGTGCTGCCCAGATCATCTGCATCACTTCAGTCGGTGCCTGCCATAGCTCTCTTGCACTTGATTCTGCCATAATGATCGCCGTATAGGCCGTCACAGGGACCGCGAGGAATACCACGAACGGTAAGATCTTTTCGTATGTACCGGAGTTTTTGCCTGCAAATGACATGAGCGATTTCACCGGGGCTACTCTACATCCTCTTTTGAAATATTCTGTAAATTGATCTGCCAGACCGATCACCATAAGGATCGTGATCAGAAGTGTAAAGAGCGATGCCATCCACGCCCCAACAGTGATCGCTGAAGTCCAGTGCGGGTGCAGGAAAATATTGATCATTCTGTACGGCTGGTGAAGATCCACAAGCGTAAAGAGCAGGAATACATTCAGTGCTACAAATGAGATCACTGGCATTGCCCATCTTAGATTGGGCATTGCCTCTTTTCTGTGTCTGAAGAATAGATATGCTGCTACAAATACGACACCCGTACCGATACTCTTCGCCCACATGTTCAGTGTGATCATCCATCCCCAGATAATACCGGGAAGCGCTACATCAAGCGTAACGACTGCATGTGTTGCGTTAATTGTATGTTCTACCATCTTAGTGACCTCCCTCTTGTTCATGGGTATTATCAAAGTTCATGAAGCTCTTGTTATCATGCGTACCGTGTGAAGTGAATGGCGCCAGGAATCTATCCAGTACACCATGGTGCGGATCACCGTTGTGCTTTAGATGCGTAATGTTGTTGAAGAGGTTATGTCCTTCAAGTCTCTGATGCGCCAGTGGATCAAGTGTATAGGTACCACCACCCACATAGTAGTGTTTTGGATCGGTATGTTTCTCAGGTTTACGTACCTGAACACCGCCCTGATGCGCCATAATATACTGGGAGATATGAGAATGGTCATCTTCTACATCACCAAAGATATTCGCCTCTACCGGACAGACAACCACACATGCCGGCATCATACCGCTCTCGATACGGTGTGCACAGTAGGTACACTTATCTGCTGTGTTCGTTTCAGGGTCCATATAGATCGCACCATACGGACAGGCCATCATACACCCTGCACATCCGATACATCTTTCGCTATCCACATTGACAATACCGTTTTCAAGGTAGTGCAATGCAGAAACCGGACAGATACGCTCACACGGTGCATTCTCACAGTGATTACAACGTAGTGGCGTAAAGGATCTTGAGGTATCAGGGAATGTACCGATATCAATATACTTTACACGCAAACGCCAAGAGCTCAGCGGAACATCGTTTTCCACTTTGCAAGCGACTTCACAACCTTTACAACCCATACAGAGGTTAAGGTCAACCAAGAAACCTAGTTTCATGTCTTCTCCTTAAATTTAGCTCTGCTTATGATAATCATAAGCACCCCTTAAATAGTCTTTTTAGGGGGTCTTGCATGGTAAGAGTGTATTGAATTTTGAATAAAAAAATGGTTATTGTAAGAAAAGAAAATTGCTTTTTTTTAAATTGTAACTTTTAGTTAGCTTCATCTGATAAATCAAATTGTCTTATGTAATCAAATAAAATAATTGTGAATATTTGATATAAGTTTTTAAGATATTTAATATTATCAGATCTTAAATGAGAAGGTGGAACCCTCATCCAGTCTGCTTTGGATCTCAAGTTCTGTATTGTGCAATGCAAGGATCTTTTTGACGATGGAGAGTCCGAGCCCCATTGAATTGTCCCAGTTGTGCGTACCGGAACGGTAGAACTTCTTCGTCACTTTCTCCATATCCTCCTCAGAGATACCCACACCTCTGTCACTCACAGAGAAGGTATCCTCGGTTATGGTTACCACAACATTCTCTTTGGAGTATTTGAGCGCATTTTCGATCAGATTTTTAATGACGATCTCCACAAGAGTACGGTCTGCCTCTACCTGACGCGGTTCACCCTGTATGATGATCTTCCTCTGTTTATACTTATCATCAACAAGTGCACTTTTCACCTCCTGTGTAAGGCTCAAAAGATCAAAAGTACTTTGATGCAGTTTGGCTTCGCCGCTTTCAAACTTGTTCCAGAGTACCAGCCTGCCCAGCAGTGCTTCTATCTTGTCGCCGTTATTGCATATTTTTCCCAGAAACTTGTCATGCAGTGCCGGAGGGATATCTTTATCCTCTTGCAACGTCTGGGCATACCCTATAATTGAAGCAATAGGATTTCTGAACTCATGCGCGATCGCCGAGATCATATCTCCCCGCTGTTGGTTTTTGAGTTTGAGCTTCGTGTTATAGCGCTGTTTGATCTCTTCTCTTTTTTTGGATTTTTCAAGCACCTTGGTGAGGTTCTGATTGATCTGTTCGAACTCCCTGGTAAAAAAGTGCCTGTCCAGATCAATGGTATCCACCGTATCGAGCATTTTGAGATATTTGTTGATTTTACCGAGCTCGCGCTGCATCTTGGCTGCCCCCCGATAGATCGCAAAGACAAAGATCGTAAAAGCAAGCCAGAGAAGGAAGATCACCAAAGCAAGGGTCATTGTATCAGTGATGAAAATCGCCAGGATCACCGAAATGATGACAAAAATCGTCAGCGACAATGTCACCAGCCTTGCCATCACATACTCTGTAAACTGGGGACGTTCGAACAGCATCGGTACTAGTTTGCCTCTACATCATTGATATAGGTGATAAAGTCTTCCGCCTCAAAAAAACCGATCGCTCTCTCGATGATCTCACCATCGGGTGTCATAAAAAAAGTGGAAGGTGCCGGGTAATAGGATTCAGGCAGTACTTTCATCTCTTCTTTGTCACTTCTCAATACCTTCACCAGTATATAGTTTTGAAGACGTTTTTGCACCTCTTCATTGCTCAGTGTCTCCTCTTTCATCTTTTCACACCATCTGCAGCGGGAGGCCTCGACCATCAGCATTACATTTTTATTTTCTGCTTTAGCCTTGGCAAATGCTGTTGCCGTGTCTTCTTCCCAATGCAGCTCTGCACCAAAGAGCACAGTGCCGAAAAGCAACACAACAGCCCATAGTTTCATCATATTTCTCATCGCTCTACCTTTCATTGAAATCTTTGACCAGATCTTTAAATACCCGATAAAGACCTTCTACCTCATCAATAGTGGTTCGTTCATTGGGCGCATGGATCGTATCGTTGATCACACCGAATTCTACCACATCGATACCGAATGCCCCCATAAACCTTGCATCACTGGTACCACCCGCTGTGGAAAATTTGGTTTGAAGCCCTGTAACATCTTTAATGCTCCTGGCAAGCTTCTCCACGATCATGGAGTCTCTCTTTGTCACAAACGGGTAAGACCCCTGTGTCAGCTCCAGCGTATAGTCCAGATCCTTAAAGAGTTTTTCAATGCGTAGTTTAATATCCTCTTGTGTGGTTTTTGTGGAGTTGCGTACATTGAACATAATCTTCAGTGAGCCAGGAGTCACATTCGTCACCTCCATACCGCCCCTGATATCCGTAATCACCATTTTACTGGGTGCGAAATTTTCATCACCGTTGTCAAGATTGACTCCTGCGATCTTATCTAGGATAGGAGCGATCTGGTGTACGGGATTGACCGCTTTTTCGGGATAGGCCGCATGCCCCTGTTTCCCTCTGATCGTTAGATATCCGTTGATCGATCCTCTGCGTCCGATCTTGATCGCATCGCCGAACTTCTCTTCGCAGGTCGGCTCTGCCACGATACAGTAGTCAGGCAGCATATTGATCTCTTTGAGGTGCTCAAGCATCACCACAGTTCCATACTTCGCCTCACCCTCTTCATCAGAGGTTAACAGGAGAGACAAGCGTCCTTGAAAGAGATCCGTCTCTTTGAGTGCCTGCACAAAAGCGGCCACACCCGATTTCATGTCCTGGGTACCGCGGGCATAGATCTTCCCCTCTTTGATCACAGGTACAAAAGGGTTGGTCTCCCATCCGTCACCCGGCGGCACGACATCGACATGCCCGGCAAAACAGAGATGGGAGCCTTCACCGAATACTTTGGTCAGAAAAAGATTTTTCACCCCTCCCCTGTTGACATAGGTAGCTTCAAACCCATCCAGGTACTCCTCGATAAATCTGAGTGAACCTGCATCATCGGGAGTGATAGATTCAAAACTCAACAACTTCATCAAGAGGTCTACTACATTCATACATTCTCCTAAGATTTCATAAAACTCTCTATCATAGAGAGATACTCACCGATATTCTCAAAACGGTGATTTCCGCCGTACTCAACGACCACCCTGTGATCTTTGTAGCGCTCTTTTGCTACATGATAGTCCAATACCTCATCTTCGCTCTGTAGCAGTACCAGATATCTGGATCTCTCAGTCATCACTGAGAGATGCTCAAGCTGCTGCAGATAGACCGGTTTAAACTCAAACCGTTCACCGTCACAAAAACGCTCCTGCCATCCTGTATAAGCAGCTAGCGTTTTCCAGGGTTCACAAGAGGGGTTGATCAATACGGCGGGAATATCAAACTTTTCTGCAAGATAGGTCGCATAGTAGCCGCCCAGTGAAGAACCCACAAGCAGGGAGGGCTTTTGTGCGGAGATCAGTTTTGTAAGCATATCGATGGCCTCCTGCGGCACATACGGCAGATCGGGGGCAAGTAAATTCTCATCGCCAAAATATGCCGCAAGCGCTCTGGACTTGTTCCCCTCCCCGCAAGAAGCAAAACCATGCAGATAGAGTATCTTGTGCATCTTACTTTTCTATTTCACCGCGATAGGAGACAATGCCTCCGGCATGGTTGATCCCGCGTTCCAGTCCATGCTGCTTAAAGATATGCTGCACCTGCCCGCTTCTGTTCCCTGTTCTGCAGGTAAAAATCACCGTTTTATCTTTGTTCTCATCAAGAAACTGCTGCGCCCACTGGCCGAATGAAGAGGTCGGTAAAAGCAGATCCACCCCCTTGATGTGTCCCATCTCATACTCCATATCCTCCCTCACGTCAACTAGCAGAAAATCCGCTTCCCCTTCTGCTCTTTGCTTCAGCAGAGCTTCTAGCTCTTCAGAGTGAATATTGCTTTTGTCTAATGGTGACTGCATAAAATACCTTTAATAAATAGAGTTCGTTAAAAAATGACGATAAAATACGCGCGTATTTTATCCACTTTTCTTAAAACTCTTATTTATTCGCTTCAAAATACTCCGGTGTACAGAAGATCTGGCAGTGACAGATACCATGTTCAGGTATCTCTTTTTCTATCGCCGGTTTACAAGGGCAGATACGGTCATCGGTACTTCTGAACTTTCCTGGTTTTTCCGGATCCTCTTCTACCATAAAACAGGGGCAGAATCTTTTCCCGTAAAGAAGCTTGTGTCTGGCAAGCCCCATGATCACACCTTCATTTACATCGGCATTCGGACCGTAGACCCATCCTCTTGATTCGCACACTTTATCGGCAAATTTCTCCGTTTTGTCCATCTCATCTTTAAACTCCTGAGAGTTCATATCTAGTTGTAGCATCATTGTCCTTTTGTCTTTATTTCTGTAATTCTAAACTTAATTGATATATAATAAGCAAAAATCTTTAAGAAGCAAGGCAAATTATGCAAATTGATGACAAAGTTTTGGCTAAACTGGAAAAACTTTCACACTTACGTATCGATGAATCAAAAAAAGAGGCGGTAAAAAAGCAATTGACGGAGATTCTTGCTTATGTGGAGAACCTCAATGAACTCGACACGGAAAACCTCTCTGCAACATTCTCTACCCTGGAAGGCGGAACACCGATGAGGGAGGATATCCCCCAAAGTGATGCAGAGGTTGCAAAAGATATCCTCAGTCATGCGCCCAATGCGAAGGATGACTTCTTTATCGTGCCGGCGATTATTGAATAAGGACGCACTGTGGTCAAAGTATATGGCATCAAAAACTGTGACTCGGTACGCAAAGCGCTCAAATACCTTAAAAGTCATGGAGTGGAGTTCGAGTTTATAGACTTCAGGGAAACACCCGTATCGGAGAGTGAGATCTCACAGTGGCTAAAATACTGTGAGATCGATACACTCTTCAATACCAGAGGGACCACCTACCGTACCCTTAAGCTCAAAGAGCTCAATCTCGATCATGGGGGCAAAAAAGCATGGTTGGCAAAAGAGAATATGCTGATCAAACGCCCTGTGATTACATTGGACAATGATGTAATCGTTGGGTATAATGAGAATTTATATAATGAAAAATTACAATAAAGGATAGCCGATGGCAAGCTTCGATATCAAAAAACTACTCCAGAGCGTCGTAACACATGGCGCATCAGACCTTCACCTCGTAAGCCGGACAGAACCGCAGATCAGACTTGACGGGAGACTCAAACCGGTCAACCTTCCCAAACTTACGGGTGACGATATCGAAGAGATGTGCTACTCATTGATCACAGAGAAACAGAAACAGGCATTTGAAGAGCATGATGAACTCGACTTCGCACTTTTGCTGCCGGGGATCGGGCGTTTCAGGGCAAACTACTACAGAACACTGGGAGATATGGCCGCGGCATTCAGGATCATTCCCATCGATATCCCCTCACTGGATGACCTGGGGGCACCACAGGTCTATAAAAAACTCGTCAAACGCGAGAAGGGACTCATCCTGGTCACCGGGCCTACAGGTTCGGGTAAGTCCACCACACTTGCGGCCATGCTCAACGAGATCAATGAAACCGAGCAGAAACATATCGTCACCGTAGAGGATCCTGTCGAATTTATCCACCAGAACAAAAAATGTGTTTTCTCTCACAGGGGTGTGGGGGAAGATACCAAAACATTTGCCATTGCGCTGAAGTATGCGATGCGTCAGGATCCGGATATCATCCTCATCGGGGAGATGAGGGACAAGGAGACGATCGAAGCTGCTCTGACTGCTGCGGAAACCGGACACCTGGTATTTGGTACACTGCATACTTCTTCGGCAGCGGGAACGATCAACCGTATCATCGACGTATTTAGCGGGGATGAACAACCCCAGATCCGTGCAATGATCTCCACTTCACTGATCGCCGTGATCGCGCAGTCGCTGCTTCCAAAACTGGGCGGAGGGCGTATCGCCGCATCGGAGATACTGATCACCAACCACGCGATCGCGAACCTTATCCGTGAGGATAAAGTACACCAGATCTACTCCCAGATGCAGCTGGGGCAAGGTGATACAGGGATGCAGACACAGACACAGGCGCTTCAAAAATACCTTTCCCAGGGTCTTATCAGCCGTGATGTCGCGCTGCAGTTTGCCAATAAGCCCTCTGAACTGAAGGTGTAGGTACTAAGCCTTTTTCGATACAATACGAAAAATAATTTTGGAGTGCAGGTAAGAGCATGGATTTTTCACTGGAAAACTTTTCAATGGTTGATTTCAACTACTTTGATGTCACGATAGGTGCGATCATCATTATTCTCGGGATCAAAGGTTTTGTGAATGGTTTCATCAAAGAGTTTTTTGGCTTGGCCGGACTGATCGCGGGGGTCTACTTTGCTTCCCGTCTCTCGGAAAAAGCCGCTGTGTTTATCGAAGCCAACTTCCTGCAGCTCGATAACCCTGCGATACTCAAGCTGATCGGTTTTCTTGCAGTCCTGATCATTATATGGGTGGGAGCAACACTGATCGGTGCACTTTTATCCAAACTCACCTCTGCCAGCGGATTGGGATTTATCAACCGTCTTCTGGGGCTTATTATCGGCGGAGGAAAGTACTTCATCATCTTTGCACTGATCGTAACCGCCCTTTCAAATGTAAAACTGATCAAAGAGAAAGTTGAAGCCTATACGCAAGGCAGCCAACTCTTTCCCTATCTCTATGCTGCCGGGTCTTACCTGATCAATCTTGACACAAAAGCACTTGGCCTTGAGACAGTCTCTTTCTCTGAAACGAACGAAACCAATGCAACATCGCGTTTCCCCGGACAGACAACACACACGCAGGAAGAGAATAAGACCAGTACAATGACACAATAAAAGGGTAGCCGATGATCTCATATAACGGACTTTTGGAAAAATTTAAAGAATTGCTCAAAAACAATGCACTGAAATTTACCAAACAGCGGGAACTTATCTTGAAGTTCCTCTATCAAAACAAGGGGCATTATACCCCTGAAGACATCTATATGCTCCTGAAAAAAGAATATCCGGATGTCAATATCGGTATCGCCACGGTCTACCGTACCCTGACACTCCTTGAGGAGTCCCATATCGTCAGTTCCATCTCTTTCGGCATTCAGGGCAAAAAGTATGAACTGGGGCTGAAAAAACACCATGACCATCTTATCTGCACAAAATGCGGAAAGATCATCGAGTTTTATGATGAGATCATTGAGGAGCGTCAGGAAGCGATCGCCAGGAAGTTCAACTTCAAAATGACAGACCATACAATGAAGATCATAGGGATATGCGAAACATGCCAGAAAACGGAATCGAAAGCCTAATACCTCTCAGGCAACACAAAGAAAAAGAACCAACTTACATTAGGAGCCACTTTGATATTTGATAATCAATATATCCAGGAACGTATCAAAAAAACAGAAAAACTAAGAGAGGAAGGGATCAACCCCTACCCCAACCAGGTCAAGAAAGGCAAGCCTTCCAAAGAGTTTCTCAGCGAGAACGAAGACCTTCTTGCAATGGATGCAGAAGTAAAGAAGGATGAGTCCAGAGAGTACACACTGACAGGGCGTATCAAATTTGTGCGTATCATGGGTAAAGCGGCATTTGCGAAGATAGAAGACAGTGAAGGTCTTGTACAGATCTACTACAGCCGTGACGATCTCCCCGAAGGGTACTACAACAACATCGTCAAAAAGCTCTTTGAGGTCGGCGATATCATCGAAGCGAAAGGTTTTCCGTTCGTCACTCAGACCGGTGAGATCACCCTGCACTGCAGAGAGATGAATATCGTCAGCAAGGCGATCTCTCCGCTGCCTGAGAAGTTCCACGGATTGCAGGACCCTGAGCTCCGTTACCGACAGCGCTACCTTGATATGATCATGAACTCAGAGGTCAAAGAGACCTTTATCATGAGAAGCAGGATCGTATCACTGGTCAGAAGATTCTTTGAGGAAAAGAACTTCCTGGAAGTGGAGACACCGATGATGCACCCGATCCCGGGCGGGGCAAATGCAAGACCGTTCATCACGCATCACAATGCGCTGGATGTGGAAAGATACCTCCGTATCGCTCCAGAACTCTACCTCAAACGTCTGATCGTAGGCGGTATGGAAGCGGTCTTCGAGATCAACAGGAACTTCCGTAACGAGGGGATGGACCATACCCACAACCCTGAATTCACGATGATCGAGTTCTACTGGGCCTACCACAGATATGATGACCTGATGAAGATCACCGAGGAGCTCTTTGACTACCTCTTCGATCATTTGGGGCTGGAGAGAAAACTCCCCTATGGCGAGCTGGAGATCGACTTCTCCACACCGTTTGCCAAGGTACCCTATATCGAATCCTTGACAACGATCGGCGGCGTGCCTGCCGAGATCACAAATGACAGGGAGAAGATCGTTGCCTACCTGAAAGAGCACAAGATCGAGGTGGACCCGAACCTGACTCTGGGATACCTCCAGGCGGAACTTTTCGATGAGTTCGTGGAAGGGAAGCTGATCAACCCTACCTATATCACCGACTTCCCGGTAGATATCTCGCCGCTTGCAAGAAGAAGCGATGAGAACCCGGATATCGCAGAGCGTTTCGAGCTCTTCATGGCGGGCAAAGAGATCGCAAACGGCTTCTCTGAGCTGAACGACCCGATCGACCAGTATGAGCGGTTCAAAGGTCAGGTCGATGCGAAAGAGACGACAGGCGATGACGAAGCGATGCATATGGACACAGACTATGTCAAAGCACTCAGCTACGGTATGACCCCGACTGCGGGGGAAGGTATCGGTATCGACCGTCTTGTGATGATGCTGACCAACCAGCACTCTATCAGGGACGTGCTCCTCTTCCCTGCGATGAAACCTGAAGTGCCGCGTCCGGAACTGCAGCCGCTTTGCGATGTGGAGAGCCTGTGCAAGAAGTGCGGCCATGATGTCGCGGAAGATCTCAAGCCTGCCAAAAAAGGCAAAGGGATGTTCTGTATCGATGTCAATGCCTGCAAAGAGAGAGCGGCCAACAAAAAGTAAGGCGGATTGTATCTGCCTTTTATGGGCGGGGTACTCCCACTCTGCAACACAAACTCATTGGAAAATCAAAAGATAAATTCTTTTGATTTCACCCTCCCCTTAGCCGAATTTTGCTATAAATACATTCAATAAATTACCCACCGATATCATCGGGAAAAGGAATAACATGTCATACGCAATGGAAACTTTCGACCCGGAAATTTTTGAAGCGATCAATAATGAACTGGAAAGACAGACCGATCACCTTGAGATGATCGCGAGTGAAAACTTCACTATTCCGGCTGTCATGGAAGCGATGGGTTCGGTATTTACGAACAAATATGCAGAGGGTTACCCGTATAAAAGATACTACGGTGGATGTGAAAATGCCGATGTGGTAGAACAACTGGCGATCGACAGAGCGTGCGAGCTCTTCAACTGCAGCTATGCAAACGTCCAGCCCCACTCAGGTTCTCAGGCAAACGGTGCGGTATACGCTGCGCTCCTGAAAGCCGGCGAGAAGATCCTTGGTATGGACCTCAGCCACGGTGGCCACCTTACCCACGGTTCCAAGCCGAGCTTCTCCGGTAAAAACTACCAGAGCTTTACCTACGGCGTAGAGCTTGACGGCCGCATCGACTACGACAGAGTAATGGATATCGCAAAGATCGTACAGCCGCAGATCATCGTCTGCGGTGCTTCGGCATATGCCAGAGAGATCGATTTCAAAAAATTCAGAGAGATCGCTGATGCAGTAGGCGCGATCCTCTTTGCCGATATCGCACACATCGCAGGACTCGTATGTGCAGGCGAACACCCAAGCCCGTTTCCGTATGCGGATGTGGTGACGACAACCACGCATAAAACACTCGCAGGTCCTCGCGGCGGTATGATCATGACAAATGACGAAGAGATCGCCAAGAAGATCAACTCTGCGATCTTCCCTGGTCTTCAGGGCGGTCCGCTTGTGCATGTGGTTGCAGCAAAAGCAGTAGGTTTCAAGCACAACCTGAGCCCTGAGTGGAAGGTCTATGCAAAACAAGTAAAAACCAATGCAGCCGTACTTGCCGATGTACTTATGAAAAGAGGATATGATGTCGTATCCGGCGGTACAGACAACCACCTTGTGCTTCTCTCTTTCCTCAACAAGGAGTTCTCAGGCAAAGATGCGGACGCGGCACTCGGTGCAGCGGGTATCACGGTAAACAAAAACACAGTACCGGGTGAGACAAGAAGCCCGTTTGTCACTTCAGGTATCCGTATCGGTTCTCCTGCTCTTACAAGCAGAGGGATGAAAGAAGCAGAGTTCGAAATCATTGCGAACAAGATCGCTGATGTCCTTGACAATATCAATGATGCGGAGCTTCACGCGAAGATCAAAGAAGAGATGAAAGCACTTGCATCAAACTTTAAAATCTACGACAAACCGATCTATTAATGATCGTTCATTTAAAGTACTTCTTTAACACGCCATCCTCGTGCTCGACACGGGGATCCACACATTATAGTCAATTAATATCTCACAAGGGTTAAATAGTTGAAAGTATTTGACCTCGATCTTATCGATACCCACTACTATATCAAACGCAACAATATCGTTGAGCAGATCGTCTTCAACAGCCGCACCTTCTATGCAAAATTCGAACGTATCAACGAACCGCTTACCCCGCTGCTGCTTGAACAGCACCTCAAGCGCGAGTTTACCATTGCCGCATCACTGCTTGAAGAGGGATATACCGACTATCTTGTGATCGAATACAAAGGGGAGGAGCACCAGAGGTTCCACTATCTGATCAAACATCTATTTGCTACTTTGGAGATAGAGAACTATCATATCTATCAAGGAAAGAGCGAAGAACGTATACAGGTGTTTATGGAAGTGGAGAGGCTCTCTTTGGAAGAGGCGGATAAACGTCTGAAGGAGCTCTCGGAGATGCTCAAACAAAAGCTTACAAAAAAGTGGAAATGTCTGCCCGACAGCTCTTTGCCGGAAGCGTATAATATCGTTACACTTCCCTACAAAGCACTCTAAAGCAGAGATCTCCCTCTCAAAAGAGAAGGAAGAAGAAGTCGTGCAGATTACTCTACACTGACTGTTTTTGAGAATACCTCTGTGACAAGGTGTTTTTTCGCATCACTGGCTGCCTGATCCAGGAAACCATCCTCACCCGTGATGAACTGTCCGTTGGCACCTTTTTGCATATAGTAGACTTTGTAGGTCACACTAATGCCTGTTTTCCCTGAAACATCATAGGTAAGCGTGTAGGTTTCTGTCTCATTGGGACTTAGCCGTGTATCTTTGTCAACCATATTTGAATCAAATCCCGGACGTACGACAAATGTACTTGTTCCATTGATATCGTATTTTTTTCCTGTTTCATGCCCGTAGATACGCGTAAAGTTCGTTGTGTCCGAAGCCTCTACGATCGCTGCGTTGAAGACCTTTCCTGTAGTTTTGCCTCCATTCACTATCTGTTCTGTCACTGTTGTATCGGTTCTCGGGATCGTCACTTTACCCGTCTGCGCACTGGCAAAGTTTTGGGATGTGACACTGCTGCCGTTAAGATCATCTGTTTTTCCCGGGAAATCAAGGTTTGCACTGCCGTTTTCATTGACCGCTACTGTCGCCTCTGCACTGCTGTGGAGTGTTTTGCCAGAGACGGTGACTATACTGTTTGTGATATTGCCAAATGCGGAGTCACCTGTCGCACCGGAATATTCAACCTTGGTCCCATTACTATCTGTGACGATCACCCGAGTCAGCACTCGGCGCATCGGATGCGCTCCCGGAAACATATGCGCTGTTTTGTTTGTGATAGTAGTTGTGACTGTGAGCGTATCACCGTTCACACTGGCTTCCAGGTCAGCACCGAATCCGCTTTTGATCTTCGCCACCGCCGCTGTTTTATCCCCGCCGGTTTTGCTTGCCCCCAGGAATGCGTGAGAGTTCAGCCATCCGCTTGCGACTGGATTATCTTCACCAAACCCTTCGCTGTCATCCGCATAGAAGTGCGAGGTGAGAATCGATTTGTCCGTAAAGAGCTTATCAGGACGCGCCCACTGGTGCAGTACCGTTCCCTCGATACGCTCCATATGACACTTTTGGCATTTTGGTGACGTATCGGTATCTGCCATATTGTCATCATCGCCTGTAGTGACCGCATTCCACGTAGAACAGAGCTCCATGAATGTCCCTGCCCCCTCTTCACCGGACGGTACTACTGCGCCGGCACTTCTCTGGTGGCAGCTGAGACAGAGTGATTTTCCATTATTTCCGAAGTGGTTGTTCTCATGGTAGTCAAAGTCCGGATGCACCTGAGCGCTTCTGTTCGTCTCATCGGTTACATTTTCATTTCTGATACCCGTGACACCAAACGGCCCGTAGAAAGGCCCGCCCGTAAAGTGCACTTTGCCCCCGGTTCCGTTGAGATCTTTGCTTGTCATCGTATAGCGGCCGTCTGCGGTTTTGTTTTTATCATACGCATCAAGTGATTTTGGTGTATGGGCATAGTCCGCATACTTTTCAGGCCCCCATAGACGGAAGAACTTGTTCATGTCAGGATCTGTTGCATTTTTGCTGTAATGGAGCTCATCTCCCGCCTCTGCCATGATCTTCCCATGCGGTCCTTCGCGCATCTCTTTTGCCAGCGTGTAAAAATCAGGGTCCTGCGTAAGCCCCATCAGTCTTGGTGTCTCTATACTGTGACAGAACGCACAGTTTATCCCCTCACGGTTCGCCTCATGCCCGATATGGTAACTTGCCTGATATAGCTTGGCATTAGCACTGACTGCAACAATCGTCGCAGTTTTTGTCGGATCATATGCTGGTGCAAGATTGCTTTCGTTATTTTCTTTCGCTGCAGTTAAATCCGCTGTTGTGACCGCAGTATCTTTCAAGGCCGTGATATCGACTTTGAAGTCACCCGCATAGTAAGCTGCGGGTGCATGACACTTGATACAGGTCTGTGCAGCCCCTTTGAAAACCTGTTCGGTATACTCTTTGGTGCCTGTTGGGTTAGTCCCTATTTTTGCGATATGGATACGTAGAAAGTCCTAGAATTTGCTCTGGAAGATCGGATCAGACCATGATTTTCCATGCATCGAACCTTTCCAGGTATCATACAACTCATTGTGGCAGTTCTGACACTTTTTATCGGCACTGTCAAAGAGCGTATGCCCATAACCTGTGCCGGTATGGTACTCTGCCTCCGCGGCGGACGACACGGCGATCCTCTCCTCTCCTTTATAGTCTACATAGGAGATATTTCCATCAGACAGAGTCGTCTGATATCCCAGTTCGCCTTCTTTTGGTCCAGACTCGGAACTGCTGTTCGAACCACACCCTATTAGAAACATAGCTGCGGCTATGCACGTTATCTTGCCCACTCTTTTCATGATTACTCCTTTTGATTGAATCAATAAATATTTTATATTAATTCAATAAAATAATATATAGTTATACTGTTAAATTAGTATTAAATTTTATATATTGTTTCCTTCTCACCCAGCTATAGGTTTATAATCATCTATATAGATAAATATGATATAATCGATCTAAATTTATTTGGGAGAGTTTTTCTGCTATGAACGATCATAATCTTGATGACCTCATTATCGATGATATACAACCAAACCAATCCAACAAGGCAAAAAGTTTTCTGACAATTATCGCGCTGGCGATTGTTGTACTGATCGTTTCCATCATCTTTACCAAGATCCTGCTCAAGGATCCAAAACAGGATCAGCTTCTTTTTGAACAGAACGAGACAGAAATGATCAGTTCTGACCTGACGCTGCAAAGTGTCACGGAGCCTGAGGGCGAAACTTCTGAACCGTTAGCATCTTCAGAAGAGGAAGAAGACCTGCTTGATATCTCCAAAGAAACGGTACCCCAAAAAGTTACTGAAGAGGTCCCTGCACCGGTAATAAAAGAGACCGCAGAGATATCGGAAGTACCTCAGCAATCAGTCGCTCAAGAGTTGGAAGTCGAAACAGAAAAGGAGCCCGCACCTGCAGGAATGCCAAAAGCCGAAGAAGAGAAAGCAACGGATATTTTGGATCTCCATGAAGTATCTGCTCCAGCTCCGATACAGCCAACCACTAAAGAGAAAGTGAAGGCAGCAACACAACAAACGGTTCGCAAGAGTACAGAAGAGGTGATAGAAGAACAAAAAACAAGACCTGCAAACGTACTCACAAACTCTCAAACAGTTCATGCACGACAGACACAGAGCGGCAGCTATTATATCCAGGTCGGTGCTTTCAGCAAGGTTCCAAGCCAACGTTTCCTGGACAGAATATCCCAAAACGGATTCAACTATACGTTCACCAATAAAAGTCCAAGAGGGCTCAGAAAACTCATTATCGGGCCATATCCGGACAGAAAATCTGCAGAGCGCGCACTGGTCAAAGTCAAGGACCGCATCAACAAAAGCGCATTTCTGGTTGACAAGAAGTAATCATGCATAAAACCATACTATTTGACCAACTCACTCCGGTAGCGCTTTACGGGAAGATCAAAACGCTCTTCCCCGGTGAGATCACGATGCTCTTTGAAAGCGTTGTCAATACAGCAGACGGAAACTTCTCTTTTATCACCATAGGGGCTCAGGAGCGTCTGAGCTATAAAGATAAAACAACACACTATACCGATCAGAATGGAACAGAGCAAAAGCTTGAAGAGAACCCTTTCCATTTTCTGAAATCATACTATGCCTCTTTGGACCAGGCAGTGTACCAGGCAAAAGCAGAAGAGGTCGGATTCTCGTTTGTTGACGGGTTTATCGGGTTTATCGGGTATGACATGGTCAAAGTCTTTGAACCGGTACTGGAAAAGAGCATGGATGGCCTCTATGATCCGCTCAATACGCCGGATATGGACCTGGTGCGCCCATCGATCATCATTGCCTATTCTCATAAAAATGCCAAACTGACACTCATCCTAAATGATACATGCATGAAGAATGAGTTCATTGAGATCGAAAAATCTCTTGGAGATATCTGCACACCGATGTCGCTTCAACCCGTTGAGCTGGAAGGTGAAGGTGAGTTCAGTATCGGAGAAGAACGCTTCAAAGAGATGGTCGATGAGTGCAAAGAGAATATCCGTGCCGGGGATATCTTCCAGATACTGCTCTCCAACCGCTATACGCAGAAAGGTAAGATCGATCCTCTGAGTTTCTACAGGGTTTTGCGTTCAAAGAATCCTTCACCTTATCTGTTTCTGCTTGAGTATGAAGATTTTGCTATCTGCGGTTCAAGCCCGGAGGTAATGGTAAGGCTTACCAACAATGAAATACTCCTGCGCCCGATCGCAGGTACGCGCAAAAGAGGCAAAACCCATCAGCGGGACAAAGAGCTTGAAGCCGAGCTTCTGGCGGACCCCAAAGAGCGTGCTGAGCACCTGATGCTGATCGACCTTGGGCGCAATGATGTCGGACGTGTGGCGAAAGTAGGCACAGTACAGGTGACGGAGATGATGCGCGTAGAGAGATACTCGCATGTCATGCACCTGGTCTCCGATGTCGAAGCGATGATCGATGAGGATAAGGATATGTTCGACCTCTTTGCGGCGACATTTACCGCCGGTACCATGACAGGTGCACCGAAGATCAAAGCGATGGAGCTGATCGCAGAGTATGAAGGACTCAAGCGCGGGTTCTACTCAGGATCAGTAGGCTACTTTGCATTTAACGGCAATATGGACTCCTCTATCGCCATCCGTACCGCGCTGATCAAGCCCGACTCCACCACACTCCAGGCAGGTGCAGGAGTTGTGGCAGACTCAATCCCCGAACTTGAGTACCTGGAGGTCAAAAACAAACTCGGTGCACTCCTGGCGACCCTCAAAGAGATGCAATCCCTCTAAAGCCCTTTTCACTCATTCGTCAGTGCTTTGAAGCAGGCAAGGATTTTATCATTAAAATCCTTGCCTGCATCTCTTGTAAGGTTATTACTCTATGCACAATATCCTAAAACTTCATGCTCAATCCTGCAGTAATCATACGTCCGGGATTGACCGTAATGGAAAGATCTTCAGCATCAAAAACACCGTCTTCATTCCTGTCGCTGCTTGATCTGGCTGTGCTGTAATATTGCTTGTCAAAGATATTGTCTGCTCTTGCAAACATACTTACTTCATGCCCATTCAACTTCGTTTTATAATCCACACCCAGATCCAACGTCGCGTGACCGCCAACTTTTATCTGATTCAAATCATCCGCACTATAGTTTTATTTTGCATTGATCCTGGTTATAAATAATATTTATTCTCACCCATTTAAATATCTCACTTCCACGCTAAGCTACTCTAAGTTACAATTAGGCGATCTAAAACCAAGGACTTATGATGCCCAAACATCTTTTTGCACTCTTCGGAAATCCCGTCTCTCATTCCAAATCCCCCCTGATGCACAACCTTGCATTTAAGGGATTGAAGTTCGACGGATGCTATACCCGTTACCTGCTTGAAGAGGGAGAAAAACTCAGGGAGAAATTTTTTGCACTGGGACTCAAGGGGATCAATATCACCGTGCCCCACAAAGAGCATGCATATCAGGCTTGTGACGTGCTGGATCCTTTTGCCAAAAAGGTAGGTGCCGTCAATACGATCGTGGGAAAAAACGGAAAACTCTATGGCTACAATACCGATGCGCCAGGCTTTCTCAAAGCCATCAGTGAGTTTCATGGTGCCAAGAAGGTGCTTTTTCTGGGTGCTGGCGGTACGGCACAGTCCACCTCGGTGATCCTCAAAGAAGCCGGCTATGAAGTGACCATCCTTAACCGCAGTGAAGGCCGTCTTGTACGATTTATAGAAGAGGGTTTTGAGACCTATACATTCGAGAACTTTCAACCACAAAAGTTTGACCTGGTGATCAATATGACCTCAGCGGGCCTGAAAGACGATGCCCTGCCCTGCCCCAGGGAGATCCTTGATGCAGTGATACCTTCTGCAAAAGCCTGTATCGATGTGATCTACGGTAAAGAGACGCCGTTTCTCAAACTTGCCAAGGCCTATGGCAAACCCACCAAGGATGGAGCGGATATGCTGCTTTATCAGGGCATCATCGCCTTTGAATACTTTACGGATCATGCCTATCGCTTTGATGAGATACTGCCGCATATGCAAAGGGCTTTTAGTCTCTAACTATGCCTATTTGGACAAAATTATCTTCAATAAGAGAAGATGACAATCAAATGACAATCTTGTATTGTAAAATTTTAACTCAGGGGGAAGAATGAGTGCCGAAGTAGAGGAATAGACCTCTATATTCCGATCTCGTTCAACTACATAACATAACAGATACTTGGTGTATCATAAGCTTCTTATGATATTTTGCTAGGGTTCAGATAACTTCAGCAGGCAAAAGATACCTTAAAGTTGGTAGTATGGACGTAAAAAATAAGTATGTAACCAGTTCACATATCTCAGAAGCCAAATTTAGAGAGATCATAAAATACTTCTCTGAAGATCTCAATGCCACCCAAATTTCAAATTCAACAAATATCAGCCGACCTACGATCAACAAATATTTAAAAGCCATTCGTACAAGGATCGTCGAATATTGTAATATAGATTCCCCTCTATCTAAAGAGGCAGAAGTTGACGAAAGTTATTTGAAAGATAGAAGTATTAAAAGTCAGATAGGAAGAGGTAGATCCGGAAAAACAATTGTATTCGGTCTTTTGAAGAGAGAAGGCAAAATCTATACTGAAATTGTTCCTGATGCAAAGAAAGCATTGATGCAAGCGATCATAAGAGGCAAAGTAGGTATCGATAGCGTAACCCACTCAGAGGGTTGGAGGGGTTATCATGGATTGGTCGATATAAGACATAATAAATATTTTCGTATCCATCAGGGAGAACACTCTCAAATCAATGAAATTGAGTCTTTCTGGAGTTATGCCAAAATCAGATTGGCTAAATTTAGAGGGATAAATAAGGAAAATTTTAATTTACATCTCAAAGAATCTGAGTACAGATTCAATCATAGAGGTGAGGATTTGTACAAACAATTATTAAAAATCTTCAGAAAAAATCCTATAAAGTTATCTTGATCACAGCGTATGATTACACATCTCAACATCATTAATACACTTACCGAACAGATCTACAG
>DSDW01000082.1 GCA_011048515.1 Campylobacterota bacterium | reverse complement strand
CTATGATACTTAATACCAACATGTTTACTCCTTTATTTGAAATTTAATAATTATCTCGATTGTTATCCATGATGTATGGTTCACAGGAATTTTTATCTATTTGTATCTGGGTAATACTTTGGTTGTCTTTCCCATAATAGGTAATTTGTGTGACCAAACCCAGTTCTAATACATCTCTAAGTTCTTTTGCAGGACAGGATACCTGTAGCTCAGCCTTTAAAATCTCTTTTTGAAATGCTGCTTCACTATTACCAAAGTCAGCCAGTACATCATTTCTTGTATAAGAAAAGTATCTGACATCTTTCATTAGTGTATGATCATTGACTTTACTAATCTTAACAAGCTCTACATAGTCATTAAAACGTATCGGTACCTGTTTTTGTAATTGATTTACCACCGCATCAATATACTTACTTAGATGATCTCTTTTGCTATCAACTGTAGATGCTGAAACAGAAATGATGACACCTATCATAATCGTGACCAGCAGATAAGTAAAAAAAGAAGCATACTGTCTTTTTGAGATTAAATTTCCATCCACATCTTTAGATACTTTTCTTGATATAAAAAAGATCACTGCAAATGCCAATAATAGTCCCGTCCCAGACAGATCCTTTGGCGCCATCAGAATAATGTATACCAGACCACTTTGCAGCACTATTAAAGGTATGATGTACTTCCACTCAAATAATTTTTTCATAAAGCTTTTTTCTTGAGTTAGTTGAATGGTCTCTTGCATATTGTAGTCTCCCCCTCAAATATGTTGCAGATATCTAATGTTCTATAGAACATTTATAAAAGATTATATCTCTACTACACTTAGACAAAAGATACCTATAGGACATATTTTGGAGATATACGACTTTTCTGAAGAAGAGCTAGAAAACTTCCATAAAAAGATCGGTAAAAACGTGAAAAAATACCGGGAAGAAAAGGGTATCACACAAATGGAATTAGCTCATGCCATCGGACATGGTTCAGTAGGTCATATCGCTAAAGCTGAACTAAACAAATACGGTAAACGTTTTAGCCTTGAACAGCTTTATAAAATTGCCAAAGTTTTAGATATCGAGGTGTCAAGATTGCTTGAAGGCAATAAAGATTAAAGTGCATCAACCCAGAGATAGGTCCCGTTTTATAGATATTTCTTCATTACCTTTTCAAGTTCAGCTTCTAATTTTTCCTTGTTTTTACCGTCAAGATGTTCTGTCTCAATCACCAGTTTTATTTCTTTGTCATTGCCGGTCAGAGTGTATCGCTTCTCCATTGCTGCTAAAATCATTGCTGCATTGATCCTTCGTTTTGCCATTTTATCCTCCTAAATAATGTTCTGTGATACTTGCACGAAAGTGCTTCATCTCCCAGCTCACACCCTGGAGTGCCTGCTCATAACTGTATCCATGATCCTGATAGGTACGAACCCGGTTCTGTGCGAAGGTCCAGCGAAATCCATGTGAACCATGAGGTTTGATACTAAGCCTTAGACATATCTGTCTGATATAATCAGCATATGCCTGGTAATTGATTTTGAAGCGTTCATTATATTGAAAATACTCTTCCAGCCACTCATAGACATAAGGACGTATCATTACATCTCCGATTTTTCCACCTTTTTCCTTCGTTTCAATAATGCCTACTTCTTTTTTAGTAATAGGATCAATGGTCATACCTTTGAGCTGGTCTTTCTTGATCAGGGTTACCCCTTCACTTCTCGCTCCGCCATAAAGTTGTATGAGAGCAGCCACTTTATGATGATCGTCTAAAAGATTATCAATAATCTGTATCGGGTTTTGGTAGACTCTGTTATGGTATCCGTCGGCTACCAGTTTTTGTACTCTGGCATAGTGCAGTTTGTTTTGACGGATACTGAAATCATAGTCTCTTTCCTCTCCATAATGAATAAGTGTGAATCTTTTCAATGCATCTTCCAGTTTGCCAAGTGCAGAAACGATCTTCTCCAAATATTGCTTAGAGGGGTAGTACTCTATCTTGTAAGAGATATAGGCATCGATATGTTCGGCTGTGATCTTTTCAAAGTCTTTGAGCTCCCAGTGCTCTTTGAGATAGTTGCCCATGTTGTTCCATACGTCCCGGTAGGATTTCATGCTTTTGTATGATGCCATACACTTATAGTGTGGATGTTCAGGGTTGATTCTGTCTTCTTTTTTGGCACCTTCTATGAAGATAGCTTTGGTGAGTTGGCCGGTCTGATAATATACACTTCCTCTCATCGTTTTTATGTCCCTTATTGGGTGGTTTTTTTGTTGAGTCATTCTGCTTTTGATCACCTTGTAGCATCCCAAGTTACCGTGCGTACATTGTACGCTCCAGATACCTTTCGTTGAAAGGTTTTCACTGTTGTAGAACAAAGTAGAAGTGTGAGAACTTTACGCTACTTTGCACCTGCGGCTTAACGATACCCAGCCCTGTATCGACCCTAAAAAGAGTAAGTTTGAAAGTACCAGCATAACAGCTTTCAGGTGTAAAGAGAAGAGTGACTCAAAATAGATTTGGAGATGCTTTAAAAAACTCCCCGTTTCTATCTGTGGATGTTATTTTAGAGGATTCCTATAGAATAGGGGGTGTGGCTGTACAATGAATAACTGATACTTTTTTCATTTTACAAGTGATTTTACAAAATTATACAAGAGAGTTTACAAATTGAGCAAAGGAAAAAAACGATATTTTTTCAATTTTTGCTCATGTTTTGACTATTTAGAGCTACAGCTTCTTAGCCCGTCTTTTTTGCGAATATTTGATTTTTAAGCGCTGTTCTCTTCGGTTGTTTACTCTCATTATTGTTGCAAAGAGTAGATACTCCATAACAATTAGTATCAATACTTCGATCAGTGATAGTTTGAGTGACATAGCAATCATAAATATTCCAAAAATACCAACACTTGCAACGATCAATAAAAATCTATCCCAGTACTCACATTTATCTTCAATGGCTACTGATTTTACATATATTTTTTTAAAGCACTTTAGACATATCTCTGCAAGAAGAAGCGTCACTCCAAACAGAATCAACTGTGCAGCCATAAAAAGTTCTTTGCTGTCTACGGCGAAATCCATCTTTTCTTCTTCTGACTACTTCTCCTCTGCTTCCATTTCATCAGCGATTTCATCCCATGCTTTGGCAGTGATATACATTATAAAGGTCACTATACCTAAACCGATCAATATAACATTCTGAATCGTTTCAATATCCATGTCTCTCTCCTAAAATAGATCTGATATTTTCTGTACCCATACATGCTCTTTATAAGTATGTATGAGAAATATTAGTATAACCACAATTGCAAAAGTAATCAATGGAAGTAAAATATTGTCAGCCAATCCGAAATTCAAAAATATAATCATCCCCACCAGCAGATATGGCACTATGGATCTTTTATTGGTCACGTTGCTTTCCCTTTTTACAGATAGGCCAATTATAACCTTTACCGGTAAACAGGACGATAAATAATTGTCGAGAATAAAGTAGAACATGGGACCCAACATGGGACCTGTAAAAAACTTAAACGATATAAATTTGTTTTAAATGCTTTGAAATGTCGTATTTTAGGGGATTATGGGGTGGTGGGTCCTCAGGGACTCGAACCCTGGACCACTCGGTTATGAGCCGAGTGCTCTAACCAGCTGAGCTAAAGACCCTTGGTTAGTGAAAATCTTTGTGTTGCATTGTGATTTTCGAGTCAGAATTATAGCGACTGTAGTCTTTAAATGCAATTAAGTTTTGAAGAATTCCGAAAATTACCGCAAATATGATAAAAGAGGTCCCTCCGTGGCTGAACATAGGGAGCGGAAGCCCCACGACAGGGGCAAGTCCGATGATCATATAGATGTTTACCCCCATGTAGACAAATATCAGAAATGCCAGTCCCGAGGCAAAGGTCTTGATGAGATAATCCTTGGCATATTTGGCTGAGATATAGAGCAGGTTGAAGATGAGCAGTATATAGAGCACGATGACGGTCATCATCCCCTTAAACCCCAGACGTTCGCCCAGATAGGCGAAGATAAAGTCAGTCGAGGCAACAGGCAGAAAATCAAGCTGGGTCTGGGTCGCTTCCTCTTTTGGTTTCCCTTCGATCCCCCCAGATCCGATGGCGATCAGCGCCTGTCTTACCTGGTAGCTCGGCTTGTTGAGGGCATCTTCGATACGCTTTTTCTGGTAGGGCTTCAAGCCGTACTGGTAGACAACGGGAGCAGCAAAACCGGCGATGATAATAATGGTAAACCAGATCTTCCAGTTGATCCCGATGACAAAGAGGATGCCATATCCCGTGATCAGCAGCACAAGTGCCGTACCAAGATCAGGCTCCTTGGCGATCAGCACAAAAGGGATGACGATCAGGAAAGAAAGCAGCAGAAATTTCCAGAGGCCATACCCTTTTTCCGGCGGCGGTGTTTTGTGGATCAGGTAAGCCAGCGTCATCATGACCGATACTTTGATGAACTCTGAAGGCTGTATCGTAATGCCGATCCCCGGTATCTCTATCCAACGCTGGGCACCGAGTATCGTCTTCCCTACAAACTCAACGGCGATAAGCAGACCAAGGTTTGCGATATAGAAAAGCGGGGCGAACCACCACAATATTTGCCTCCAGGGGATAAACACCGTTGCAAAAAAGGCGATGCCCCCAATGGCATAATAGACCATCTGTTTGGTAAAAAGGTAGGGATTGATCTCGTTGACGAGATAGGAGGAGATGAGAAGCAGTGGAATGATCTGGAGTATTAAAATATAGTTGAAGTGCTTAAAAATACGTTTGTCAAAATCAAACCAATGCTCCATCCTGCGCCTTCATTTTTTGGGTATTATATCAAAAAAAGTTAGAGGTAAGGGATGGCCGGGTTTTACCGTTCGGGATTGCTAGAAAAATATGAAGGGTGTTTTCATGCTGTGACTACCAAAGAGAGTGCACTTTTCTGTCACGGGTCATTGGCGCTGCATACCGGGGAGCCGGCAGAAGAGGTGGTCGCAAACAGGCGGGAGGTCGCAGAGAGGCTGGGGATCGGGCAGCAGGCGCATTTTGTCGTAGCAGAGCAGACCCACAGCGACCACATCACGATCATCAAGGGCAGGGAAAGCAGAGGATGGCATACCGCAGAAGATGCGGTAGCAGACTGCGATGCGATGATCACCGATCAAAAGGGGGTAGTGCTTACGATCCTGACCGCTGATTGTGTACCTGTGCTGCTTTTTGATCCTAAAAAAGCGGTCGTGGCTGCGATCCATGCGGGGTGGAAGGGTACCCGTGCAAATATTACCGGAAAAACAGTGCAGGAGATGGTCGAGACTTTCGGTTCGGACTCTAAAGAAATCGTCGCTTTCATCGCACCCTCTATCGGGAGATGCTGTTATGAAGTAGGGGAAGATGTGGCACGACACTTTCTGGACAGGGAGACCTTTGATCGTGTAGGGGAAAAATATATGCTTGATCTCCCGCTCATCAATCAAAAGCAGCTTTTGGCTGCGGGGTTAAATGTTGAAAATATTGAGAGGTGCGGTCAGTGTACCTCATGCGAGGCGGAGAGGTATTTCTCCTATAGAAAAGAGCAGGGGTGCAGCGGCAGGTTCATGAGTATGATAGGCCTCCGTTGATGCACTAGGCATCAACTCTGAGGTCCTCATGCGCTTCCAGCTCCAATACCTGCCACGGAAGCCCCTGTTGCATCATCTCTTCCATAAACGGATCGGGATCCATCTCTTCCATATTGAAGACACCTTTTCCCTGCCATACACCTTCAAGCATCAGTTTCGCACCGATCATTGCAGGCACACCGGTCGTGTAGCTTACACCCTGGCTCATCACTTCCGCATAGCACTCCTCATGGTCTTTGACCTGGTAGATATAGATAGTCTGAGGCTTGCCGTCTTTGATCCCTTTGGCAAAGATACCGATATTGGTCTTTCCTTTGGTTCTCGGACCGAGGCTCGCAGGATCGGGAAGCAGTGTTTTGAGGAACTCGATAGGGATGATCTGCTGTCCTTTGTGCTCGACCGGCTCGATACCCAGCATACCGACATTCTCAAGCACTTCCATATGTTTGAGGTAGCTTTCGCCAAAGGTCATAAAGAACCTGATACGCTTCAGGCCCCTGATATGTTTGACCAGTGACTCCATCTCTTCATGGTAGAGCAGGTAGCTGTCTTTTGGTCCCACTTCCGGGTAGTCCCACACCTGCTTGATCTCCATCGGCTCGGTCTCGATCCATTTCCCGTTTTCCCAGTATCTTCCTTTCGCACTCACTTCCCGAAGGTTGATCTCAGGGTTGAAGTTGGTCGCGAAGGGATAGCCGTGGTCTCCGGCATTGCAGTCAAGGATATCGATCGTGTGGATCTCATCGAAGTAGTGCTTTTGTGCATAGGCGCAGAAGACATTGGTCGCGCCCGGGTCAAATCCGCTTCCAAGCAGTCCCATGATATCCGCTTTTTTAAACGCTTCATCTCTCGCCCACTGCTCTTTGTACTCGAACTTCGCTTCGTCAGGATGCTCGTAGTTCGCTGTGTCAAGGTAGTCAACCCCGCACTGTATGCAGGCATCCATGATCGTCAGATCCTGGTAGGGCAGTGCCACATTGATCACGATATCCGCATCTGTCTTCATGATAAGCTTAACAAGCTCTTCTACACTGTCCGCATCGACTTTTGCCGTGGCGATCTCTACGCCTGTTTTTGCTTTGACATTGGCTGCGATCTCATCACATTTGCTGAGTGTACGGCTTGCAAGTGTGATATTTCCGAAAGTCTCGGCATTCATTGCACATTTGAACGCAACGACATTCCCGACACCACCTGCACCGATAATAAGGGTATTTGTAGACATGGAAACTCCTAATAGAAAGTATGTAATTCTATCACAAATAGAAGTGATTTACGATGTGACTTAGCACAAAAAGCATGGGAATGAAGAGCAGGGTGCTGATCATGATCAGTGAAGTGACCTCTTTGGGGCGGCAGTCATAGAGTGAAGCAAGGTTGATATTGGCCACTGCCAGAGGCACCATCATCTCCATGAGTATGACTCCCTGGACAAAGAGCGGCAGTGAAGTGAAACTCAGAATCGCTGCGCTCAGAAGCGGTACCAGGATAAACTTCTGGGAGAGTGTACCGAACATCAAAAGCGGGCGAAGGTCATGGAAACGGATCCCCTGCAAAAAGGTCCCCAGCAGGAAAAGCTGCAGCACGATCCCGCCGTAGGCACCCATCTTGAAAAACTCCTGGATCTGCGGTGTGAGGGGGATATCATAGATATTGATCCCGATCGCCGCGACTGAGGCGGGGATGATAGGGATCTTTACGATATTGAAAAGCGACGCTTTGATGCTGAAGGATCCGCGGGAGTAGATATAGACCCCGATAATGTAGACCACAAAGACATTGGCAATGTTGATCAGGGTCGTGTAGATGACGCTGGCTTCCCCGAAGAGCGCAATACCAAGCGGGATACCGATATTTCCTGTATTTCCGACAAAACCGGCGATAGAGAAGATGGAACGCTCCTTTGGATCGCTGAAGATGATCTTCCCGAGTGCGATCGTGGGAAGCAGCAGCAAAAAGATGATCCCCAGATAGACAAGCGGTGTATAGATATGAGAAAGTTCAAGCTTTGCGGTACTGAACCCCCATACGGTGACAAAAGGCTGTAAAAAATAGACAGAAAAAAGTGTCAGTGTTTTGGAGTTCATATCCTCTTTGAAGATGCGCTTGGCGATGTATCCGAGGGCGATAAAGACATAGACAAAAAGAATGCTCATAAGTGTGTTGATCATGGATGGAATTATAACATTAACCAATTTTAGATATGATTTTATCTATAGAATTATAAGGGTTTTAGATGGATTTTTCTTCTTTGGAGACGTGGGGATATCTCGCGGTAGCGTTTTTTTCGTTCGGGGGTTCGCTTTTTATCGTAGCGGCGGCAGGCGTCTTCTCTTTTATGGGCAATATGGATCTGACCACCGCACTGATCATCGCAATGATCTCCAACTTTATGGGAGACAACTTTCTCTTCTATCTCGGCAAGTATCAGAAAGATCAGATCAAACCCTACTATGCCAAACACAAGCGAAAGATCGCACTGGCGACGCTGATCATGCGCAAGTACGGCCCGTTTGCCGTCTTTATCCAGAAGTTCATCTACGGGGTAAAGACCCTGGTACCGATCTCCATGGCATTGGCAAAGTATGATTTTAAAAAGTTTGTCTTCTTTAACATTTTTGCTTCGATCGTGTTTGTCCTGACAATCGGGTTGAGCGCCTACTTTGCCAGCGAATCGATCATCGCATTTTTCGGCTATGTGCAGAAAAACCCATGGATCGCCCCGGTGGTACTCTTTACGATCATCGGACTCATCTGGTTCTCTTTGGAAAATATGACGAAGAAGAGATAGCGTTCAGCGTTGAGTGCTGAGTGTTTAGCGCTTAGTGTTTAGTGTTTAGTGTTTAGAGGGTAGGATTTTCAACTCTGAAAGTTATTTTTCTCCGTCATTCCCGACTGCGATCGGGAATCCAAAAGTGGACGTCGCTGTAGACTCTTAATCTGAAAGGCAGTGGGGTGTTGCTCTTTGATAATAAAAAACTTGTATGTGTTTTAAGATGGGTGGAAAGATCTGTATCAGTGTCGGGGTGAGGACACCCCGACCTACGAAAAGATATTTTTAAGAACTGGTTAAAGAAAAAAGCGTCAGCGTTTTAAACGCTAAACGCTCTATTTGCGTTTGCTTTCTACGAATTTTTTGATACGGCTGATACCTTCACGGATCGTTTCGATATCCGTCGCGAAGGAGAATCTGAAATATCCCTCTGCACCAAATCCGATACCAGGCACTACAGCAACGCCAGTCTCCTGAAGCAGCTCTTTGCAGAACGCGATGGAGTCGTTTGAGATCTCTTTTGTGTTGACAAAGAGGTAGAACGCACCGTCTGGTTTGAGTACGCTCAGGCCGTCGATCTCGTTGAAGAGTTTTACCGCTTCAGCCGCTCTTTCATCAAATGCCTGTCTCATCTCTTCTATCTCCGCATCAACCTCGCCGTTGAGTGCAACGATCGCTGCCTTTTGGGTGATAGAGTTGATGTTGGAGGTACTCTGGCTTTGGAGGTTGTTCATCGCCGCGATCAACGCTTTGTTTGGAGATGCAAGGTATCCAAAACGCCATCCTGTCATTGCCACAGATTTGCTCAGGCCGTTGATCGTGACGGTTCTCTGGTACATATCTTCCGAGATACTCGCAGTCGCTATAAAGTCGATCCCGTAAACCAGTTTCTCATACATCTCGTCACTTGCAACGATGATATCCGTACCTTTCAACACCTCCGCAAGTGACTCCAGCTCCTCTTTGGAATATACAGAACCTGTAGGGTTTGAAGGGGAGGTGAGTACGATCATTTTCGTTTTGGGCGTGATCGCATTTTTGAGTTGTTCGGCTGTGATCTTGAAGCCGCTTTTCTCATCGGTTTCAATAATGACAGGTTTCCCCTCTGAATAGATCACCAGTTCAGGGTAGGTTACCCAGTAAGGTGCAGGAATGATCACTTCATCACCCGGATTGATGACCGCCTGAAAGAGATTGAAAAGTGACTGTTTCGCACCGTTGCTGACAATGATGTCCGAAGGTGCATACTCCAAACCGTTTTCTCTCTTGAGTTTTCCTGCTACTGCTTTCAACAGTTCCGGGATACCGGGTACTGCAGTATATTGTGTAAAGCCGTCATTGATAGCTTTGATAGCCTCGTCTTTGATCTTTTGCGGTGTACCGAAGTCAGGCTCACCAGCTGAAAATGAGAGGACATCTTTCCCTTCTGCTTTAAGATCTCTTGCGAGTGAAGAGATAGCAATCGTCAATGACGGTGATAGTGATTGTATGCGATCTGATAGCATTATAACCCTTGTAAATAATAAAAATTAGAAAATCCTACAATTATAGCAGAATAAGCGTAAAAATATTTTGATAAGCACAGAAGAAAAAGAGGGGAAGGAGTTGACTGTTTCCTGTCTACCCATGATCAATCCATACTGTGGATAAAATCGTCGTAGTCTATCTCAAGATCATGGTCTTTTTGTCTGATATCCTTGCTCTCGCCGCTCTCGATAGCATTCTCAAGGATCTCGATACGTTTGAGAAGGTATTTGAAGATCTCTTTATTGATATCCGGCATGTCATCATGGCTCAGTCTGGTTGCGGATTTTTCATACTGCAGTACACGCGCGGGGATGCCGACAGCGGTGGTTTTCGGGGGGACATTTTTAATGACCACAGAGTTTGCACCGATCTTTGCATCATCCCCTATCGTGATATTCCCCAGTACCTTCGCACCGGCACCGATGACCACATTGTTTCCGACCGTGGGGTGCCGTTTTCCCTTGGTGAGGCTTACTCCGCCCAGTGTCACCTGCTGGTAGATCACGACATCATTTCCGACGATCGCGGTCTCTCCGATGACGACACCTACACCGTGGTCGATGAAGACCCTGCGTCCGATCTGTGCGGCGGGATGGATATCGACAGTGGTAAGGAACTGTCCGATCGCCGAGATAAATCGCGGCAGAAAACGCAACCCTTTCTGATAAAACCAGTGTGCGATCCGGTGAAAAAGCAGTGCCCAGAGTCCCGGATAGTTGAAAAAGAGTTCGAAGGTAGAGTGCAGGGCAGGGTCATTTTGTTTGACATTGGTAAAATCTTCTTTGATCAATCTAAAAGGGTTCAAAGTCTCTCCTGAACTTTCATATCCCGCGATCTCAGTGTGACTCCTCGATCGCCTGTATGGTCTTAAGATAGCTATTTTCACTTAAATGCAGGTAAAGTTTGCCCAAAAGTTCGCGTTTCTCTTCGGAAGTGAGTGTTTCTGAAAGCTCAATATGCTGTTTCAGTGTTTTATCGATCACATTGGTATCATAATCCATATCATCCAGTATATCCATCAGATTCTGTGCTTCGATCAGCCCCTCGATCTTATAGTTCCCCGCTTCATCGAAGTTGATCAGGCACTCTGTCGGGTGGGTAAAGAGGTTGTGCTGCATTCCCAGTACCTCCTGATAGGCGCCGGTGAGGAAGAAACCGAGAAAGTACTCCTCTTTATGCAGGTCGATATCATGCAGGTAGAGCGGATAGTCACGGCTGAACTCTATCTCCCCGTCACTGTCGCAGGTGATATCCCAGATGCTTGCCGGGTTGGTCGGTATTTTATTGAGATGGGTGAGCGGCATGATGGGAAACTCCTGCTCAAGCCCCCAGAAATCCGGAAGTGACTGGAAGATAGAAAAATTCACCAGATACTTCTCCTGTACACGGTCCTGAAGCTGTTTGAGTTCATCGGTATCTTCATTCCTGAGCAGGGCGATGGCTTTTTTCACGATCAGGTTTACTAATGTTTCGGTGTTGGATCGGTCTTCCAGGTCGATATATCCAAGATCGAAGAGTGTAAACAGGCTCTCCATGTGATCCAGAGCATCGTGGAGGTATTCTCTGGCATTGGTGCGGGTGATCGTGTTGTAAAGATCATGCAGCTCCTGGATCAAGGGCGGGTTCTCTGATTTGAGCCTCAGACACTTTTCGTGGTACTCCTGGCTGAAGAGTTCAAGTACGGGGGCAACCAGTACAGAGTGGGAGGCAGCAATATAGCGTCCGGACTCGGTAAAAATATTCGGCTGTGGTACATTTTTGTTTTTCGCGATCTCCTGCATGAGGTAGATGACGTCGTTGGCAAATTCGTTCAGTGAGTAGTTACGCTCTTTGTCATGGGCATGCTGGGAGTACTCCACTGCAAGGCCGCCGCCGATATTGATCGCGCTCAGGCTGTCGGCACCGCGTTTTTTCAGTTCTGCATAGATGTTCCCCGCTTCCCGCAACGCTTTTTTGAGAGGAGCGATATCTCCCATCTGCGAGCCGATATGAAAATGGATCATCCAGAGCGCTTCAAGCAGGTTATGCTTTGTGAGCAGTTCATAGGCTTCGATCAACTCTGTCGAGGTGAGTCCGAACTTGGAGTTGTAGCCACCGCTTTTTGCCCAGATGCCGATACCTGAGCTGTGCAGGCGGATACGTACCCCTATCTTCGGCAAAATCGGGTTTTCGGACTCATCATTGAACTCTTTGTTCACCTGAATAATACTTTCAAGCTCGTCAAGCCCTTCTATAGTGATCGTAATATTGTGCCCCATTTTAGCCGCGATAAAACACATGGAGATCATCTCTTTGTCTTTAAAACCGTTGATTGTGATCGGTGCACCCAGAGGGGTTTTGCTCATCGCGATCACCAATTCGGCCTTGCTCCCGGCCTCCAGACCATAGTTGTACTCTTTGGATATATCCATCAATGAATGGACAAAGTTGGGAAACTGGTTGACCTTCAGCGGGAAAACCGCATTGAAGGTCCCCTGGTAATCGAAGGTCTCCCTTGCGGCGTTGAAGGTCTCAAAGAGTGTGGAGATCTGTTTCTTAATAAGATGAGGGAAACGTAGAAGCAAAGGTCCCTTGTATCCCTGGTTGCGTATCTGTTTTGTGATCTCGTAGAGTGAGGGCTCAAGCCCGTAATTGATGTTGATCGTATCATGTTTAATGATAAAATTGTTGTCACTCCAGACATCTATGCCAAAATCTTTCATCATATACTCACTTAATTATAATGGGTATTATACCTAAACTTAATCGAATCTTACCTATAATTAAGTATGATAAACCAATATCTCACTATTCAAAAGAATCATAATCAACTTATGCTGAAGGCACAAGGTCATTGGACACTTCAGAGCGTACCTGAAATAGAACGTCAATTGCAGCAGGTTGGCTATGATCTGCCGATAACCTGGGATGTCTCGGCTGTTAGTGAGTTTGACTCGGCCGGAGTGCTCCTTTTTTCAGAATATTTCATAGAGTTTTCAGAACATACCCCTGTAAAGGTGGTCGGTTATACCGAAAATCAAAAAGAGATGTATGATCTTCTTAAGCAGGATCATGTAGTGATCGAACCTCCAAAAGAAGAGAGTCTGATTGAGACATTGGGAAGAAATACGGTGATCCTTCTCAAGGATATAAGGGATTTTATCGAATTTATAGGGCATGTTTTTTATGCACTTTTCCATACGATCACAAATCCTAAAGAGATACGCGTGAAAGAGACGGTTTATCATATCCATCAGGCAGGTTTCAACGCATTGATCATTATCGGTTTGACCTCTTTTCTGGTAGGGATGGTGATCGCCTACCAGGGATCTGTGCAGTTAGCCAAGTTCGGAGCGGATGTCTTTATCGTGGATACGGTAGCGATCTCCATTACCCGTGAACTCGGGCCGATGATCACAGCGATCGTGATCGCCGGGCGGAGCGGTTCTGCTTATACCGCTGAGATAGGTGCGATGAAGATCACTGAGGAGACTGCAGCCATGAGGACCATGGGATTTGATCCCTATACATTCTTAGTGCTGCCCCGTATCATAGCGATGATGGTCTCTTTGCCGTTGCTGATCTTTTTTGCAGATATTGTAGGGATCTTCGGAGGGATGGTCGCTTCGGGGATGCAGCTGGGTATCTCGATGACGCAATTTATAGACCGTTTGTATGAGGTACTGGAGGTAAAACACTATATCCTGGGAATGGTCAAGGGACCGGTATTTGCTTTTCTTATCGCTTCTGTAGGGGCTTTCAGAGGATTTCAGGTCTCTCACAATACCGAAAGTCTCGGACTTCACACCACGGCATCTGTGGTCAACGGCATCTTCCTTGTGATCGCTTTTGATGCGCTCTTTTCGGTGATCTATACGGAGCTTGATCTGTGAAAACAGTGATCAAAGCAGAGGGCATCGTCACGCGTTTTGGTAAAAGAACGGTACATAACGGTGTGAGTTTGCATATCGAAGAGAATGAGATCTACGGGATACTGGGAGAGAGTGGTTCGGGCAAGTCGGTGTTGATGAAAGAGATGATCATGCTGCTTGAACCTGCTGCGGGAGAGATCACTGTTCTGGGGAATAATCTCAAACATATAGGCTTTAAAGAGGCACAGGCACTTCGAAGAGAGTGGGGTGTGCTCTTTCAGTTCGGTGCACTTTTTTCTTCTTTGACCGTGGCGGAAAATATCGAGGTACAGCTCAAAGAGTATACAAAGATCTCGAAAAAACTGCGTGACAGTCTGGTGGCATCCAAACTGAAAATGGTCGGACTTGATCCTGGTGTAGGGAGCCTTTACCCCTCGCAGCTGAGCGGCGGGATGGTCAAGCGTGCAGCACTGGCAAGAGCGCTTGCGATGGAGCCGAAACTGCTTTTTCTGGATGAGCCCACTTCCGGGCTGGATCCTATCGGAGCGAGAAATTTTGACAAACTGATCGTAGATCTGCGTGATCTGCTGGGGATCACAGTAGTGATGATCACCCATGATCTGGAGAGTATCTTCGGCATCGTAGACAGGATGGCAGTCTTGGCAGACAAGAGGGTCGTAGCGGAGGGAAGCATCGAAAATGTGTTACAATCACAACATCCCTTTGTAGAAAAATTCTTTAAGAATGAATATACCAAAGAGAGGTTTGAAAAGGTGAGGAATGTATAGTAGGGTCAATTATCTGGTGGTCGGTATCTTTGTCGTGCTCTTTGGTATAGGACTTGTCTGGTTTGCTTTCTGGCTCGGTAAGTATGATTTGCAAGATCAGTACTATACCTACAGACTGGAGATCAGTGAATCGGTTTCCGGGCTCTCAGTTGATTCTAATGTGATGCTGCGCGGTGTCGATATCGGCCGGGTCAGTGCCATCCGCATCAACCCGGAGAATATTGAACTCACTGAAGTCTATGTCAATATCCGCCAGGATGTCCCTATCAAGGAGGATATGGTTGCGACGACAAAGATGTTCGGTATCACTGGACTGCTCTCCATCGAGATAGAAGGGGGAACCAATACGGCAAAAACGCTCGTACCGACTGATGAGTATATCCCGACGATCAAAACCAAACCCTCCTTGGTGACTACGCTGAGTAAAAGTGTCGAATCGCTTTCTCTAAGACTCGATAAGCTACTTGAACAGGGAGAAAAGGTGGTGTCGGATAAAAACATTGATAGAGTAGAAAAGATACTCGGCAATGTAGAGGATATCACGAAAAACGGTGAAGAGATAGAAAACAGGGTCATGTCCTCCCTTGAGGAGCTTGATCAAGCGATCAAAGATTTTAGAGATTCGATGAAGAGGGTTTCAGCCAACTTTGAAGGTGCTACCAAAGACCTGAACGAAGTGAAAAGAGTCATCGTTCCTACGATAGAGAATTTCAACCGTGTTACTCTGAAGGTTGAACAGAGCCTGGATCGTGGGGATTATAACATGAAGAAGATACTTGAGCCGATGATCGTGGATATACAGATACTATCTACACAAATGAGCGAGTTGGCCGAAGAGCTTAAAGAGAGCCCAAGCGATCTGATTTTTAAGTCCAGAACTCCACTAAAAGGACCGGGAGAATAAAAATGAAATATATTACGGGAGCACTATTGTTGATCTTTTTAGCTGGATGCAGCACCAAAATGACACCGCTGAAGACCTATACCCTACAGACCCCCGAGGTGAAAACTATCTATAAAAAGAGCTATCAAAACAAAACCATTAAAGTGATGCAGCCTCTCAGCCTGAAAGAGAAGATGAGCGACAAAATGTATTTTTCCTACTCTCCTATGCAGCAGGGAGCTTATCTCAACTCAAAATGGTCCAATAATCTTGGAAAGCTTGTTCAGGGAACACTGATGTATACACTGCAAAGCAGCGGTATGTTCAAGGGGGTGGTTTCTTACGACTCAACGGCACAGGCTGACTACAGGCTGGAGAGTACTGTATTTGATTTCTCCCACCATGTAAGAGGTGATGCTTCGGATGCGGTTGTCTCCCTGCAGTTCAATCTTGTTTCTACTCATACAGGCAAACTGATCAAAAGCAAACGATTCAGCTATAGAGAAGTAACAAAAACAACAGATGCCGAAGGATATGTCCAGGCAAGCAACAGAGCAGTTGAGAGATTGAGTAAGGATCTGCTTCTCTGGCTGCAATCTCTATAACTTTTCAAGGTACTTTTCTCTTCGTTTTATACCTCTGTTTACTTTCTGGCCTTTAGTGCTTGGCAACAAAAGAAAGATTGATCTTTTTGTTCGATCGGATTGAAGCAGAGAAGCCTCTTTTTTATAAAAGAGATAAAATAGTTCAAAAATGCAGCTAGAAATATAGGGTGGATACAAAGCTTTAAGTCTAAATCATCTATGATGGAAAGTTTAAAAAATTCATGGATTGGAAAGATCCGCAAAGACTAAGGAGGTAGAATGAAAAAAATGGTTTTGATGACATCGGTTGCATCATTGATGGCACTGCAGCTGCAGGCAGGAGGAGATATCGCTCCGGTTGAGCCGGCGGTAGAGATACCGGAAGTGCATGAGCATGCAGAGAGTGACTTTTATGTGATCGTCAAGGGGTTAAGAATCGCAGGAGACAGCGTACATCACGGTGAAGCGGTACTTGATGGGGACAGCGGTTACGGATTCGGTATCGACCTGGGTTACAGACTGGGACATGGATTTGCTGTGGAGTATGACTTCTCTTATGCAAAAAATACGGTCAGTGAAATCCATGATGGGCATGTAGTTGAAGAGGCGGATGGAAAGTATTATACCCACTCTCTGGATCTTGTCTATACCTACGAATTGACTGAGACACTGGGGCTCTTCGCAAAAGCAGGGTACGAGTATGAGATCGAAGAGATCGAAGCGTATCACATCGATGCTGACGACAATGGATTTATTTATGGTGTAGGCGTGGAAGTGGCGATGGGGCACGACTATAAATTTGTTGCCGAGTATGAACACTCAACGATCGAAGGGCCTCGGGGAGACTCGCTTTTTGCAGGTGTGATGTTTAATTTCTAAAATGCAATAAACAGACACGAAACTCTAGAGGTTTCGTGTCACCATTTAGAGGTCATTGATATCAATGACTCGCTCTTCTTTGCTCTCAAGATCCTTCAGCCATACGGTTCCATTGTTCAGTTCATCTTCACCGATGAGTACCACGTATTTGGCGTTGGCTTTATCGACCCCTTTCATATGGCTTTTGAACCCTTTGGAACTGTACTCAACCGTTACTTTGTCCGTAAGGCGTTTTTTTGTTGCCAGTTTGAGGAGCGCCGGGATGGCTTCCTGAGTCATCGCACCCATATAGTAGCCTTCAGCCTCTTTTTCCGGCATCTTCACCAGCTCCATGATACGCTCGATACCCAGGGCAAACCCCACAGCAGGAGTCGGCTTCCCGTCCAGGAACTCTACAAGCCTGTCATAGCGTCCACCGCCTGCGATGGCACTTTGCGCACCGATTTCGCTGCTGACAAACTCAAAGGCTGTTTTGGAGTAGTAGTCCAGACCTCTTACCAGGTTGTCGTTTACGGTGTATTTGATACCCTCCTGATCCAACAGCGCTTTGAGTTTTCTGAACTCCGGGTCGCACGCTTCGCAGAGGTAGTCTTTCAGTTTTGGAGACTCCACCAGCAGTGCCTGGCATTTATCGTTCTTGCAATCAAGTACACGGATAGGGTTGGTGCCTATCCTGCGGTTACAATCTTCACAAAGTTCTTCTTTGATCTCAGTGAGCGAGCTGACCAGGGTCTCTCTGTATTTTGGCATACAGACCTTGCACCCAAGCGAGTTGATCTGCAGTTCGTAGCCGATACCCAGTGCATCAAAGATCTGCGCGATCATCGTAATGATCGTAAAATCCTCATAGACCGAGTCTTCCCCGAAACTCTCGCATCCAAACTGGTGAAACTCCCTGAGCCTTCCTTTTTGCGGTTTTTCATAACGGAACATCGGCCCGTAGTAGTAGAACTTCTGTTTTACCGGTTGTCGATCAAGTTTTGCAGAAATGAATGCACGAACGATTCCGGCTGTGCCCTCAGGACGCATACAGACATCGTTCTCGCCTTTGTCGGTGAACTGGTACATCTCTTTACCAACGATATCGGAGCTCTCTCCTACCGAGCGCTTAAAGAGCGCAGTCTCTTCCAGAATAGGGGTTTCTATATATCCGTAACCATAACGTCTGGCAATGGTTGCAGCAGTATTTACGATATATTCAAAACGTTCACTCTCTTCAAAAGTGAGGTCTTTCATACCACGTAGCGGATTGATCATAACGGTTCCTTGTAATAGCGTCATTCCGGACTTGATCCGGAATCTCATAGGGGTGATAGTATGAAGTGTCTCTAAAGAGATCCTGAAACGAGTTCAGGATGACGACTGTTTAAATTGGTGTAATTATACCTTCAAGTAGGTTAGTATCGTTTGATGGATATTCTCTATGCTGTCAGAAGCGTCGATAAAAAGATGCGGGATGTCCAACGCAAGGACGGTCTGCTTCATATGCTCCTGTACGCTCAGCAGGTACTCCAGCCCCCGCTGTTCGATCCCGTCCAGGCTTTTGCCGCCAAGTCTCTCCTGCAGGGTCTGCATATCAGTCAGAAAAAGAATGACTTTATCAGGTAAATTTCCCTGCAGTGCAAAGTTATTAAGCATGAGCAGTTCATCAAGCTGGAAATCACCATTGGCCAAAGCGTATCCGATACCGGAGATAAAACCTCTATCTGAGATAACAAGTTTATCTTGGTTGGGTTGTATTACCTCTTCAAAATGTTCGGCACGGTCGGCCAAAAAGAGCAGAAGTTCGGCACGTTTGGAGATGATCGTGCTCTCCAGAAGTATCTCTCTTGCTTTGATCCCGAAAGCTGTGCCGCCGGGTTCTTTGGTCGTAATGATCTCAGGGTGTTTTTGTTTCAACAGCTCCAGCTGCGTACTCTTCCCGCAGGTGTCGATCCCTTCAAAAAGTACTACCATTAATATGCACACTTGATCAGTTCTAACGCTTTGGGCGGTACAAGGTGTTCCACCTTTCCGTCAAAGTTGAGTATCGTACGTACGACTGATGAGCTGACAAAGGCGTGTTCCAGGCTGGGCATCAGGTAGATTGTCTCAAGCTCCTTTTTTAGCGAAGCATTGGCATATCCCATCTGCAGTTCATACTCAAAGTCACTGACAGCCCTGAGTCCACGGATGATGATATTGGCATCCAGCTCGTCCGAGAGATTGACCAGAAGGTTGTTGAATTTTATGACTTTCACATTGGGCAGATCCGAAGTGACAGCCTCTACCATCTTCACGCGCTGAGTAAGGCTGAACATCGGTTTTTTGGCTTCAGACTCGGCTATCGCTATAATGATCTCGTCAAACATTCTATAGGCACGCTTGATGATATCCAGGTGTCCGTTAGTGATAGGATCAAAGGTTCCCGGGTAGATCGCTCGTCTCATTGAAAAACTCCTTGGGTAGATAGTAGATAGGAGGTGGCAGGTAGCAGGTTCGGTTTGCATTGCCTTGCAATGCTTTGATCGGAAATTGTCATATTCGTCTCCGATAAAAGCTTTTCCAAAAGAAAAGCATATCGCAACTCTTTATTCTTCACTCTTCACTCCTCACTTGATGCCATTGGTATCACCCCATCTTTCATATAAATTATTTTCTATGCCCAGTGCATCGTACCACTTTCCGATGATAAAACGTTCCATCTCCTCCAAAGAGTCGGACTCAGAGTAATACCCCATAACAGGCGGGGCAATGATGACGCCCAGTGTAGCAAGTTTTTGCATATTTTCCAGTGCAATTGCCGAAAAAGGAAGCTCGCGCGGCGCAAGCAGTAACTTTTTTTGCTCTTTGAGTGCTACTGCCGCAACCCTGGTAGCAAGGTTGTCACTGATACCGCAGGCAATCTTGGCAAGGGTGTTCATGCTGCAGGGGATGATCGCTGTCGCATCGACGCGGAACGAGCCGCTGGAGACGGATGCTGCGATATTTTCATTCTGGTGCAGTGTGACTTCTCTCTTCTCAAATGACTCTACGGTCAGGGCATTGTTCGAGATGATGACATGCGCTTCGATACTTTCGGGTAGATAGTCGACAAATTTTCTGCCAAGCTCTACACCGCTGGCACCCGTGATGACTACAACAAGTTTCAAAATATCCCTTTTGTTTTTCTCAAGAGGGGATTATAACAAAAGTATGGCAAAAAGCGGTTGGAGCATTCCAAATGAAGAGGGTTTTATTTTAAATTCAACTTCTTTAAGATAATATTTTTTAATAATAAAAGAAAAAGGTATATAGGATGCAGAAAAAATGGTTACTACTTTCACTGACACTTCCGCTTCTGGGAGGCAATATCATCAGTCTGCAGTATAAAGGGGTAGAGGCGGAGGTTGAGGGAGCTAACGGCGACAAAAGGCTTCTGACAATTGAACGGGAGATCGATCCTGCGTGCCTTAATGTCGCGATCGACGATGAAACGATCTGGCAGAGCAAATATGCCGCATCGGATGTGCCCAATGTATGCAAAGCGGAATTTGTTTCCAGCGTCGGGCAGATACAGCCTATGAGGATCGATCACGAGGTAGAAACATTCGGTGAGCTGGAGGTGCTCGACTTTATTGAAAAGATGCAGAAAAATAGCGATATGCTGCTCATTGACAGCCGTAATGAGGACTCCTATAGCAACCGTACCATCCCCGGTGCTGTCAATCTGCCTTATGCATATATCTCCAAACCAAACACGTTTCCGGAGGAATACCTCAAAGCGCTTGCACAGCTTGGGGTCAAGATAGAAAACAAGGTGTATCATTTTGACAACGTCAAGACGATAGCGGTCTTTTGCAACGCTTCGTGGTGCGCCCAGTCGCCGCAAATGATCAAGTCGCTGCTCAAGATAGGCTACCCGCCCGACAAAATCAAATGGTATCGCGGAGGGATGCAGGACTGGCTTGCGGTCAATATGACGTCACGATCCAATCATCAGGGAAAATAGCGGTGAAAAATGGTTGATATGTAGGTGTATGGATGGATTTTTTTAATGGATGGTATGGAGCGGGCGAACGGATTCGAACCGTCGACCCTAACCTTGGCAAGGTTATGCTCTACCCCTGAGCTACGCCCGCAATAAAATGGGTAAGTGGAGCGGGAAACGGGACTCGAACCCGCGACCCTCAGCTTGGAAGGCTGACGCTCTAGCCAACTGAGCTATTCCCGCGTCATTGTTATTATAGTTTAATAGTTTTTTTTAATTGGTTCAAGCAAAACGAAACCAGTTTCGTGAGCCGACTGCTGAAGTCAACACAGCGTTAGCGTAGTTTTGTTGAGCTTTGCTCAAAAAACGTCCTATCAAATGGTACCTCGAGTCGGAGTCGAACCGACACGGGCAAGCCCACCAGATTTTGAGTCTAGCGTGTCTACCAATTCCACCATCGAGGCTTCTACATACAAGATGTAGGGTGGAATTTTACGCAGAGAAACCTTAAGGACTGCTTAATAGTTTGAAACGAGAAAGAAAGAGAGAACATAGCAAGATAATATCTCAATTTGGGATATTTCAAAAACCCCTTATATTATTGTGCTATAATATCTTCATTAATTAATATCAAACAAAAATCAGGGAATAGATGTGAAGATCGCGCTTATTGTTACCTCCATACTCTTTATCTATGCAGCCTTTTCAACACTCTTTTTGGGGACGGGTCTTGTAGGCAATATCGGTGAAAAGATCGGTCGGACCAATATATTTCTTTTCGGATATCTTGCGTATATCAATCTTTTTATTCTTTTCTATCCGCTCTATAAACTCTTTAAAGAGAGCTCAAAAGCCAAAGAGATTGACTTTTATCTGGGATGGATACTTCTCTTTATCGGCTTGATCTTTCTTGAGTCTTTGGTATTTGATCTTGAAAAGGCAGGATTTATCGGTACCCAGATCGTTGAATTTCTGGAACCCTATATAGGGAAAGCGGGTCTTTGGCTCACCTGGCTTTTGATCACGTTGCTTTCGCTGGTCTTTATCCTTGATGATGACTTCAGCCCCAAGGATATCACGTTTAGGGGTCCTTCTCTTGGCATATTTGTCTCTTTCTACATAAAACTCATGCATATTGGGAAAGCAGTTTTCAAAAAGCTCTCTACCAACCCTTTTGCCTCGCCGAAACTTGAAGACGAGATGATGCCGGTGATGGAGGAGCTTCACAAGAGTAGGGTTGGAACGAAAAGAGTTCAACAAACGACACAAAAGAGCGAGCCTGCACGTATCTCCTTTACCGAAACAACAGTGCCGTGGAAAGATGAGATCGATGATCCAGTCATTGAGGAGATCGAAGCACTGGAACATGAGATGGAAGAGGTACTGGAAGAGGAGAGCAGAAGAAAAGAAGTGTTTTCACCAACCCCTAAAAGTACTTCTCAGGTTACGATTGTCGATGAACTGGAAGAAAACTCCAAGCTCCTTGAGCAGATAGAAAAGGGAAAAGTAGAGAAACCTAAAAACTTCAGATTGCCAAAGTTGAATTTCCTGCAAAAGGCTCCGAAGGGTACCAGAAAGATGAACGAAGCGGAGATCGACCGTAAAATAGGCGAACTTTTGGCAAAACTGGAGCAGTTCAAGATCGAAGGCGATGTGGTGCGTACCTACTCCGGTCCTTTGGTCACGACTTTTGAGTTCAAGCCCGCTCCGCATGTAAAGGTATCGAAGATCCTGAACCTGCAGGATGACCTGGCTATGGCGCTGCAGGCAGAGACGATTCGTATCCAGGCGCCGATCCCTGGCCGTGATGTTGTAGGGATAGAGATCCCCAATGACACGGTGGATACGATCTATCTCAGAGAGATACTCGAGTCCGAAATTTTTCAATCTTCCGGTTCGCCATTGACGGTGGCTCTGGGCAAGGATATCGTCGGTAAACCTTTTGTGACGGATATCAAAAAGCTTCCGCATATCCTTATCGCCGGGACCACGGGGTCGGGTAAATCCGTAGGGATCAATGCGATGATCCTCTCGCTGCTCTACCGAAACGATCCTGATCATCTCAAACTGATGCTGATCGATCCGAAGATGCTGGAGTTTTCGATCTATAACGATATCCCACACCTCCTGACTCCGGTGATCATCGATGCCAAAAAAGCGATCGCCGCGTTGGCAAATATGGTAGGAGAGATGGAGCGCCGCTACAAGATGATGGCGGAGAACCGGACGAAGAATATAGAAAACTACAATGAAAAGGTAAAAAGAGACGGTTCTGCTGAACCGTTCCCCTATATTGTCGTAGTCATTGACGAGTTGGCGGATCTAATGATGACGGGAGGGAAAGAGGTTGAATTCTCAATCGCCCGCCTTGCACAGATGGCCAGAGCGAGCGGAATACATTTGATCGTAGCGACACAACGGCCGAGTGTCGATGTGGTTACCGGTCTGATCAAAGCAAACCTTCCATCACGTTTAAGTTACAGAGTAGGGCAGAGGATCGACTCAAAAGTGATACTTGATACCATGGGTGCCGAGAGCCTGTTGGGGCGCGGTGACGGTCTCTTTACCCCTCCGGGCTCGACAGGGCTTGTGCGTCTGCATGCCCCATGGAGCACGGAAGAGGAGATCGAAAAGATCGTAGAGTACATCAAGGCACAAAGAGAACCCGAATATGACGAGAACTATTTGGTTGCGGGCAGTAGCGAAGGCGGCGCTTCGGGCAGCGATGAGATCGATCTCGACCCGCTTTATGAAGAGGCAAAGGCAGTGATCCTAAGCGATAAAAAGACCTCCATATCCTATCTGCAAAGAAAGCTGCAGATCGGTTACAACCGTTCTGCCAATATTATCGAACAGCTTGAGGTTATGGGAGTACTTTCAGAGCCCAATGCGAAAGGGAATAGGGAAATATTGTAACACTTTTCCGCTCCCTTGTAACTAACCTACACAAAATTACTCCACTTCTTTACATCTTCTTATCTGAACCATAACTTTCAAAACAGATATAGGTATAATCT
>DSDW01000086.1 GCA_011048515.1 Campylobacterota bacterium | reverse complement strand
GTAATAATTAGTTAGAATATAACTTCATTTTAAAAGAGGAAAAATAAAAAAGGAGACAACAATGTTACGTCCGCATCCGACCAACAGAGAGATCAAACTCAATGCAAAAGATATGCTTGTCAGCAAAACTGACCAGAGAGGTGTGATCACCTACGGCAATAACAAGTTTGTAGAAGTTTCGGGGTACAAGGAGAATGAACTGGTAGGTTCTCCCCATAATATCCTGAGAAACCCCGATATGCCAAAGGCGATCTTTTATCTTATGTGGGAGAGTATCAAAAATGGCAAAAACATCATGGCAGTGGTTAAAAACCTTGCAAAAAACGGTGATCACTACTGGGTAACGACCGATTTTGATATCCAGAGAGACAGAGAAGGAAAGATACGTAACTATATTGCATATCGACATGCAGCACCCAAAAATGTCGTCAAAGAGGTTGAGCCTCTCTACCAAAAGATGCTGGAGATCGAAAAGGAGCATGGCATGGATGCGTCGATTGAATATCTGGAAGGATTCCTTGAAGAGAAGCATATGAGCTATAACCAGTATATCGAAGACCTGGCAAAACCAAAAGGGATCACTGGCGCTTTGTTTGAAAAAATGAAGAAAATGTTTGCCTAAGTGACTTTTTTGCTTTAGTCTCAGGACTCTTTCTCTCCTCTTCTGCATTGGTAGGTACGGAAGGGAGATAAGAGTCTTCTATCCTCTCCACATTAGCCACTACATTACACTGGTTTCTTTCTCCGGCACCGATTTGAGTATTTCATAGATAGATATCAAGTCGAGATAGGGTAAAATCTTTTCAATGAACACAACGGAAAAATACACAACAATGACAGAACGTTTAAAACTATCCTATTTGCTTGATCGACTCTCCAAATACAGCGGTATTTTGGCAGCGCTGCTGGTCGTGCTGCTTTCTCTTCTGGTAGCCTATGATGCGGTGATGCGCTATCTCTTCAGCGCCGGTTCCATCGCATTGCAGGAAGTGGAGTGGTATCTTTTTGATATCATTTTTCTTTTGGGGCTGAGCTATGCGCTCAAGCATGACAAACATGTGCGGGTGGATATCTTTTTTGAGCATTACGGTGTGGATACCAAAGCGGTGGTACAGATCCTCTCACAGCTGCTGTTGGTGATCCCTTTTTCCATTCTTTTTATCTATGACGCATATGATATGACTTATCAAAGCTACCTTCAGCAGGAGGTCTCATCGGATCCGGGAGGTCTGACGCACCGGTGGCTGATCAAGGGGATGCTGGTGGTGGCATTTGTACTGCTTGTGATGCAGTCGCTTAGCGAGATCATTAAAGCGTATGGAAGGCTGCAGCAGAAGCGGGTGTTGTGGCGAATGTTGGGTATCGTAGCGCTGTTTGGTGTGCTTGTCTATGCGGCATGGTATCACAGGATGGCTTACTGGATCGATCCGGTGATCCTTTTGCTTGCACTTACACTGTTTTTGCTGATGACCGGTTTTCAGGTGGCGTTTGTTTTTGCCGGGGTGGCACTCTTTTTTGCGTTGATCACCGATGAACTTGGGCTTCATGTACTGGAGATGCTGCCCTACAGAACCTACGGGATCATGGGCAATGTTACGTTGATGGCAGTGCCGCTCTTTATCTTTATGGGATTGATACTGGAGAGATCCAGGATGGCAGAAGGCCTGCTTATCTCCATGGGAAAGCTCTTTGGCAGGGTCAGAGGAGGGCTTGCGATCTCTGTGGTACTTGTGGGAGCGATACTGGCAGCCAGTACGGGTATCGTAGGGGCATCGGTGGTAATGATGAGCCTTATCGCGCTGCCTCTGATGCTGAAGCAGAACTATTCGCCGGCACTCGCTTCTGGAAGTATCGCTGCAAGCGGTACGCTGGGGCAGCTGATCCCCCCTTCGGTCGTGCTGATCATTCTGGGGGACCAGATGCACCTGTCGGTAGGAGATCTCTTCAAGGCTGCAGTAGTCCCCGGACTTATCTTGATCGGGCTCTATATCCTTTATATCCTGATCGTCTCTTTTCTAAAGAAAGAGGTGGCTCCTGCGATCGTCTCCGAGGAGCCCTATAATGAAGTACTCAAAGATGCCATTAGGGAGATCATCCCCCCGCTGCTGCTGATCGGGGTGGTGCTGGGGTCTATCTTCGCCGGGATCGCTTCGCCTTCGGAGTCCGCGGCCATCGGAGTGCTGGGTGCCGTACTTCTGGCAATAGGCAAGAAGAGCTTCTCTTTGGAGATGCTGCGTTATGCGGCGATAGAAACGGTGAAGCTTACGGCAATGATCTTCATGATCCTGATCGGTGCTACGGCATTCTCCCTGGTCTTTGGAGAACTCGGCGGCGGTGAGATGGCGATGGAGTTCTTTGCAGGTGAACAGGGGGATCAGTGGATGTTCATCCTGATCGCCATGGTCGTGATCTTTCTGCTCGGATTTTTTATCGACTTTATCGAGATCGCTTTTGTGGTCGTACCGATCCTAGTGCCGATCGTTGCCTCGTTTGGGATCGATCCGGTCTGGTTTGCGATCCTTATCGCAATGAATTTGCAGGCCTCCTTCCTCACACCGCCTTTTGGGTTCGCACTCTTTTACCTCAAGGGTGCCGCAGGAGACAAGATCAGTACGGGGGCAATATACAAAGGGGCGGTACCGTTTATTCTTTTACAGCTGATCGCACTGCTGATTATCGTACTCTTCCCGGATCTTATCTATCTGCTTGGGAAGTGATATCCTGATATCTTGTGAAGTTTTTGATACAATAGAAGAATAAAGGCCACCCCTAAAAGGAGAAAGTATGACACCACGAGAAGCGATAGCCTCACTGCGAAAGCAGATGAATGAGAGGATCATCGGGCAGGAGAGGGTTGTAGACCGGTTTATTATGGGGTTGCTGGCCAGCGGCAATGTACTGGTAGAAGGATTGCCGGGGCTTGCCAAGACACAGACGGTACGTGCGATGTCAGAGGTGATGGATGCCAAGTTTTCGCGTATACAGTTTACGCCTGATCTTCAGCCTTCTGATGTATTGGGATATGAAAAGGTCTACGAAGTGGACGGGAAACCTGTACTGCACCTGGAGAAGGGAGCGATCTTCGGCAATATCATTCTCGCTGACGAGATCAACCGTGCGCCTGCCAAAGTACAGTCGGCTATGCTTGAAGCGATGGAGGAGAAGCAGGTGACGATCGCAGGCAAAACCTATCCGCTTCCCGAGATTTTTATCGTCCTTGCGACGCAAAACCCTATTGAGCAGACGGGTACGTTCCCTCTTCCCGAAGCGCAGAAAGACAGGTTTTTGATGCATGTGAAGATCGATTATGTAGATACGGCTTCCGAGTATCAGATACTCGAGCAGGCACACAATAAGCGTATGAAAACAAAAACCGAAGAAGAGCCGAAAGTTCCCCAGGAGCTGATCCTTGCGGCAAGGCAGGAGCTGGAGCAAATCACGCGAAGCGAAGCGATAGGAAAGTATATCGTCGAGCTGGTCTTTGCGACACGTTATCCGCTGCGCTATCAGAGCAAACAGCTTGAGATGCTGATCAAAGTAGGGGTGAGTCCCAGAGGTACGATGGCTTTGGATCTGTGTGCAAGAGTCCATGCCTGGATGCAGGGGAGAGACGAAGTGGCTGTCACGGATGTCAAGCAGGTGATCCATGATGTCTTCCGCCACCGTATCATACAGACAGAGCATGCCAAATTCAATGACTTTACCAATGACAAGATCATTGATATTGTGCTGAGCCATGTGCCTTCACCTGAAAACTGAATTGTGTGAGGATATACTATGCAAGAAGAGATGAAGATAGAACTGAAACACTCCACCGTAGAGAATCTGCAACTTTACAGCGAACTGCTCGGCAAAGATGTCAACAGGATGCTCGAAGAGGCGTTGGAGCTCTATTTTGAAGCGCAGCAGAAAAGGCTGCTGGACAAGAACCTTGACAATGAGAATATGATGACCAACCTGGACTATGATGAGTTCTGGGACGGTGTGGATCTCTAGGTGATCCGGGAAAAACTCTCCCAACTGCTCGATAGCGGGGTATCCGAACTTTCCTACCTGGCTGCGGGGCAGATAGGGGATATCTATCAGGCGCGCCTGGATGGGCAGCCTGTTGTGATCAAAACTACATCCGAGGAGAGGGATGATCTGCTGGTCGAAGCAAGGATGCTGCAGGATCTCGCCCAAAATGGACTGCGCGTTCCTCAGGTGATCGCTTCTGCCAAAGAAGCCCTGATCCTGGAGTATATAGAGCCGTGCAGGGATCCCGGTTATGACCGGGAGATCGAAGCTGCAAAGGCCCTGGCATCACTGCACCAGGTGACCAACGAAAGCCGGATGTATGGCTATTACTACAATACCACCATTGCCTCATTCCTCCAAAATAACGAACAGACACAGTACAACTGGGGACTTTTTCTCTCCCAGATGCGTATCCTGCCGATGGCAAAACTCTGTTATGAGAGAGGGGTACTGGAGAAGTCTCTGCTTGACCGGCTTGAGGCTTTGTGCAGCGGGCTCTACCGTCGTATCGATATGAGCGAGATCACCCCTTCTTTGCTGCATGGGGATATCTGGAGCGGGAATATACTCTATGAAAGAAACGGGGTCTGTTTCATTGACCCTGCGATCTACTTTGGGGACAGGGAGATGGAGCTTGCCTTTATCCTGCTCTTTCATACCTTCGGGGAACGTTTTTTCGAGGAGTATACCAAGGTGCATCCTCTAAGCGGGGATTTCTATGAGACCAAGGTGTCACTCTACCAGATCTACCCGCTTCTGGTGCATGTGGCACTCTATGGAGGGGGATATGTGGGCGAGCTGAAACAGAGGCTGGAGCAATTGAAGGTATGAAGCTGAACGTAAAAAAACTGCTCAAAGAGATAGTGATATTTGCCGTGATGCTCTTTGTGGCCAGCAACCTCCTCAGTTATCTGCGGAGCCCCGAACTGACAAACGGCAGCTTGCCTCGGATAGAGGCAACACTGATCGATGGCAGCTCCTTTAAGAGCAAAGAGACAGAGGGGAGAGCGCTTGTGGTTCATTTCTGGGCGACATGGTGCCCTACCTGTAAAGCCGAAGCCTCCAACATACAAGCGCTCTCGGAGGAGTATGAGGTACTTACCATTGCGGTAAATTCGGGTTCAGATGATGCATTGCGCCGATATATGCAGCAGAACGGCTATCGGTTTCGAGTACTCAACGATGCAGAGGGGCAGTGGGCCGCACGCTTCAACGTTGAAGTTTTTCCGACAACCTTTATCTTTGATGCCAAAGGAGAGCTAAGGTTTACCGAGGTCGGTTACACGACTACGTTGGGACTGAAAGGACGACTTGGAGTCTTAAAGTAGCATTTCGATAGAATAGAATTAAAAGTAATTCAAAGGGGGTACATGATGCTGGATCTGGAAACGATACTCAGGGATCGCAGCGGCGAAAAGTGCGAGTTGTGCGGGGCGACCGAGGGATTGGCTGTCTATCAGGTAGAGCCTTCGGACGGGAGTGCGGAGCAGTCCATTTTACTCTGTGATACCTGCCGGACACTGCTGGAGAACCCGATGGAAAATGTCAGCCACTGGCATTGTCTGAACGATACGATATGGAGTCCAGAGCCTGCGGTACAGGCGATGGCATACCGTATACTCAGGCAGATCGCTTCTGAAGGGTGGCCTCAGGATATGCTTGATATGCTCTATCTTGATCCTTCGGTACTGGAGTGGGCCGAAGCGGGACTGGAAGAGGTAAACCAGCCGGAGGTAAGGGACGCGAACGGTACATTGCTTCATGAAGGGGACAGTGTCACTATCATCAAAGACCTTCCCGTAAAGGGTGCCGGATTTACAGCAAAGCAGGGAACCACAGTGAAAAATATCCGCATGGTAGCCGATGATCCGACACATATCCAGGGACGAGTCAACGGGACAATGATCTATCTGAAAACAGAGTTTTTGAAAAAATTATAGAGAGGAAAGAAGAATGAGGAGCAGCATTCGCTACTCCCTGAAGATTATGCAGCTTTTTTGATCGCTTTTTTCGCTACTTTTTTTGCCGCTTTCTTCGTAGCGGGTTTCTTTTTCAACACGGTTTTAGTGACTTTTTTGAGTACTTTCTTTGCAGATTTTTTAGCCACTGTTTTTTTAGCCACCGCTTTCTTTGTTGCCTTGTCAGCTACTTTTTTCATAGCTTTCTTTTTCAATACTTTTGCCATAAATGGATTCTCCTTATGATTTAATTTTTTATTTTATAGCCAAAAATAATGGTAATAAAATATTACTATTATATTTTCTTTATGACTATAAGTCAAGTCGCGTGATATGCTATAATTCAAGGAGAGAAAACCAAAGAGTAGCCTATGACATTTATAGAGTTTAAGAAATTGCTGTTGGATGCTGAGATCACGCTTCCCAAGTTCAGCAAGCTGATAAAAGTCAGCGAAAAGAATCTGCAATCTTACAAGAAAAAGGGTGAAGTGCCCAATGCCATCGCAGTCATTGCTGTCTCATTTGCTACGATGCATCAGGCTGGAATCGATTATCGTTCGATTGTTGACGCTTTGGCACTGGAGGCAAAAGTGAAAAAAGGTGCCGGCTTTGCCAAAACCAGAAAAAAAGAGGCGAAACATGAATAGAAGTGTCGTATGAATCTGCCTAAAATCCTTTCATGACGATCCCATAGAGGTACTCCACTTCATCATCCTCCAAAAAGATCGTCTTTTTGCTCTCAAAGAACTCAAATACTTTTTCTTTTGGCAGCGAAGTACCGTAGAGGCACTCCGGATGTGCCGGTATCAATGACTGCATCAAAGAGATATGCTCGCCTACAGGCGTTTCGCAGATGTAGCAGTGCTCATCATGGTGGATACGCCCTTCATACTCCAGCAGCCGGATATAGCTTTCGCAGACGATGCGTTTGGGGTTTTGCCTGTTCCATCTTTTGGCGGCATTCAGCAGGAGGTCGAAGTAGAAATGCTCTATCTCCTCGGCATCTTTGAGGTGCGGTTCGAAAAGGCGTATAAAATTGTGCCAGAGCATCAGCTTGTTCCTGTCAAAAAGCCAGGGAAATCCGATATGGGAGAGCGAACGTATGCGGGGAAGAAACCTGCCATCTTCGCCATCCACTTCAAAGTCCACCAGATTTCCAAGCTGCAGGATCGAATGCCGCGCACCGTAAAAACGGTAGTAGGAGCGAATACTCTCTTCGCTTAAGACTACCGCAATCGAGTCTTCGTTCTTGGCTTTTTTTATACCCAGTATAAATCCTCTGATACTATTTCCTTATTTGAGATGTTGAGAAAAATTATAGTAAAAAGCGCATTAAACAACACACCTTTCAAACGGCATTTAAAAAGAAATTAAACAATATTTAACAGCCATTTTTGTATAATCGGGCCTATTTTATGAACACGAAACATAGTGTTCTCTATCCTAACATTTAAGGCTGAACAATGCAAGATCTATATACTTCATTCAAGGATAATTGCGGATTTGGACTTCTGGCATCCATCGACAATATCCCTTCCCATAAAAACCTCGAAGACGCTGTTACTTCACTGGAACGCATGATGCACAGAGGTGCGATCGCGGCGGACGGTAAGACGGGAGACGGTTCTGGGTTGCTTCTCTCCATGCCGAAATCTTTTTTCAAAAAAGTCGCAGCAAAAGAGGGCGTCGTACTTCCCAAGCAGTACGGTGTGGCGATGGTCTTCTCAAGAAACGAGAACGATTTTGATGTGATCAAAACGATCTGTGCGGAGAATGATCTCAAGGTAGTGTATACGCGAGAAGTGCCGGTAGATACCAATGCACTGGGGAAGCAGGCGCTTGAAAGCCTGCCTGTGATCAAACAGGTCTTCGTGTCGCCTTACTCGGCGGTAGCGCAGGAGCGTTTTGAAGCATTGATCTATCTTTCCCGCAAAGAGATCGAAGCGGCACTGAAGGAGGATAAAGAGTTCTACATTCCTTCATTCTCTACTTCCGTGGTCTCCTACAAAGGCCTTGTGATGCCAACGCATATCAAAGAGTTCTACACCGATCTTGCAGATGAGGACTTTGAGATCTCTTTCTGTCTTTTCCACCAGAGATTCTCAACCAACACCTTGCCGCAGTGGAAACTTGCACAGCCATTCAGAATGATCGCACATAACGGTGAGATCAACTCCGTTACCGCCAACAGGTTTAACGTAGCAGCGAAAATGAGCGCAGTGAAGAGTGAAGTATTTACCGATGAAGAGATGGCAAAACTCAAAGATGTTATTCAGGATGGGATGAGCGACTCGGCGAGTTTGGATAACTTTATGGAGTTCCTGAGGGTCAACGGCGTAGACTTCTTCAAGGCAGCACGTTCACTGATCCCTGCGCCATGGCACAATGCCTCGACTATGGATTCTGATCTGAGAGCCTTCTATGAGTATGCGAGTACCTGTTTTGAGCCTTGGGACGGTCCCGCTGCTGTCAGTATGACAGACGGGCGCTATATCGGCTGTGTGCTTGACAGAAACGGATTGAGACCCTCAAAGTATATCAGGACAACAGACAACAGGCTGATCATTACTTCAGAGTACGGAGTACTGGAGTTTCCCGAAGAGGAGATCGTAGAGCGTGGCAGGCTTCAGTCCGGACAGATGATGGGGATCGACCTCAAATACGGAAAAGTACTCTACGATGAGGATATCAACAACTACATCAAAAGTATTTTCCCTTATGATACATGGCTTAACCAGAATATGACCTATCTTCAGGAACATGTGCCGAATACGAAAGTAGCAAAGAGCTATACCGACGATAAGGATATGGAGGCGAGACAGCGTTACTTCAACTATACGCTTGAGGTGATCAGAGAGGTGATCAAGCCGATGATCGAAGAGGGGAAAGAGCCTACTGCAGCCATGGGAGACGATGCACCGATCGCCGCATTCTCCAAAGAGCAGAGAAACTTCACGGATTTCTTTAAACAGAAATTCGCACAGGTGACAAACCCTCCTATCGACCCGATCAGGGAAAAAATGGTGACGAGTCTCAATACCGGTTTCGGTGAGGTAAGAAACGTCCTCTCTGATGACCCCGAACATGCAAAGAGACTCAAGACAGTTCTGCCGATCATGTCAGCAGAAAAGTTCCATCTCCTTCAGGAGTTTGGAACGGAAGGGAACGAAAAGTATGACCCTTCCTATAAAGTCGGATGCTACGATACGACCTTTACCAATGACCTGAAAGGCAGCCTTGATGCATTGGTCGAGAAGATCATCGCCGACGTCAAGGAGAATGGTATAAGGACGATCATCCTTGATGACAGGGGACTCTCTGCTGAGAATAACGTAATGCCGATGCTGATGGTCGTGGGGCGCCTCAACCAGACATTGCTTGAGCAAAAAGTGAGACATCTGACCAGTATCGTAGCGGCGACAGGCGAAGTCTTCGATCCTCACTCTGCAGCCTGTATGATCGGATATGGTGCGGCTGCGGTCTTCCCTTATATGCTTTACTACACAGTGGAATCTCTGGTAGAAGAAGAGGGGCAGGAGCTTGAGATCACGATGAAAAGAGTACGCAGGGCAGTCGGCGGCGGTCTGCTGAAGATCATGGCAAAAATGGGGATCTCAACGATCGCCAGCTATAGGAACTCCAGGCTTTTCGATGCGATCGGACTGGACAAAGAGATTATCGAAGAGTGTTTCAGGGGTACCAACGGGCTGCTGAAAGGACTTGGGTACGGCGATATCGAACAGAGGCTTAACAGCAACCATCAAAGAGCCTACACTGACGCGTTCGATGGTGCGAAAAACGTACTCTACAAAGGCGGATTCTACAAATACAGAAAAGGTGAAGAGTTCCACGACTTCTCAAAAGCGACGATCAATGCGATCCAGAAAGCCGCAGAGACAGGGAAGAAAGATGACTACGAACTAGTCAAACAGCTGGTCAATGAAAGAGATAAGAAATTTATCCGGGACTTCCTCAATCTCAAAAGCGAAAGAGCGCCGATCAGTATCGATGAGGTAGAGCCTTTGAGCGCAATCCACAGACGTTTCTCCACTGCAGCGATGTCTCTGGGATCGATCTCTCAGGAAGCACATGAAACGCTTGCTGTAGCGATGAACCGTATCGGTGCCAAATCGAACTCGGGAGAGGGTGGTGAAGATGAAGCGCGCTACGGTACAGAGAAGGTCTCGAAGATCAAACAGGTTGCATCGGGAAGATTCGGTGTAACGCCTGAATATCTCCAGAATGCCGAAGAGCTTCAGATCAAGGTTGCACAGGGTGCGAAGCCCGGTGAAGGCGGCCAGCTTCCTGGATCGAAAGTGACGTCTCTGATCGCGAGACTGAGACATACGAAGCCGGGTGTGACACTGATCTCGCCTCCACCGCACCATGATATCTACTCGATCGAAGATCTCGCTCAGCTGATCTTTGACCTCAAACAGGCAAACCCGAATGCGAAAGTGGCGGTCAAGCTGGTATCGACAGCAGGTGTCGGTACGATCGCGGCGGGTGTTGCCAAAGCCTATGCGGACAAGATCATCATCTCCGGCGGTGATGGCGGTACAGGTGCTGCGCCGATAGGGTCGATCAGGTTTGCGGGTAACCCCTGGGAGCTTGGACTGATCGAAGCGCACAATGCCCTGAAAGTGAATGATCTTAGAGGCCAGGTCACACTTGAGACAGACGGCGGGCTCAAGACAGGTCTGGATATCGTCAAGGCAGCGATCATGGGTGCGGAAGAGTATGCGTTCGGTACGGGTGCGCTGGTTATCGTAGGGTGTCTGATGCTTCGTGTCTGCCACCTCAATACCTGTTCGGTAGGAGTTGCAACACAGGATCCGAAACTTCGCGAGAAATTTACGGGTAACGTAGAAAAGGTGATCAACTACTTCAACTTCGTAGGTGAAGAGGTCAGGGAGATCCTTGCAAGCCTCGGATACAGATCGCTTGAGGAGATCATTGGTAAGACAGAACTGCTTGAGGTGATCGATGACGAGTTCGCGAAGAAGTTCGACTTTGAGACGCTTCTTGCGAAAGTGGATGGTGTAGATACCTGCCAGGTAGCATCCAACGAGCCGTATGACAAGAACGAATACGAGCAGGAGATCCTCTCGGAACTTCTTCCTACGATCGAGAATCCGACAGCGCCGATCACGCTGACCAAAGAGATCAGCAACCTGAACAGAAGTTTCGGTACAAGAATCTCCGGTGAGATCGCAAAACGTTATGGTAACAAAGGGCTCCCTGAAGGTACGATCAATTTCGACCTTACCGGTACGGCAGGGCAATCTCTGGGTGCCTTCCTGGCAAATGGGGTACATATCAACCTCAAAGGTGCAGGTAACGACTATATCGGTAAGGGGATGAACGGCGGAAGCATCGTCATCACTGCCGACAAGATCGCGGGTGCGCAGTATGCATTGGGCGGAAATACCTGTCTTTACGGTGCGACAGGCGGTACGCTCTATGTCAACGGTATGGTGGGTGAGCGTTTCGCGGTACGTAACTCCGGTGTCACCGCAGTGGTTGAGGGGACAGGTGACCATCCGTGTGAGTACATGACGGGTGGTGTCGTAGTGATCCTCGGAAAAACAGGGGTGAACTTCGGTGCCGGTATGACAGGCGGTAAAGCATTTGTCTATGATGATGAGGGTAACTTCTATGAGAAGATCAACCCTGAACTTGTTGAAGCCTTCCGTATCGATACCGATGAGTTTGACTACGAGATGTTCGCTCTGAAAGACTTGATCAAAGATTATGGAGCAAAAACGGGAAGCAAGAGAGCGGAGTTTATCCTGGAACACTTCAGAACCGAGATCAGAAAGTTCTGGATGGTAGTACCCAGGGGTGCAAAACCTACACTTGAAGCACAGAAGAAAGGTGAATAAGTTCGGCTTTGCCGAACTTAGAGTTCAGCGCTAAGAGTTTAGCGTTTAGAGATACGTCTTTGACGCATTATTTTCCTACTTATAATTTCGTAGCTTCGGGGATACCGAACATCTTGCACGAAGGAAATACAATGACCCCATTTATCCAAGCTGTTATGAATGCCAATGAAGAGATCTTCACTGCATTGCAGAACTTTGATACCACGTGGCTTGAAAAGAGTGAAGTGGGAGCCGGCGGTGATGTCAGTTCCAGGCTTGATCTCTTTGCAGAGGAGATCTTTGTGAAGCATCTTGGTACATTCGGCATGATCGAATCAGAAGAGAGCGGATTGATCGGAGAGGGGCAGGAACAGATCATTATCGACCCGATTGACGGCAGTTCCAATGCGCTCTCCCAGTTTCCCTATTTTGGCAGTTCTGTCGCTCTGATCAATGCAGATGGCGTACTTGAGAGTGCGGTGGTCTGTAATCTCGCCAACGGGGATCTCTTCATCAAGGAAGCCGGGAAAGAAGCGGTACAGGGAAAACTCTTCAGCCAGGAGTTCCGCCCGCTGAGAGAGATGCCGGGAAGCGAGATAGGGCTCTTTGAGAAGGCCTATGCCAATGGTGCCCTGGTAGAGAAGCTGCATCAGGAGAAGATGAAGTTCAGAGCTCCCGGCGCGGTAGCACTCTCTTTGGCATATGCCCATAGTGTAGCGTTTGTGCTTTTTGTGGGTCCGTTCCGTATCTACGATTTTGCTGCAGGATTGGCACTTTGTGAGGGGCTTGAAGTGGTTGTTGATGAGGATTATGTTATAGTATCGAAAAATAAAAATATCGTTGAGAAGATCGTTGGATTGATCCAGTCGGTTAACCTGGAGGAATAAACAATGTTTGGAAACCTGTTCAAAAAAGATGAGAGCGTAAAAGAGACACCAAATCAGTGGATCAAGTGTCCAAAATGTACCTCTCTAATGTTCTATAAAGAGGTCGAATCAAAGCTGAATGTCTGTCCGAAGTGTAATCACCACTTCCGCATCAGTGCGGAGAAGCGTATTGAAGCGATCGTAGATGAGGGGTCATTTGTTGAAATGGATGCTACTTTGGCTCCGGTCGATCCTTTAAAATTCTCAGACAAGAAGTCTTATAAGAAACGTATCGAAGAAGCTAAGGCAAAGACGGGGAAGACCTCTTCTGTCATGAGCGGAAATGCTACGATCGATGGTCAGCCTGTAGAGATTGCAGTATTTGACTTCTCCTTCATGGGGGGAAGCCTCGGTTCTGTAGAGGGCGAGAAGATCGTACGCTGTATCAACCGTGCGATCGAAAAAGAGTGCGGCTTTATCATCGTCTCCGCGTCCGGCGGCGCGCGTATGCAGGAGAGTACCTATTCACTTCTGCAAATGAGCAAGACCTCTGCCGCGCTCAACAGGCTGCACCAGAAAGGCCTGCCGTTTATCTCTGTCCTAACCGACCCTACGATGGGGGGTGTTTCGGCATCCTTTGCGATGTTGGGCGATATCATCATGGCCGAGCCCGATGCGCTGATAGGTTTTGCAGGGCAGCGGGTGATCAAGCAGACAGTGGGTGTTGACCTTCCTGAAGGGTTTCAGCGTGCCGAGTTTCTGCTTGAGCACGGATTGATCGATATGGTGGTAAACCGCGCAGAGATGAAACAGACACTATCGGATCTCTTAAAACTCTTCAACAAAAAGACGGGTTGATCATAAGAGATGGCTCAAAACGCTACTACGAAGATCTATGCACTCGTCGACCGAGAGACACTTTTCAGCAGAGGTGTCTCTCTTCTTTCCCATCTGGAGCATCTCAAAAATTTTGATATCCCGATACTTCAATACCGCAATAAAAAAGGTTCATTGGAAGAGAAAAAAGCCGATCTGCTGCTTATCCGGGAACACTATCAGGGGATACTCATTGTCAATGATACGGTCGAGCTTATTGAGTTTTCCGACGGGCTGCATATCGGACAGGAGGATATACGGGAGTATGGTCACAACCTCAATGAGTCAGTGACGAAAGTGCGGGCTATGATCGGTAGAAAACTGCTTGGTCTCTCTACGCATAACCTCTCTGAGATAGAAGAGGCTAATTTGCTTGATCTGGACTACATCGGACTTGGTGCCTACCGTTTAACCCAAACAAAATCAGAAGCCAATGTCGGTGGTGAAGCACTGCTGGAGGCTGCGAAACACTCCCGGCACCCCGTGGGTATTATCGGAGGGGTCAAGATAGAGGATGAGTTTGAAGAACCCATCCTCTATAAAGTGATCGGCTCTGATCTTTATCTCTGATCATCCTTCAGATGAAGAGGCTAATCCTCTTCTCTGCCAAATGTTGCTTCTAGACCTTTAATAAGGAGCTGTTTCTCCTCTTTACTCAAACGTGCTTCAGGATGAGTGATCGTATAGCCAAATATCGGCATCTCTCCCTCTTCTACCTCTTTGGCTGCTTCTTCGCCTTCGTTATGTTTTTGAACTCCCCATGCAGATACATTAAAATGCTCACGGCCTTCCTCAACATGGTCAAAAATGATCCAGGAGAGCGGAGCTACGTTGCTATACCAGGGCCAATTGGTAGTATGGGAGTGACAGTCGGCACATGCTCTGTTGAAGAGTTGTTTTGTCTCCGGGGAATCCCACTGCGGCTCAGCCAGGATAGCAGGATTAGTATGATCACGCCCTATCGGTAGGAATTGAATCAGAAGAAGTAGCAGGATAAGTCCTAAACCAAATTTTTTCATAGCTTGACTCCTCTTTTTATATGATAGTACTTAGTATCATACTCTATTAGTGTTACCTGAGTGTGTAGTCACTATAAAACGTCATGTAGGTATCGTCAGAATGTTTGCGATTAATAAAAAAGCAGTTTCTGATACAGTGACTTTTCTTTTTTGAAGATATCAAATGCTTTTTTAAAGGCGCCAAGTTTCTTTTTTTCTTTCTTTTTCATCTTCCTTTGCAGCACTCTTAATGACTTTTGTTTTTTATCTTTACAGTTTTTACAAAATGATTTCAGCTCTTTTTGCTGCACCTGAAGGTCATTGATCTCTCCCAGGATTGTCTGTATCTTTTTAAGGTGGTTGAGTGCATTATCGAGCTTCTCCTGAGGTATGATCGGTGCTAGTAATTCGAAAAGATATCTAAGTCTTTTAAACTGTATGCGGAGTTTATGATAAGCCATTTTTGGGGAATCTTCCTGGAGCACTTCACCCTTTGAGATGATCTCCTGGATTCTTTGACGGATAATGGTGATCGATACAAGGATCAAAGGTTGTTTTGCACTCTCTTGGTAGATATCCTTGTCATGAGAGTCTTGACACAGTACCATAAGTTCATTTGAAAGGAGCTCCCCACACATAAAAGAAATAAGTTTTTTTTCGAACTTTTCCTCTTTTTCTTGTAAAGAATTTTTCAATGAATCCAAAGATTTTTTATTTTTTGAGCCGAGTTTTTTTTCAAAGGTATTGATATCGATCAATGCCACATCGTTGTCCCGCTTCTTATTGGTCTTTTCCATGAGCCTGGCAAGCAGTTTTTTATGTTTCTTCCGCCATTTCGGATCGAAAAAAAGTTCAAACTCCTGCAGCAGTGCACGAAGCTTTCGCATATGGATACGGAACTGATGCAACGCTTCGACATCTTTGGGATCATTTTTCAGTTGTGTTTGATACCCTTTTATCTCGCTGGTAAGCAGATAGATCATTGTATCGATCGCATGATGGGTAGCCAGAAAGGGGGTGATCTCATAAAGTCCTTGATCTTCATCAATATACGCATGCCTGAGTTGAGGGGTCGGGAAAATATTAGAGTTACTCAGAGCAGCATTGTTAAATGCATTATCATAAGTGACCTCCGTGACGAGCAGCTCCTCAAAAATATCAGGCACTTTATAGGCCTTTGCACTCTCTTCATCCGAAAACTCGATCTCTAGATAGCATAACCCTTTCAATGTGCCTTTGAAGCTGTCCATCTCATACGTATTTCCCTGATACTCAAAGGTATAACGCTCTTTTGTGATGATACGGCCAAGCGCTTCTCTCTTGTGTGCTTCATACTCTTCCCCGGAGACTTCGAACTCTTTTTCTTCGCGCACCATCCCTTCACCGCTTTTGATCGTCTGATAGTAGGTATCACCCTTTTTACGGTAACGTGTATAGGGAGAGGCCGGAGTCGAAACATAGTACTGCTCAAGGCGTACTTTTTTGTACAGAATCGTATAAAGATCCAAGAACTTTTTTACCCTGCAGGGCAAAAGCAGAAACTTGCGTTCTATCTCAAGCTCAGCCATAGGTTACTCCTTTTTGTATCCTCTATTCTATCATAGTTTGGAATCAACTATGGTATGATACAGAGAAGAAGCGCAAGGTTGGCAAGGAGCGATAGGTGAGCATAGAGACCATTCTGAAGATATCGCAGCTGCTGGGAAGTATCGGTATTTTTATGATCGGTATGATCATCATGACTGAAGGGTTGCGTGCCCTGGCAGGCGACCGTATACGCAAAGCGCTGATGCATTTTACCAGAACCCCGGCGAGCGGTGCACTCACCGGAGCGGTCACCACAGCGATCCTGCAATCTTCGAGCGCTACGACAGTGGCAGCGGTAGGTTTTGTGGGGGCTGGGCTTCTGGCCTTTCCCGAGGCTCTGGGGATCATCTTTGGGGCCAATATTGGTACGACGGTCACCGGATGGATGGTGGCACTGCTCGGGTTCAAGCTCAAACTGGGTACGGTGATCCTGCCTTTTATCCTGCTGGGTGCGATGCTTAAGCTCTTTTTCTCTGATAAAATGGCCGCGATAGGGTATGCGCTGGCCGGATTTGGACTTATTTTTGTAGGCATAGAGTGGATGCAGGGGGCGATGTCAGGCGTAGAGAGTGTGCTTCTGCAAAAATATCTTCCTGAAGATACATGGATGGGGCGTCTGCAGCTGCTGATAGTGGGGATCATCGTCACGATCATCACCCAATCTTCCAGTGCAGGTGTGGCAGCAACGCTGACACTGCTCTATGCGGGGGCGATAGGCTTTGAACAGGCCGCGGCTCTGGTGATCGGGATGGATGTGGGGACGACCTTTACCGCTCTGATCGCCACGATAGGCGGTACGGTAGAGGTCAAACGGACGGGATTTTCCCATGTGATCTATAATTTTCTTACGGGACTGGGCGCGTTTTTATTGATCACACCCTACAGCACGGTACTTCCTCATATCTTTCCGACTGCGTTCAGCGAACATACGGAGCTGGCGCTGGTAGGATTTCATACCTTTTTCAACACTCTTGGCGTGATTGTGGTATTGCCCTTTGCCAGAAGATTTGCAGAGATGATGGAGCATCTCATACCAAAATCGAAGAGCAGTATGCACTACAAATTTGAAGAGGGGTTGCTCGAAGATATCCCGGTGGCGTTGAGCCTGATACAAAAGTATCTTCAGGATGAGTGGAAAAATGTACTGCTCTATATGCACTATCGGCTGGCAAACCAAGAAGAAGCCGAGAAATTTGATCTTCTGAAAATTGAGAGCAGAGTGGAGGAGATAGAGGTGTTTTGCGACAGGATACATCTTTCACAGAGTGAAGAGACCAACTGGAAACGGCTGATCGATATCATTCATACCACCGATCATCTTCAGCGCCTGATCGACAGGTGCCAGGAGGACCAAAAGAGTATCGACTACCTGATGCGTTCAGCATATCTCAAAGAGGGATTCGAATGGCTATGTGAAGATATAGAGTTTCAGCTGAAGAGTCTGGAGAAACAAGCATATAATGAAGCGACGATCTTTGGGAGAAAGAGTGCGAAAAAGATCAGGAGATTTGTCTCTCACAGCAGAGCAACATTAACTTCCATGATGGCAGACGATACCGTGAGCATCATCGAGGGCGGAAAAGCGCTTGAAGCCCTCAAGTGGCTCCAACGCAGCAGTGCCCATGTCGCCCGTATCAGTATGCATCTGGAAACAGCATTTGCCAGGGCCGGTGAGATGAGCCCTAATTAGGCTTTTGGACCGGATATGAAGAGATAAAAGCAAACGTTTCTGGACCTTAATGCATATAAATATTGATCAAGTGACAATCCGATAGATCAAATCCATGAGATTACTACGCTATCTCAATCCCTCTTTTTGCGTAGAACTCTTTTCTGAATGCCTCAAATCTTCCCTCCATGATCGCCTCTCTCATCTGATTCATCAGATGCAGGTAGTAGTAGAGGTTGTGGATCGTAGAGAGCCTGAGATAGGTGATCTCATGGGCTCTGAAGAGGTGTCTCATGTAGGAGCGTGAGTAGTTCTGGCAGACCATACATCCACACTCGGGATCGATCGGACTCTCATCGGTGGTATAGGCGGCATTTTTGATATGCATCTTGCCAAAAGAGGTGAAGAGGGTACCGTTGCGGGCATTGCGTGTCGGCATTACACAGTCGAACATATCGATCCCCCTGTAGACATTTTCCACAAGGTCTTCAGGGGTGCCTACACCCATCAGGTAGCGAGGTTTCTCTTCGGGCATGAACTGGGTGGTCCACTCCACGGTATCATACATATCCTGGTTGGCCTCACCGACACTGAGCCCTCCGATCGCAAAGCCGTCAAAGTCCAGTGCACAAAGCTCTTTGGCGGACTTTTCACGGAATCCTTTGTCGATACCGCCCTGTATGATCGCAAAGATATTCTGATCGACACCGATACCCTTTTTCTGGTTCTCCTTGTGGTAGCTGATCGACTCTTCTGCCCAGCGTGTGGTACGTTCGATACTTGCCTTGATACGCTCAGGGGTCGCAGGCAGTGCGACCAGATCGTCAAGGATCATCATGATGTCCGAACCGAGATTATTCTGGATATCGATCACTTTTTTGGGAGTAAAGTAGTGTCTGCTTCCGTCGATATGGCTCTTGAAATGGATGCCTTCTTCGTCGATCTTGACATTGTCAGAGAGTGAAAAGGCCTGAAACCCGCCGCTGTCGGTGAGAAAGCTTTTGGGATACTTCGTGAAGCCGTGGAGCTTACCCATTTTGGCAACGACATCATCCCCGGGACGGAGGTAGAGATGGTAGGTGTTTCCCAGGATGATCTCGGGTTTGATGAAAGTCTGCAGGTCAACCGCATCAAGTGCTTTGACCGCGCCTACCGTGCCTACAGGCATAAATACCGGTGTCTGTATCCTTGAGTGGGCAGTCGTGATCGTGCACGCTCTGGCCTTGCCGTCAGTTTTATCTATCTGAAATTGCATTGTGTTATAATTACCCTTCAAAATGGCTTCACCGGGGTTTTGAACCTTGTGAAGTCCAGGCTTGTGCCTGAAAACAGTGGTGTAATTGTACCCAATTTTTTAGAAAGTGATGAATGAAGAATGTACTGATATTGGCTGATGGCAGTGTGGCAAAGCACTTTGTGGACTGGATCAGCAAAAAGCGCGTAGCTGAGAACAACTATTATGTGACCTGTTACCACAGCGATATGGAACCGGAAAAAATGGGGCAGAATATTACTGTACTGAAGATCGATCCGACTAGCTATGCACGTCTCAATGCTGTGATGCGTGAAGTGCGTTTCAGTCTCATCTATGTCGTGCTGCAGAACATGCAGGATGCACAATACACGCTTGAAAATATCCATATGATCGACAATAAGATGCGGGTGATCCTGCTGCACCAGTGGGGGGATCAGAAGATCCGTTTCAAACTACAGCATGTGACGGTCATCGACAGCGACAACATTTTGGCGGCCCATCTTTATGACCATCTTCCCAATGTGCCGGTTGTTGCACAGAATGTGGGGCTCGGCCAGGGGGAGATCATGGAGATACACGTCCCCTTCGGAAGCTCTTTCGCCTATCGCCATGTAGGCTCTATCATGCAGAGAAAATGGAAGATCGTGGCGATCTACCGCAATAAAAAGCAGATCATTCCCACGCATGCCACGATGATACGTCCGGATGATTCGCTGCTTGTGTTGGGCAGGCCGATCGTACTCAACGGCGTCTACAAAACGATCAATAAACGCAGGGGTCTCTTCCCTGAACCTTTCGGAAAGAATATCTACCTGATCCTGGATCTTGCTCTGGATAAAGAGAATGCAATGATCTATCTCAAGGAGAGTATCTATCTACTGCAACAGCTTGAAAAGAAACAGCTCTATGTGCGCATACTCAACCACTGCGATTTTGAACTGCTTGAGCAGATACGGGCGTATGAGTCTGAAAATATTACGGTAATGGTCTGTTACGGAAAGGAGTACCAGCATATTATTGAGTACGATATGCATAGGTACGACATCGGCCTGGTGATGAACTCCATTGAGCGCTTTGAGTATGATAAGCTCAAAAAACTGCTCTATGATCTCCGAAAGATCGTCTATCTTTTTGGAGACGAACCGCTTTACAACGTCAAAGAATCGGTAGTGCTGATGGGAGAGAAAGAGCAGATGGAGTCCATCTCTTCGAGTGCATTTGAAATCTCGGAACTGCTCAAGCTGAAGCTCTGTTTGTGTGATTTTGACCCGGAGGGTGATTTTGCGGGCAAAAAGATGATCATTGAGCACTATGAGATCCTCACACAGATACTGAATACCGAGATCAATATCGTACAGAAGATCGCCAACCCGGTACGGGAGCTCGAAAAAAGGCAAAACCTTCTTCAAATCGCACCCTTTGAAGAGAACCTCAATGCCAACAATTTTGTAAAATACCTCTCTACCAAAGTGCAGGATTTTTTATTGCTCACTCAAAGACATCCCAAACTTCTGGTGCCTTATGCTGTAAACGATCAGTAATTCACAACCCCAAAACCGAAATTAACCACAGATAAGGTAAAATAAAGCAAATTATAAACGTTAATTACAAGGCTTTATCTATGATCGTTCCTATCAAACTGGAGAATCCGCAGGATATCTCCTATGATATTCTTATCGGTAAACTTCCCAAACTCACATTTGATACAAAGGTGGGGATCGTTACAAACCCTACAGTTTCCCGGCTGCACCTGGAGACACTTTTGTCGACAATAGAAGCTCCGGAAGTCCATGTCGTCACCGTGCCTGACGGTGAGGAGTATAAAACACTTGAGACCGTAGAGAATATCCTTAACGAACTCTTTGAACACAAGTTTGACCGGAAGTCACTGCTGATCGCGTTTGGCGGAGGAGTCATCGGGGACATGACCGGCTTTGCGGCGAGCCTCTACCAGCGCGGGATCGACTTCATTCAGATACCTACCACGTTATTGAGCCAGGTTGATGCCAGTGTTGGCGGCAAAACGGGAGTCAATAACAAGTACGGGAAAAATCTCATCGGCGCATTCTATCAGCCAAAAGCAGTCTATATCAACCCGGAATTTCTGGAGACTTTGCCGCCGCGTGAGTTTGCAGCAGGCGTGGCTGAGATCGTAAAGATGGCGGTGATGTTTGATGCCGAGTTCTTCAATTTTCTGGGGAATGCCGATTTCCGTGACGAAGCGGTGCTCAAGGAGATGATCCGGCGCAGCGTAGAGCTTAAAGCACAGGTGGTAAACCAGGATGAGAAGGAAGCGGGTATCAGAGCGGTTCTCAACTACGGGCACACCTTTGGGCATGTGATCGAGAACGAGACGAACTACAACACCTATCTGCATGGAGAAGCCGTAGCGATCGGTATGGTCATGGCAAATGCACTGGCAGTGGAGTTGGGACTTTTCGAACAGGAGGAGGCGGACCGCGTCAAGAGACTGCTCCAGTCTGCTTCTCTGCCGGTGGACTACAGGATCAAAGATGTAGATGCCTTCTATGAACACTTCTTCCTGGATAAAAAGAGTGCAAAAGGGAGTATCAAGTTTATCGTGCCTGACGGTATGGGTAACCACAGGATCGTTAACGATGTTGACGAGATGGTTGTCAAAAAAGTATTGAAGGAATTTGGAGCAACTCGATGATACTAAGGCTTGTTGTCTTTTTATTTTTTACGCTGAACCTGGCATTTGCGTTGACGGCAAGTGACGGGAACGCCACAGAAGCCAATAGCTCAACCTTACAAGAAGCACATGATCTGCAACAGCATACTCTTTCACGGTTGGCACAGCTGCAGTCACAGGCTGATGCGATAGACAAAGAGATTTTGGAAAAGAGCGTGCTGGCAAAGATATACAGCAACTACTCTACACTTAAAGTACTCCAAAAAGAGTATGAAGCGATCCAAAAAAACATTGATGAGCTTAAACTGAAAAAAAGGCTGACGGAAGCTGATCAGGCACTTCTGGGCAATTTGATGCTTGAGAGTGAGACCATTCAGGGAAAACTGGAACTTCTTAGCGAATATGAAAAAGATCCTTTTAAAAAGTTTCTTGAGCCTCCAAAGATAGAAGATGTGCCAACAGTAGGGAACCCCCTTGCGATCATCGGTGCGATTTCTTATAGAGAGAAGATCATCTCTGACCAGGAGGAGTATCTTTCTCGCTATAGAACACTTGAAAGTGTGATCGAGAAGCTTTATGCGAAAGAGAAGATCATCGAGGAGATGTATGCACTGTCGGATAAGGAAGAGGTGTATCAAAAACGTCTGCGTGAGATCAAAGAAGAGATCAAGACCTTTGCTTCTCTTTTGGATATTTTTAAAACCACTCAGAATGTCTACAGCAAAAAAGTCGATGAGATCACGCTGAGCTTAAAACAGCAGATCACTGAAGAGAGCAAAAAAACGGTTTATATCGGAGGGTTGATCCTCTTTTTCCTCTTTATGCTGTTCTTTGCAAAATATGTCGTCAAACGTTATATGTCTGACATAGATAGATACTATACGGTCAATAAGGCACTGAACCTCACCTTTATAGTCTTTGTGATATTTACACTGCTTTTTGCCTATATCCAGAATGTGAGTTATCTGGTGACGATTCTGGGATTTGCCTCTGCGGGTATTGCCATTGCGATGAAGGACTGGTTTATGTCGGTGATGGGATGGTTTGTGATCGTGATCGGAGGGGCGATCCATGTCGGAGACCGTGTAAGGTTCGTACGCGGCAACACGGAGTACGTGGGGGATATCGTCGATATCTCTTTGCTTCGTATGACGATGCATGAAGATGTGACGCTGACTACGACGCTTGTAAACCGAAGAGCGGGGCGTATCATCTTTATCCCCAACAACTTTATCTTTACCGATATGATCTCCAACTATGCGCATGCAGGTTTGAAAACGGTGTGGGACGGGATAGATTTCGTGGTGACCTTTGATTCCAATTTCAAAAAAGCAGCTTCGATCTCGAAAGAGATCGCCAAAAAATACTCCAAGGGGTATACTGATATCACCAGAAAACAGCTCAACAAGATGAGAAGTCAGTACCATATGAAAAATACCAATGTCGAACCGCGCATCTTTACGCTGATCGAACCGTATGGCATGAAGATCAGTGTATGGTATCTGACTAACTCCTATGCGACGTTGACGCTCAGAAGTACGATCTCGGCAGAGATCATCACAAGACTGCATGAGGAAGAGGACATCCATCTGGCATTCCCTACTCAGTCCATCTATGTGGACAAAGATGTGCGAAAACCCCAGATGGAAGCACCCCAAAAGGACATAGTATAAATGCAAAAAGTTTTTTTTAAGACCTTCGGATGTCGTACCAACCAGTTTGATACGCAGATCATGATCTCCAAGCTGAAGGATTATGAGATCAGCATGGATGAAGGGAGTGCGGATGTCGTTGTCGTCAACTCCTGTACGGTGACCAACGGCGCAGACTCTTCTGTGCGGAACTACATCGCTTCGATGAAACGCAAAAATCCCTCCGCGAAGGTGATCCTTGCAGGGTGTGGCGCCCACTCGAAAGGCGAGGCGCTTTTTGCGGATAAAAAAGTGCACGGAGTGATGGGACACTCGGAGAAAGAGAAGATCAACGAGATACTCAAGCTGGAACAGCCCTTCTATCAGATCGGTGATCTGACCCATATTGACTCCACGATCGTAGAGGAGTTTGTCGGCAAAAGCAGGGCGTTTATCAAGATCCAGGAGGGGTGTGACTTCAGATGTTCATACTGTATCATCCCTGCAGTCAGGGGAGATGCAAGAAGTCACAGAGAAGCGGATATCATCGAGCAGGTAACCCGCTTGGCAGGCAACGGATTCGGCGAGTTCATCCTGACCGGGACCAATGTGGGGAGTTACGGCCGGGACCATGGGACTTCGATGGCCGGGCTGCTCAAAAAACTCTCTCAGATACGCGGCGTGAGACGTATCCGTATCGGCAGCCTGGAGCCGATCCAGATCGATGAGGAGTTCAAGGAGCTGCTCACTGAACCGTGGATGGCAAAACACCTTCATATCGCCCTGCAGCATACCAGTGACAAGATGCTGGAGCTGATGAACAGACGCAACCGTTTCGAGAGTGATATCAAGCTCTTTGAGGAGATCGCCCAAAAGGGGTATGCGCTGGGAACAGACTATATTGTAGGGCATCCGGGTGAAGATGATGCCGCGTGGGATGAAGCGATCAGCAGGGTCAAAGCACTTCCACTGACCCATATCCATGCCTTTACCTACTCCAAGCGCGATAACACCCCCTCGGCAACGATGAAGCCAGAAGTACGGGGTGATATCGCCAAAGCCAGGCACAAAGAACTGACAGAGATCATCAAGGCGAAAAATTATCTTTTCAGACGTGAACATACGAATAATCTGGAGGTACTTCTGGAGAGCGGCAAAGACGGTATCTATCAGGGGTTTGATCAGTACTTCAACCGTATCGCTGTCAAGAGTGATGAGGATCTTAGTTCCAACTGGGTACTGTTAAATGAGATAGAGGTGAGCAGTGAAGGCAATAACGCAATACTTTAACGCGACCAAACATCTGAAGATCATCGTATCGCTTTTAGCCGCACTGACCCTCCTGCTCACTTTTGCGATACTTCGTGACAGTGCCGAGGTGATCACCCATAAGCAGGCCAATGCACTCTTCACCCAGGAGAAGATCAAGAAACTGATCGTTGAGGGGGAGTATATCCGTATCGTCACGGAGGAGAAGGAGTACAAGGTCTACGAGGGTGCGATCAACAAAAGCAGTTTCTTCTCCCAATATCCTGTTGAGGTGAAAGAGAGCAATGAAACGCTC
>DSDW01000085.1 GCA_011048515.1 Campylobacterota bacterium | reverse complement strand
GATTACGCCTCTTCGGGGTAGACGTTGAACTTCGCTCCGTGCTCGGAGAGGAACTCCACCATCTTTTTCTGGCCGAGCTTCTTTGCATAGTCTTTGGGTGCCATACCCGCCCTGTCCGATGCATTGATATCTCCGCCATGATCGATGAGCATTTTCATCATATCAAGATCGGAGAAACAGGCGGCAAGCATAACGGGGGTGATCCCGCTTTTCCGTGTCGTTACATTGAGGTCAAACCCCTTATCGATACAGAACTGGATCACATCCTTGCGCTTGAACTTGATGGCCACATCAAGCGCGGAGATGCCGTCGCTGTCCCTCTCAAAGAGATCCGCACCGTTTTCAAGCAGCAATTCGATAAGCTCCAGAGAAGCGTACTTCCTTATCGCATAAAAAAGCGGGCTGATCTCATCATAATCCTCCAGCTCATACTCTTCACCGATAATAATCGGCCTGGTGATATCCGTACCGTTTTTGATCAGTGATTTCAGTTTTGCGATCGAATCGTTCTCAATGGCCTGTGTTACTTCATTCATGCCGTCATCCTTATCTGTTACCATCTGGTAACTTTATTCATATATTATTGCAGTGTCTCAACTACATGAGTCCAATAAACAAAAAGGAGAAAAAGATGAAAATAAGCAAAACACTTAAAAAAGTGATCAAAACCGAAGGGAAAAGCTCACCGGTATCAAGAAAGATCATTGCGCTTCGGTCATCCAAAGAGTTCAACTATCTTATTGATACACGCAGACCCTGATCGCCCTACTTTGAACCGAAAGGGTTCATTCCACCCATCATCCCCATTGCCTGGGATTTCTTATTGTCTTCTACCATCTTATTGACATCATTCACTGCCGAGATCAACAATATCTGCAAAGACTCTTTATCTTCCAACAGAGAATCATCGATCGTGATATCCACCACTTCACCTGCGCCGTTTGCAGTCACGGTGACCATGCCGCCCCCTGCTTTCGCAGTGAACTCAACATTTTTTGCCTGTTCTTGTAACTCTTTGGCCTTCTCCTGGAGCTGCTCCATCATTTTGCCCATGTCACCCAAGTTGAATCCTTCAAACATTATTCAAGTCCTTCAAACTCATGGGCAATACTGTTGTCATCCTCCAGGATCACGATCTTGGGTTGAAATGTATCCGCTTCTTCTTCACTCATCGTTGCATAGGCAATAATGATGATCTTGTCACCCTTTTGTACTTTTCTTGCTGCTGCACCGTTGAGGCAGATATCTCTTTTCCCTCTTTCTCCGGGGATGATATAGGTAGAGAAACGCTCTCCGTTATTATTGTTCACGATATCAACCTTCTGGCCGACACGCATTTTGGCCGCATCCATAAGATCTCGGTCGATAGTAATAGAACCGACATAATTCAGATTTGCATCTGTAACCGTTGCTCTGTGAATCTTACTGTAAAACATCGTGATGTTCATACGCTTTCCTATCTTCTATTATAGTTGTCGGGATTATACCAAAATACTCCATCGCTTTCTATTATACTGAAAATTGTGAGGAAATCATGAGGTATCGCAGGGCGATGCCTGCGAAACTGATTGAAGAGATTTATCTGGCTACCGATGCCGGAGAAATAGGCTCTCCCCACATTGCTTCATCGATCACATATTCAGAGACGACATTCCCGCCGATGATATGTTCATCGATGATCCTGTCGATCTTCTCTTTTGTCAATCCTACATACATCGTGTGTCCCGGTTCTACAAGCATTACCGGACCCTGTTGACAACGGTTCAGACAACCTGTCTGAATCGGCTGCACGGTTGCGATGATCCCTTTTTGCATCAAAGTTTGAGCAAGATGCTGGAACAACTGCTGCGATTCAGGGTCATCATGCTTTACACAGCTTGGTTTTGGCATGCCCGGAGGTGCAGACTGCTGACACTTAAATATATAAAAAGCCGGTTGTGGTATACCTTGCACCATTTTCTTATCCTTTGAGATTTTATTTAAGAGTATTTTACTCCTATTTACTTAATTTTAGATTATTTCTGAAAATCACTCCGCCAACTATTTTGTTTTCGGAGGTTTGTTTAGATAAAATTATTGGTAGAATTCCAAGTAACACTTGATTAACAAAACTTCTATATAGTTACATAGAAGGAGCCATAATGCGATATTTTTTTATTACTATCTTCATACTTTTTTTCGCTAGCCATACTCTCCTTGCAGAGGAATCACAGCAACCATCTACAGATATCCAAAAACTGGTTTCTCAGATCAAAAAAGCTCCGCCTTCCCAGAAAAGGGTACTGATGAATCAACTCAAAATGAAACTAAGAAAAATGAATGAAAAGACACGCCAAGAAGTGATGTCTGACCTGAAAAATTCGTTTACTCAGAAGGGTGATAGTATGAGGACTTCTCAGGGAGCCCAAAACACTTCTGCGATGAAAGGTACACCAATGATGCAAAGTGCGCCACCAAGGCCAATGCCGCAAATGCATCAGCCAGGTGGACATCGATAATGTTTATGAAACTGTTTAGTGCTCTCATTTTACTTTCCTCTATCACATTTGCATACCAGGATAGCGATATAGATGGAGTGGAGGATAGTGTGGATAAGTGTCCCGATTCATCTTTTGACGAAATTGTCGACGAAAATGGCTGTTCTCCCAACCAACACTATCTTGGAGTATTGACACTTCTGGCAGGTAGTGATATCAGTGCTGACAAACATTCACAAACAACAACGAATTTTAATTTTTTTGCAAATTACAGGTATAGCAACTGGGATATTACACTTTCCAACGCTAACAATACAGCCTCCACCTCATCAAATAGTATCTCTGCTGATTATGGTGACCTCTATCTTAGTACCGGATATTACATGGAAAGCGCAATACTGATGACAAAGCTGGATGTGGGAACAAAACTTGCCACGGCCGAGAAGGATACCGGAACAGGAGAGAATGATCTCTTTACTTCTCTTTATGTAAACCGCAATATTTCACAAAAACAGAATCTCTATCTCTACTATAGGTATACCCTCAGCGGAGACAGTCGCCATGTGGATTATAAAGATTTCCATACCTACTCCATTGGTAGCGGATATGCGCTTACTCCAAACTGGTACAGTGCGTTCTCTTATGATTATTCTGGATCACCCTACTCTCATACCCAGCCCTATAAAGCAGTTTCATGGTTTAACAGCTATGCGTTTTCAAAACGTTTGTTTGCAACGATAAACTATGCCTACGGACTCAATGATATCTCCCCGGCACATATGGTATCTCTGAAAATGGGAGTGCGTTTTGAATAAATTGCTGCTGCTCGAAGATGATCCAAACCTCGCAAAATCATTGATCAGGTTTCTTACCCGCGAGAACTATACCGTCGACTGGGCCAAAGATGGTGAAGAGGCACTTGATCTGAGCTATGAGAATAAATACTGCCTCTATCTGCTTGATATCAATGTCCCGCTCATCAACGGAGTGGACCTGCTCACCTCTTTGAGGGAAGCTGAAGATTTTACGCCGACGATCATTATCAGTGCTTTGACAGACGTGGATTCTGTCACCAAAGGCTTTATAGCCGGTGCGGACGACTATGTAAAAAAGCCTTTTGATCCCGATGAACTGCTGATCCGAATCAAAGCCAAAACGGCATCTCTCAGAGAAAAACTAAAAGTAGGTGGCTTGGAAACTGATCTTGCCACGGAAGAGCTTTTTAATCACTCAAAACCTTTACATTTAGGTGAAGTACAAAAAAATATTCTACTCTCTTTAATGAAAAATCATCCAAACCCCGTGACCAAGGATGAGCTGATGCTCTTTTTGGAAAAACCAAACGATCTGGCTTTAAGGGTCAACATCGCAAAACTCAAAAAAAATCTTAGAATAAACATCCAAAATATTAGAGGAGTCGGTTATAAAATTATCTGAAAAAGAATCGCTTATCAAGAGTTTTATACTCTTTTTCATCGTTATTGAGCTCTTTTTGGCAGTGATTTTTTATAATTACTATAAAGTGGAAGAAGAGCATTTGAGCGAACACCTTTTTTTAGAGATGAAAAACTACAGTTTCTTTTTTGAGGATAACCGTTTTGATATTGACATCGTCCCCCAAACCAAATCGCTTCAATTTTATGAACTATACTTTGATCAAAATACACTTTATATTTTAGTACCCCTATTAGAAGACAAAGAAAACGTTTTAAAGATCTTCTATCCATTACCTTCGTATCAGAACCTTTTACAAGCGACCAAGCAAACGATACTATGGCAATTTTTATTCCTGACACTGATTGCAATTGTCATTTCACTGCTCTTTTCTTTCTATACCATCAACCCACTGCGCAAGTCTTTAATGATCATGGAAGAGTTCATTAAGGATATTATCCATGACCTCAATACCCCTATTACCTCTATTCTCATTAATCTAAAAATGATGAATACAAACAATGAGGAGGTAGCAAGTATTGTACAAAGTGCGAAAGCCATCTCCATGCTCCACAAAAATCTGGATAGCTATCTCAAAGAGATGCAGTTTCATAAAAATCGATTTTCTCTCAAAGAAACAGTTGATGAACAAATTGCCTTTTTTTCATCCATGTATAACTATCTTGACTGGGAGGTTCAAGTAGAGGATACAACTATCTACTCTGACAAACATGCGTTCGGAAGAATTATTTACAATCTACTCAGTAATGCCTGCAAGTATAACACTTCCAACGGTTTTGTCAAGATCACCGCAAAAGAACATCAACTGAGCATTTCAAACAGCAGTCATGGCATTCATAATCCCTCCAAGATATTTGACAGGTTCTATAAAGAGAGTGACCGTGGGCTTGGCATAGGACTGCATATTGTAGATAAACTTTGCAAAGAGCTGGGAATAGAAAAAAAACTTGAAGTAGACCAGAACAATACAGTAAGTATCCATTTATATTTTTAATTGGCAGTGACACCTCAAATCATACTATAAACACTAAAAGCGATTAAATCAATAAACACTTTGACTTTTCAGGTAACATCCAGGTAACAAACCTCATCTATACTGCTCTATCACAAAAGTTCGAAAGAATTTTTAAAATGATGCAAAAGGAAAAGTCATGTTAAAACAATCATTCATCGTCTCAACATTAGCAGCGCTTGTCTTAGCAGGATGCAGCGGTACATCTTCAACGGATACAGAAACAAGCAGTGAAACTGAAATTACGGTAGAGAGAGGTCCTGTAGAGGGCGCAACGGTTACAGATGCAAATGGACAGCTTGCTCAGTATATGGGCCAATCCAGATACAGATTCTCTACTAAGCCTGCCTTCCCTATCAATGCAGAAGGCGGATATATCGATATCAACAGAAACGGCACTATAGAAGCAGGTGAAGTAAAGCTGCAATATAAACTTGAAGCACAACAAGGCGAGGTAGTTACTGTAGTGACTACACTGGCAAGCAATACTCAGGTACGAGCCATGCTCAAAGAAGAGTTCGGTTTGAACGATACGCAAATAGATACGGCTACACCGGGAACGAACAAAGCCATCGCTGCCATCTCCGATGAGGCCTATGCCTACTGCCTGGAAAACAATCTCTCTACGATGAACCTTTCAGAAGAGCAGGCACTCCAAATTCAGGAACGTATTCATGCTAGAATAGCTATGTATGAGGAGAGTACACGAAGTGTGAGTGAACTTGAAAATGTCCTGATGAATGAACTTCGGGTAAAAAGGATCACTGAATCTGAACTTTCAGGTATTCGCCAGGAACTAAGAGAAGCACAACAAAAAGGTATGAATACTGAGCACAATCAAACTCTTGAACAGCTCCAGACAATGATTGACAGTATCCCGGCAGCAGACCTTACAGCGCTGCAAAAAGCAGATCTGATCTATCTCGTTGAAGAAGAAAAACTGGCAAGAGATGTTTATGAGTATCTTTACGCTGCATGGGGAGTTGATATCTTTGCCAATATCGCATCTTCAGAACAACAACATATGAATACTGTGCTTCTTCTATCAGAAAAATATGAGCTTGATATCCCTACAACACTCGAGTCCAGAGGAGTTTTTGAAAACAGTGAACTGCAGGCACTCTATGATCAACTGATTGCAAAAGGCGCGCTTTCTCTCACTGATGCGATAGAGGTAGGTGTGGCAATTGAAGAAGTAGATATTGCTGATTTGAATAAAATTTTAGATACGGATCTTCCGGAGGATCTTGCATTGGCTTATGAACACTTGTTAAACGGCAGCTATCATCACCTTGAGGCTTTTAACTCTCATTTGTAGCCCACTCCTGACTTATCTGCAAAGGCACTCCCCCTTTGCAAATAAGATACCCCATTTTTCTCTCCACCCGCACTTTACTTTACAATGAACATTCACATTATTTAGGTTATACTTGTCACTCTTATTGATTTAGCATAAAAAAACTCACCATGAGCAGTAAAGGGTTTTTGTGAAAACCACCTATATCTTTTTAACTCTTTTCGGGGCATTTCTTATCAGTGCATGTACCGAAACCAAGGAACCAATACCTCTGAAAACATATACCCGTTTTCAAAGTGTACCTGCCTCACAAACTATCTTGCTTCAAAAAGGTCATCACAAAGAGAGTTGTGTCATATGCGGCATGGACCTTCCGACATTCTACAAAACAAACCATGCCTCCATTAGCAAAGAGAACATGGTTCGGCAGTACTGCTCTCTTCACTGCGTCGTCCATGACAACGAGATCAACAGGACCGACCTCTATGATCTCAAGGTCGTAGATGTCACTACACTGAAGTTCATTCCGGCACAAAGTGCCTTTTATGTGGTCGGGAGCAACAGAGAGGCAACCATGAGTAACTTTAGCAAGTATGCGTTCGCAAAACGGAAGGATGCCGATCTTTTTGTAAAAGAGTACGGCGGATATGTCATGAACTTCTATGACGCCTACACCATAGCGATGCAGGACTTTATACAAGACTAGCAGGTAGCAGGTAGCATCATGACAGGGTTATGGGGAAGTGTCAGGTTTTTTTCCGTCATTCCGGACTCGATCCGGAATCAACACTCTCTTTTAATACAGATTATTACAGTAAATCAAATGCTTTTTTTCTAGGGTTGGCTTGCCAACCCACGCTGTGACCAAAGGTATGACTATTACTCGGGGGATCCATGATGAAAGCTTTTCAGAGAAAAGCCCCCATAATTTCTAATTTCTAATTTCTAATTTCTAATTTCTCGTCAAGAAGTTCTCTTGCCACCTGTCTGTCATCAAACGGGTGTTTCACCCCTTTGATCTCCTGGTACTCCTCATCTCCCTTGCCGAGGATAAGCAGTACTTCATTGTCTTCGAGCTCATCCAGTGCCATTTTTATCGCCAAACGTCTGTCAGGCGTAGCCACGACATGCTCTTTGCCAAGCAGGCCCACTAGGATATCTTCTAATATCTGTTCAGGGACTTCGTCGCGCGGGTTGTCACTGGTCACATAGATCTTTTTGGCAAATTTTCCTGCCACGGCACCCATACGCGGACGTTTGCCCTTGTCCCTGTTACCGCCTGCTCCGAAGACTACTGAGATGTCCCTGTCCTTGATCGAGTCAAGCACCTGGTGCATTCCGTCATCGGTATGCGCAAAATCCACGATCACGAGCGGATCACGGCTGACCACCTCCATACGACCGGCGACACCTGCAAAGTGCTCAACGACATCACAAATATCCTGGAGAGGCTTTTGTGTCAATAGTTGGACTGCGCCCACTGCTGCCATAAGGTTGAAAAGGTTAAAAAGACCTACCATGGGAGAGTGGAACGTCGCCTCTTCCTTCAGGTGTTTGATTCCCGCAGTAATACCATGCATCAGTGAATATGCCTGTACCTTAAAAGTCGCCGGTTCGTCCACTCCGTAACTTTGAGCATTCACAGGATTGTAAGTGATGGCACGTATATCGTCTTTATTGAGCAGTTTTGGTGTCTCATCAGCAAAGAAAAGACTTTTGACACGCCGATACTCCTCTACAGTACCATGATAATCCAGATGATCGCTTGTGACATTGGTATGCACTTTCAGCGCAAACGTTATCCCCTCGATACGCTTCTGATGGATCGCATGAGAGCTAACCTCCATAATGAAATAGTTGCATCCCAGATCAAGTACCTGCTTCATATTATGCAGTGTTTCCAGGATCGAGGGGGTTGTCATACTCTTCTCTTCGATACGACGCTCCCCTGCAAAGAGACCCCGCGTACCCTGAAGCGCCGGTTGCTCACCAAGATCCAGAAGAAAGGAGTAGATCGCAGCTGTCGTTGTTGTCTTGCCGTTCGTGCCGGTCACACCTACCACCCTGAGTTTTTCAAGCTCCCAGAGTCCGATAAGCTCTTCGACGCTGATGGATTCCGGTTTGGGGTCCAGCTTCTCGTAGTATGGCATGTTCTGTGACGTTCTCAAAAAGAGCGTATCGGTATCCAATGCGTTCGTATCGTCGCTCAAGAAGCGGTATCCCTTCAGTTCAGATGCTATTTTCACTGTTTGTGTCCTGCTACCAATGTATAGAGGGTCAGAATATCTTGATCGTTCCCAAAAAGCGCACTTGATGCATCAAGATAGCTAAGCGCCGTCTCGTCAAATCCTTCCGCTGTCAACTTTTTCACAAAATCGATAAACTCATCTTTGTTTGTAATGATGATCTTTGTAGAGAACATAATGTCTTCAAAGGTCTTCTTAAAGGAGCCTCTCTCTTTTACCAGTTCCAGAAAATCGCTGTAACGTATCCCGTCGCTGTACTCGATCTGCTCCTGAATAGGATCAGCAAGCAGTTTTTTCAGTGTGTCTTTGGAACTGTCAAGTGTACGGATAAGACTGTCAATGATCTCCACCGCGTTCTCTTTCTCATCTTTGATCGCCTGGTAGTAATCAAACAGTGCATGTGCCTCTTCACTGCTCTCGATACCCAGATCACTCAGATAAACGCCGACTTTTGCTTCATCCAGTGTCGGGTAGTCTTTCAGTAAAATAGCATAATCCCTTAATGCACTGCCGAACTCGCCATTAAGGAATTCTCCTTCAGCACGCTGCAATAATAGATTTTTATTTACTTTTGCCATCTTATCTCAATTGCTCCAATTTGTCTTCATATCCAAAAGGTACGTTCACTACTGTCATCTCGGGGTGGATCAGTGTCTTCATCTGCTTTTCCACACCGAACTTCAGTGTCGTACCACTGCTTGAACAGCCGACACAGGCTCCCTGCAGCTGCACATAGACCACACCGTCTTTAATCGCAATCAGCTTGATATCCCCGCCATCCATCTGAATAGAGGGTCTCACTTTTTCAATCACATTCATTACTGCCGGTTCCAGTTCTTCATCTGTAAAAGGGATCAATTTTTTTCCTTTTTATAGTAACTTAATCTTTATTTATTTTATTGATATTATAACAAAATCATTCACCATTTTGTTTACCTTGAGTGTTATACACTAAAAGATTGAATATGTCAATGAGTTTATTATATTTTTTTGGAATTATTGAAGGATAACACTCAAGGCAGCGCCTTGATATGTTGTAGTGCAGTGAACGATTATACGAGTTCGATAATCGCCATAGGTGCTGCGTCACCTTTTCTTGTACGAGTTTTGATGATACGTGTGTACCCACCGTTTCTCTCTTTGTACTCCGGTGCGATCTCTGTTACAAGTCTGTTTGTTGCTTCTTTGTCCTGAAGCATTGCAAATACAGCTCTGTGTGCATTGAAATCACCAGCAGATGCTTTCGTGATCAATTTTTCATAGTAACTTCTCAGCTCTTTTGCTTTTGGAAGCGTCGTTTCGATACGACCTTCTCTTGTCAAAGCAATAGAAAGATTCTTAAGAAGTGCCGCTCTGTGTGCAGATGTTCTGCTTAGTTTACGGTAACCATGCTTATGTCTCATGGGAATCCTTTATTGTTTTAATTGTTCTAATTTTTTAACAAGATGTGCTCTTGTAACATCTGAAAGATCATAATCTTCACCAAATCCATGCTCTACCAGACAGTCATTGATCTCATCAAGAGACTTTTTACCAAGGTTTTTGATGTTTTTGATCTCGTTTTCACTCATCAGTACGAGTTCACCAAGGTATTTGATACCCGCTCTATCAAGTGAGTTGAACGATCTTGCACTTAACCCCAACGAATCCACTACCTGGAGGAAAGGCTTCAGTTCACTCTCATCACTGCTCTTTTTGATCGGAGCTGTTGAGATATCTACATCAAGTACACCATTAAAGATAGAGAGTTGCTTGTTCATCACTTCAAGCGCGTTGGTAAATGCTTCAACCGGACCGATCTGCGCATCTGTAACGATATCAAATGTGATCTTCTCAAAGCTAGGATTATCCTCTACAAGTACAGGCTCGATCACATAGTTTGCTTTTCTTACCGGTGTAAAGAATGCATCCAAAGCGATCGCATCGTTCGCGACTTCATCTCTCAGGTTCTCACTCGGCACATACCCGATACCTTTGGAGATCACCACTGTAAAGTTGAGCTCTGCATCCTCATTCAGTGTTGCCAGCGGAAGATCACCGTTTACAACCTCTATGAGGTCGTTATTCAAATCTTGCGCCGTGACTTCTTTGTGCCCGGCAAAAGAGTAGCTTACTTCTACTCTGTCACTCTCATCTTTGATCTTGAAACGGATATTTTTAAGATTGATAATAAAGACCGCTACATCTTCGTGCATACCTCTAATATTGTCAAACTCATGTGCAGCACCTTCGATCTTTACAGAGATCGGTGCATATCCGATAGAAGAACCAAGAATCAGCCTTCTAAGAGGGTGTGCAAGTGTTACTGCATATCCGCTCTCAAAAGGGTAAGCAGTGATCTGTGCTCTGTTTTCACTGATCTCGTTTACCTCTACCTCAGTTGGCATAAATGGTGCAACTTTAATTTTTCTCATTAGCTAGCCTTTACTCAGATTATTTAGAATATAGCTCGACGATTAAACGCTCTTCAACTGGAATTGAGATTTCATCTCTTTCAGGTACTCTTGTAAAGATACCGAAGAGTTTCTCTTTATCTACGTCTACCCACTCGACCATACCAGTCTGGTTAGTCAGTTCGATAGCTCTAAGGATTTGAACATTGTTCTTGCTTTTTTCTCTAATTTCGATCTTTTGGCCTGCTTTTACTCTGAATGATGGGATGTCTACTCTTTTCCCGTCAACAAGGATATGACCGTGGTTTACAAATTGTCTAGCAGATGCTCTTGTTGTTGCAAAGCCCATTCTGTAAACTACATTGTCAAGTCTTTGCTCTAGAAGTTGAACAAGAACGTTACCTGTGTTCCCTTCTTTTCTGTTTGCCTCTTTGTAAAGCGCTCTAAACTGCTTTTCGCTTGTTCCGTACATGAACTTCGCTTTTTGCTTCTCTTGAAGCTGAAGACCGTATTCACTGATCTTTGTTCTTCTTTGTCCATGTTGTCCCGGTGCGTATGGTCTTTTTTCAAGTGCGGACTTGCCAGCAAGTCTTCTTTCACCCTTCAAACCAAGATCAACACCAAGTCTTCTCTCTAATCTTTCTACCGGACCTCTATATCTAGCCATCTCTGTACCTCTTATACTCTACGTTTCTTAGGTGGTCTACACCCGTTGTGTGGTAGTGGTGTAATATCTTTCAGAGAAGTTACACGAATACCTTCTGTTGCACCAATTGCTTTTACTGCAGTATCTCTGCCTGAACCAGGACCCTGAACTTTGATCCCTACTTCTTTGATGCCGTTTTCCATCGCTTTGCTCATCGCATCTGCAACTGCTTCAGTCGCAGCAAATGGAGTAGACTTTTTAGAACCTTTAAAACCTAGTGCTCCTGCAGAACTCCAAGAGATCACGTTTCCCATCTCGTCAGTAACTGTGATTACTGTATTGTTAAATGTAGCTGCTACGTATACTACACCTTTAGCAATATTCTTTTTTGCTTTTTTCTTAGCCATACTCTGCTACTCCTTACGCTGAACCGACAGTTTTACGCTTACCTTTTCTAGTACGCGCATTTGTCTTCGTTTTTTGACCACGCACAGGCAGTCCTCTTCTGTGTCTCAATCCTCTGTAGTTCCCTAGGTCCATCAATGATTTGATATCCATAGCAACTTTCTTTCTGAGATCCCCTTCTACCATCAAGTTGTCTTGAATGTAGTTACGGATAGTTGCAGCTTCAGCATCTGTCAACTCGTGAACTCTTTTATTATAATCGATCTCTGTTGCATCAAGGATCTGTCTTGAAGTTGTAAGACCGATACCAAAAATGTAAGTAAGTGCATACTCCATTCTTTTCTTCTGTGGTAAATCAACACCTGCAATACGTGCCATGTTTATCCTTGTCTCTGTTTATGTTTTGGATTTTTACAAATCACGCGTACAATACCTTTGCGCTTGATCACTTTGCAGTCATCGCACATTTTCTTAACCGATGGTCTAACCTTCATTTGGTTACTCCTGTTTCTATATAAGTACGACGCTTTATCTAAAGAAGTTCAAAAACTGAACTCCCCTTGCGTTGTCGTTTGTTTTGCACCTGGAGTGCCTCTATGCACCCTTTATGTTGCGTGGATTATTGAAGTACCATAATCCAATTCTTGAGTAATCGGTGCAAATTAACCAAAAATTCTTCACGCAGTTTCCTATCTTCCTAATGGTAATAGGGAGGAGGATTATATCCAAAATGATATTAATTTTATCTTATGTCTTATTCCTATCCGAGAAAAGGAAAAGCGATGTGACTTTACCGTGCAGAAATTAGCCTGCACGGTAACCATTATTTGTATCTGAACGTGATACGGCCTTTGTCAAGGCTGTAAGGTGTCAGTTCAACTTTTACTTTGTCACCGGGAAGGATTTTGATATAGTGCATTCTCATCTTTCCTGCGATATGACAAAGGATCACGTGGCCGTTGTCAAGCTCTACCTTGAAGGTAGCATTTGGTAACGCTTCAACTACCTTGCCGTCAATCTCAATTACGTCATCTTTAGCCATTGTATTCCTTTACTTCTCTGCTAAAAAAGCACCAAGGGTGCGTGGGCATCCCGCCGAGGGAAACCCAGTGTTAACGAAACTTATTGGACTTTGTTCAATAAGTGTCATATTAAATCAAAACCTTACGCCTCGGTAAGTATCACCGCTTTACCATCAACAACCGCTACCTGGTGTTCATAATGGCTTGTACGCAGACCGTCCTCGCTCACTACAGACCAATCATCCTCCAGGATGAGTGGTGTTCCAGATTTATGACAGACCATTGGTTCGATACAGAATACCATACCGTTTTTGATCTTTGGACCCTGGTTTGTCTTACCTTCAAGATAGTTAGGTATATTGGGCTCATCATGCGGCTTGGTGCCGATGCCGTGGCCACAGTAGTCTCTGAGCGGGACGTATCCGCGCCCGGTAATAAAATCCTCAAGGATCTTCGTCAGCTCCTTGAAGCGCATTCCCTCCCTGATACTCTCGATCGCATGGTAAAGTGCATCTTTCGAACAGGCGATCAGCGCCTCATCTTCAGCACTCACTTTGCCAACAGGCATTGTGATTGCCGCATCACCGTAATAGCCATCAAGCTTTGTACCGATATCCAAACCAAGGATATCGCCCTCTTTAATGACCCTATCATCAGGTACACCATGGATACATACTTCATTCAAAGAGGTACATACAGATCCTGTAAATCCATAGAGCCCCTTAAAAGAAGGAACAGCTCCATGTTCACGGATGAACTTTTCACCCATCTCATCGATCTGCTTCAGTGTCATACCGGGTTTGATATTTTCGCGGAGATATTGAAGTGTTTTCCCAACGATCTCGCCAGCTTTTCTAAGCTTGGCGATCTCATCTGTTTTTCTTAGTGCAATAGCCATTACAGACCCACATTGCCCAAAGTGTTGTATTGGTTCATCGTTCTTTGTGCTTCGATCTTTCTCATTGTATCGAGTGCAACCTGTACGATGATCAGGACGGCAACCCCACCGAAGTAGAAGCTGGCACCCATACCGGATACGATGGCAAACGGTACCGTTGAAACGATGGCCAAATAGACAGAGCCCGAACCGGTCAATCTGCTTGCAACCTCGTTCAGGAACTCTTTAGTATGTTCGCCCGGTCTTACACCCGGGATGAATCCACCCTGTCTTTTAAGGTTATCAGCAATATCTTTTGCGCTGAATGCGATCGATGCATAGAAAAATGCAAAGAACATTACCAGCAGGAACGTGGCAACGTTAAAAATCAATCCGCCCGGTGCCAATGCATCGGCGATCGTTGTGGCGATCGGGGAAGTACCTGACTGCAACATAGTAAGAGGAAACATCAATACAGCCGAAGCAAAGATCGGAGGAATCACTCCTGAAAGGTTCACTTTGACAGGAATATAGTTCATCACTCTCTTTGACTGGTTCTGCATGATCGTCTTTCTTGAATAGGAGATAGGAACCCTTCTCTCCCCAAGCTCAACATAGATGATCGCAAGGATTGTGATGATCATGATCGCAAGGATCCCAAGCACTACAAGGAAGTTCATCTCACCTGCATTGACTGCTCTTATCGTATTTCCAATGCCTGATGGAAGTCCGGATACGATACCTGCAAAGATGATCAAAGAGATACCGTTACCGATACCTTTTTGCGTGATCTGTTCACCAAACCACATCAAGAGCATCGTCCCCGCCAACATAGAGAATGTCGTCAATACCGTAAAGACCATCGGATCGATCATGATCGCACTCTGCCCTGAGCGTCCTGTCATACTCTGCAGCCCCATAGATACTCCGATCGCCTGAACAACAGTGATAAAAATAGTGAAATAACGGATGATCTGCATATACTTTTGCATACCGTCACGTTCTTTTTTCATCTGTCCAAGTGTAGGGAAGGTAGCTGCGAGAAGTTCCATTACGATAGAGGCGGTGATATAAGGCATGATACCCAGAGAGATAATACTTAATCGTTCAACCGCACCACCGGAGAACATACTTAACATTCCAATCCCGTTGTTGGTATTGGCGTCAAAGAACTCTTTGATCACGCCAAGGTCAACCCCGGGTGTAGGAACATAGGCTAAAACTCTGTACGCAAAAAGAAATCCTAAAGTGATTAGGATTTTTTGAGTTAAAGCGTTACCCATGATTATTTTCCGCTTGTTGTTACAGCGTCATCTTTGATCTTAGCTGCGAGATCTTTCGCACCAGTACCGATAAGCTTTACTTTGGTTACTGACTTTGGAAGTCTGTATACTGATTTGATACTCTCAATTGTGATCTCTTCAAGTTCAGCCACTTTTGTACTCTTCACTATGTTGATCACATGTGGCTTGACAACTCTTGAAGTAAATCCAACTTTTGGAAGTCTTCTTGCTAGCGGTTGCTGTCCACCCTCGAAGTTTCTCTTCTCATTGTAACCAGATCTTGCTTTTTGACCTTTGTTACCTTTACCTGCTGTTTTACCTGTACCAGAACCCTGGCCACGTCCGATTCTTTTTCTGTTACGTGTAGAACCTGGTGCCGGTTGTAAATTATGTAGACCCATACTTTACCCCTTACGCTTTGATTCTGGTAAGTGCTTCTACAGTCGCTCTTACCAAGTTGTTAGGGTTGTTAGACCCGATCGATTTCGTCAAGATATCTTTGTACCCTGCAAGTTCAAGTACCGGTCTGGCTGCACCACCGGCAATTACACCTGTACCTTCACTGGCTGGCTTAAGCAAGATTCTACTTGCATTGAACTTATGCTCGATATCGTGAGCAATCGTTGTTCCCTTGATGTTTACTTTGACAAGGTTTTTGTGTGCATCATCGACAGCTTTCTTGATCGCATCAGGAACTTCTTTTGCTTTCCCGAATCCGTATCCTACTGTACCGTTTTTGTCACCGATTACTACAAGAGCGGTAAATCTAAATCTTCTACCACCCTTGACAACCTTAACAACACGTCCGATGTTAACGATTACTTCTTCAAATTCTTTTTCTACAGTTTCTTGTTGCATCGCTTATCCTTAAAACTTAATTCCGGCTTCTCTGAGTGCATCAGCAAATGACGCAACAACACCGTGGTAAAGGTAACCATTTCTATCAAAAACAACCGCATCGATGTTTTTCGCTGCAAGCGCTTTCGCCATTTCTGCTGCTACCTGCTTCACATCTTCCTGGTTTGCTTTAAGTCCCATTTTTTTACCATCAGCAGCTGCCAATGTTGCACCTGCATTATCATCGATAGCTTGCGCATAGAAGTGCTTGTTTGACTTAAAGACTGTAAGTCTTGGTAGCTCTGCTGTACCGAAGATCTTACCTCTTACTCTTGCTTTTCTTTGAGCACGTAGTTTATTTTTTCTTTTTTGAATACTTTGTAACATCTACCGCTCCTTACTTCTTAGCCGACTTACCAGCTTTTCTGATGATCGTCTCATCAGTATACTTCACACCCTTACCTTTGTATGGTTCTGGTGGTCTGAACTCTCTGATCTCAGCAGCCGCCTGTCCAACTGCCTGTTTGTCTGTACCTTTCACTGTAATAGTGTTCTTCTCTACAGTGATCTCAAGCCCTTCAGGGATCGTAAAATCGATCGGGTGAGAGTATCCAAGTTGAAGTGTCAATACTTTACCTGCAACAGAAGCTCTGTAACCAACACCGTTGATCTCAAGTTGTTTTGTATACCCTTGATCAAGTCCGACGATGATGTTGTTAAAGAGTGATCTGTAAGTACCCCAGTAAGCAGAAGATTGTTTATCTTCACCAACTCTTTCAAATACTACGTCAGCACCGTCAACAGTCACATTCACTCTTCCGTAAGTCTCAAGTCTCTTTTCAAGATTGCCTTTTTTCGCTACGACACAAGTACCGTCAAGCGCTACATTAATACCGCTTGGAACCGTTACTGGTTTTTTTCCTACTCTTGACATCTCTACTCCTTACCAAATACTACAGATTACTTCGCCGCCGATACCACGTTTGTACGCTTCATCGTTTGCAAGTACACCCTGGCTTGTCGATACAACCAAAGTTCCGTAACCGTTTTTAAATGTTTTGATCTCTTCTTTTCCTTTGTGGATACGACGTCCAGGCTTAGAGATCTTTTTGATTTCGTTGATAACGCTTTTTTCTTTGTCATCATACTTCAACACAACATCAATTGTTTTCTTGTTGCCATCTTCTTTTACTGTAAAGCTTTCAAGGTAACCTTTGTTAACCAAGATCGCTACAGTTGCTTCAACCATTTTTGAATGAAGAAGGGTTGTTACAACCAGTCTTCTTTGTGCAGCATTTCTGATACGAGTCAGAGAATCTGCCATTATATCTGTCATCATTTCTACTACTCCTTACCAGCTAGCTTTACGTAAACCAGGAATCAATCCCTCGTTACCCATTTTTCTTAAACACACACGACAAATACCGAAATCTTGGTATACTGAGTGCGGTCTCCCACAAATATTACATCTTGTGTATGCCTGTGTTGAGAACTTTGCTTTTCTCTTCTGTTTTGCAATCATAGATTTTTTAGCCATTAGTTTCTCCCTTTAGCGAAAGGCATACCAAGCTTTTCTAAAAGCGTGAATGCTTCTTTATCATCTTCAGTGGTTGTAACGATAGTGATGTTCATACCGTGTGTTTTAATGATGTTGTCAAACACAACTTCCGGGAACATCAACTGCTCCTGAAGACCGAAGTTGTAGTTACCTCTACCATCAAAACCTTTTCTTGGTGTACCTCTGAAGTCTTTTACTCTCGGGAGTGCGATCGATACCAACTTATCAAAGAAGTTGTACATATTCTCGCCTCTTAGAGTTACTCTGATACCAGATGGTGAACCCTCTCTTGCTTTAAAACCAGCAACTGATTTTTTTGCATTCACGATAACCGCTTTTTGACCAGCGATCAGTGAGATCGTCTCTCTCATGTTTTCGATGAGTTTAGAGTCTTTCCCCTCTTCACCCGCACCGACAGAGATTACGATCTTCTCAAGCTTCGGAGTCTGCATCGCATTTTTGATCCCACACTCTTCGCGAAGTGCAGGTACGATGTCATTGTACTTTTGCTTCATTCTACTCATAAGATTATGCCTCTACTTTTTTTACGTTTGAGATATGGATTGGCGTCTCTTTGGTCACAAATCCACCCTCTTTGTTCTGTTCACTAGGCTTTACAGCTTTCTTAGCCATTTTGCAACCAGCAACGATCACTGTTTCTTTTTTTGGCATTACACGGAGAACTTCTCCTGTTTTACCTTTGTCATCACCAGCGATTACCATTACCTGGTCACCTTTTTTGATCTTCAATTTAGTTGCCATTACCATACCTCCGGTGCTAGTGATACGATCTTCATAAATCCTGCATATCTAGTTTCTCTTGCTACAGGTCCAAAGATACGAGTACCGATCGGGTTGCTCTTATCGTCAATGATCACTGCTGCATTGTCGTCAAATCTGATCAGTGATCCATTTTCTCTCTGGATCTCTTTGTGTGTTCTTACGATCACAGCTTTAACAACTTTACCTTTTTTAACCTTACCTGTCGGAAGTGCCTTCTTTACAGAAGCGACGATTACATCACCTACAGATGCATATCTTCTTTTCGATCCGCCAAGTACCTTAATACACATAATCTCTTTAGCGCCACTGTTGTCCGCTACATTCAATCTTGTAAAACTTTGGATCATACTACTTCCCTTCTCTTCACAATTTCAAGAAGTCTGAATGACTTTGTTTTAGATAGCGGTCTACACTCGATTGCAGTTATCGTATCTCCAACATTGATCTCGTTTCTTTCATCATGAATAAGATATTTTTTAAATCTTTTTACTGTCTTGTGATATCTTGGGTGAAGCACCTTTCTCTCTACGAGTAGAGTGGCAGTCTTGTCTCCAGCCTTTTTGATCACAGTACCTGTTATTTGTCTTTTTGGCATATCAGATCCTTACTTCGCTCTAGCAGCAGTCAATGCTGTCTGGATTCTTGCGATATCTTTCTTCGCTACTCTCAACTCACATGTGTTAGTAAGCTGCATTGTTCTTTGCTTTGCTTTAAGAGTAAAAAGCTCAAGCTTCTTCTCTTTTATCATTTCCAAAAGCTCTGCTTCGCTTTTTTCTTTCAAATCAATATAGTTCATTTGTATCCTTTAAAGCGACAATTTTACACTTGAATGGCAACTTGTGAATTGCAAGTGTCAATGCTTCTCTTGCAAGAGTCTCTTCAACACCGGCCATCTCAAAGATAACTCTACCAGGTCTAATGTTCATTACCCACTCTTCAACTGGACCTTTACCTTTACCCATTCTCACTTCAAGTGGTCTTTTTGTCAAAGGCTTGTCAGGGAAAACTCTGATCCAGGTTTTACCACTTCTCTTAATGTGTCTTGTCATTGTAATACGCGCAGCTTCGATTTGTCTGGAGTTGATTCTACCAGCCTCTACTGCTTTGATTGCGATGTCACCGAACTCGATCTTGTTACCTCTGAAAGATTTACCGCGGTTGCGGCCTTTCATCTGCTTTCTCCATTTGGTTCTTTTAGGCATCAACATAGTTATTCACCTCTGTTTCTATTGTTTGAGTTTCTGGATGGTCTTTTACCACCTTTTTTCTCTTCTGCCGGTTCAGCCTGGATACCTTTTTGAAGTACTTCACCTTTGAAGATCCAAACTTTGATACCGATGATTCCGTAAGTAGTGTGTGCTTCAGCAAAACCGTAATCGATCTTCGCTCTTAGTGTATGCAGAGGCACTCTACCTTCTAGATACCACTCAGTTCTTGCCATCTCAGCACCACCAAGTCTACCCGATACAGAGATCTTGATCCCTTTTGCACCTGATTTGAGTGCACCCTGGATCACTTTTTTCATTGCACGTCTGAATGCAACACGTCTTTCAAGCTGAGTCGCTACGTTTTCAGCAGCAAGCTGCGCTGAAGCTTGTGGACGTTTCTCTTCTTTGATGTTCAATGCAACATCTTTATCGAGCATGCTTGTAAGCGTAGCTTTAAGCTTCTCGATATCTGCACCTTTTTTACCGATAATGATACCAGGACGCGCAGTAATGATGTTTACTCTTAGCTTTTTCGCTGTTCTTTCGATAATGATATTGGAAACACCCGCATAAAAAAGCTCTTTTTTAAGGAATTTTCTGATTTTGTAATCTTCAGCGATGAAATCAGTTGCTCTTCCTTTTGCCGGGAACCATCTTGACTCCCAGTTTCTGTTGATTCCCAGTCTAAGACCTATAGGATTAACTTTTTGACCCATCTTATGCTTCCTTTCCGTTAGTTGCCGTACCAACTTCTACAAGAATGTGTGATGTTGGCTTGATGATTCTTGTTGCAGTACCTCTTGCTCTAGGTCTCCATCTTTTCATCACAGCTGCTTTATCTACTCTACAAGAAGTGATCACAACCTCTTCTGGCTCATAGTCACCGTTTGCAACCGCTGAAGCGATCACTTTTGAGATGATTCCTGCTGCTTTGTTAGGCATAAAATCCAGTGCTGCAAGAGCAAGTTCTGCGTTCATCCCTTGTACTTCTCTAGCGATAAGTCTTGCTTTTGTAGGTGAAACTCTTACGAATTTTAATAGTGCTTTACTCATCTTAACCTACCTTCTTCTGTACAGAACCTTTGTGGCCCTTGAATGTTCTAGTCGGTGCAAATTCACCTAGTTTATAACCAACATGGTTTTCAGTCACAAATACCGGTACGAATTGTCTACCGTTGTGTACATTGATCGTCAAACCGATGAACTCAGGGAAGATCACTGATCTTCTTGACCAAGTTTTGATTGGTTTGTTTGACCCTTCTTCTTTTGCTTTAAGCACTTTTTTCATTAGGTGACCATCGATAAATGGACCTTTTTTTGTCGATCTTGCCATCTCTTAGCCCCTTATTTCTTTCTCTTGCTGATGATAAGTTTATCACTAGCTTTTTTCTTACGAGTCTTGTAACCCTTCGTTGGCATACCCCAAGGAGATACCGGGTGACGTCCAGAACCTGTTTTACCTTCACCACCACCGTGCGGGTGATCTACCGGGTTCATTGCAGAACCTCTGGTTTGCGGTCTGATACCTCTGTGTCTGTTTCTACCAGCTTTACCAACGACTTCGTTCGCGATCTCTTCGTTACCGATCGTACCGACTGTTGCCATACACTCACCAAGTACATATCTCATCTCTCCGGAAGGAAGTCTTAGTGAAACATACTTGCCATCTCTACCCATGATCTGTGCATATGTACCGGCACTTCTTGCCATTGCACCACCCTGACCTGGGTTGATCTCGATGTTGTGTACGATGGTACCAACAGGGATAGACTTCAGTTTCATCGCGTTACCAGTTTTGATGTCAAGTCCAGATTCCGCTGCCATTACTTTATCACCGACCATCAAACCTTTTGGCTGAAGGATGTATCTTCTGTCACCGTCAACATACTTTACAAGACAGATTCTACAGTTTCTGTACGGATCGTACTCAACCGTTGACACTGTACCTTCTACACCGAATTTGTTTCTTTTGAAATCGATGATTCTGTAAAGTTTTTTCGCACCAGCTTCTTTGTGTCTGGAGGTGATTCTACCGTATGAGTTTCTACCTGCACTTGCCGGAAGTTTCTTGAGTAGACTTCTTACGCTTGCTTTTGCAGTGATGTCACTGCTGTCAAGGTTTGTCATCCATCTTCTAGCCGGAGTTATTGGTCTGTATGATTTCATTGCCATCTTCTACTCCTTATACCGCTAGGCTTTCGATTTTTGCATCTTCAGGAAGCTTCACATAAAACTTTTTAAGATCTGCTCTTTTTCCTTCGATACCTCTAAATCTCTTCACTTTTCCGTTTACTCTCATAGAGTTAACTCTAAGTGGGTTGATCCCGAAGAACTCTCTAAATACTTCTTTAAGACCGTTTTTAGTCATTCTAGGACTTGTCTGTACTACGATGACACCGTCTTCTTGAAGACCCAAAGTCTTCTCTGTATACATGATTGCTTTAATATCTGTAATATCTGCCATCTTAAGCCTCTTTTGTCAATTTATCAAATACGGCTTTTTCGATTACCATTGAGTGGTATGCTGCCGCAAGGTAAGCATTAAGCTCATTTGCTTCGATTAGGTAAGCGTTTTGAAGATTTCTGAATGCCAAGAATGTTTTGTCATCGATCATCTCTTTTACTACCAATACATCTCTCTGTCCAAGACCGTTTACAAATGCTACTGCATCTTTCGTCTTACCGGACTCGATATTTACAGAATCAATCACAAAAAGCTTCTCGTTTGCTGCCATTTCAGCGATCGCATGCATCAAAGCAAGTCTTTTTTGTTTTTTATTCACTTTTTGGTCATAGTTTCTGTTTGTATTTGGACCAAATACAACGCCACCGCCTCTGAAGTGAGGAGCTCTGATAGAACCCTGTCTTGCTCTACCGCCACCTTTTTGTGCAAATGGTTTTCTTCCGCCACCGCTTACTTCTGATCTATTCTTAACAGAAGCTGTATTTGCTCTTAGACCAGAAGCATATGCTTTACAGTAAAGGTATAGGTTGTGCGGGTGCACTTCCAAAAACGCCTGTGGTAAATCACTTGTTTTAATTACTGTCGTACTCATTATTTCACAATCCTTACCAATCCGCGTGAACCGTTAGCTCCTGGGATTGAACCTTTTAATACTAGAATTCCGCTCTCTGCATCAAATGAGATCACATCATTCTTTACTGTTACTTTAGTGTTTCCGTACTGACCTGGCATCTTTTGTCCCGGTTGTACACGACCTGGCCATTCACACATACCGATTGAACCGACTCTTCTACCGAATCTGTGTCCGTGTGATGCTGGTCCGCCGCTGAATCCGTGACGTTTCACAGCACCCTGGAAACCACGCCCTTTTGTGTTCAGTGACGTTTTTACAACTGCTGCTTCAGCAAGTGCTGCCGGGTTAAGATCGCCAGCTTCTGTACCTTCTGCTACAGAGATCGTCATGAACTTGTTAAACTCTTTGCTCACACCGAACTTAGCCTGCTGACCTTCGATGCTTTTGTTGAGTTTTTTGCTTGAGTTATACGCTACAAGTGCTTTTCCGTCTTCTCTTACTTCACAGACTTTTGCTTCGACAACTTTAAGAAGTGTTACAGGAACACTTGGTACATCAACAGTTCTGCTCATACCAATTTTTTCAATAATAAATTCCATGTTTTACTCCTCTTACTTGTCCATTGATCTGATTTCAACTTCGATTTCAGGTGCAAGATCCAATTTCATTAGTGAATCTACAGTCTCTGAAGTCGCTGAAACGATATCAATCATTCTTCCGTGAATTCTGATCTCAAACTGCTCACGTGAATCTTTGTTTACGTGCGGTGATTTAAGAACAGTGTAACGCTTAAGTTTAGTTGGCATCGGGATCGGCCCTCTAATCTCAGCACCTGTACGTTTAACTGCATCAACGATAGCAGCAACTGATCTATCCAGTACTCTGTGATCGTAAGCTTTGAGCTTCAATCTGATTTTTTCCATTTTTTACCCTTATAAAGAACTCGTTAGCCAAGCGATTGCCGGGTGCCTAAACACAGGACGGTTTGTCCCCTAACATATATTAGGAACGCGAATTATATCCAAAATTTTTGAGAGTCTCAATACTTTTCAGCCAAAAATCGGTACAATTTAAAAAATTATTTCCTTTTAAAAAGGAATGATAGGAGCTTTATCTCATGGAACTTCTCGAATATTTTCACTCACAACACTACAGCAGTGAAAAATACATTCCGCGAAAACTTCAACTTCCGGAGAAGGGACATATCAATCTTTTTGGGGTACGCGGCGCGGGTAAGAGCTCCATGATACTGGCCCATTTGGAAGAGATCGATGAAGAGGAGCGCCTCTATATCGACCTGGAGGACCCCAACCTCATCTTCGGCATACTCAATGCAGTAACACTGCAGCACTATATCGACCACAACGAGATCACCCTGCTCGTACTCGATCATTATGAAGAAGGACGCCTTGAAGAGCTGCCAAGTGTTGATCGTCTCATCGTGATCTCCCGGATACCATTGGGGAACCAGGAACTCATACCTGTAGAACTTTTCCCGCTGGACTATGAGGAGTTTTTGGCGTTTGAAAGCTCCATCTCGGCGACCAATGCCTTTAACCATTTTCTCAAATGCGGAACGCTTCCTGCCCTGGCAAGGTCCTACCGTTCAACGCTTTTGCCGATGAAACAGTTCTGGCAGAGTCACTTCACGCCCAACGAACAACAGCTTCTGCTGATACTCGCACAGCACCATACCAGACATCTCTCCGTCCACCAGATTTATACCTTTGCAAAAGAGCGCTTCAGGGTTTCCAAGGACTGGCTCTACAGGACGATCAACTCCTTCACAGAGGAAAAGCTCATCTTTTTCATCAACGACCGCTACCAGAAAGGTGGCAAAAAGATGATCCTTTTTGACTTTGCCTTTGCCAAGTACCTCACCACCGGCCAGCCTTTCATCACCCAGTTTGACACGATGATCGCTCTGGCACTCGTGAAACACGGTATAGTATTCGAAACCCTCGGGATACATGGCTATATGACCAAAGAGGGTGAACTGATCATCCCAGCACCCTTTGAAAGCGAAGAGAGCCTCTGGGCCAAATCCCAGACCAAGTTCTCTCTCTACAAACAATACGGGGTCCGGAAGATCACTATCGTCACTGTCGCAAACGCTTATGAATACGACATCGAAAAACTCCATTTCGAAGCCCTGCCCTTCTATGAGTGGACCGTACTATTTGAAGAGGAAGAGTAGCTAGGGAGCAGGGAGCAGGGAGCAGGGAGCAGGGAAATTTTGCATGATTGTACTTTCCCCAACCTTAATTGATAAAAGCTTTTCACAGAAAAGCGAACTATATCTGCTCCCTACTCCCTGCTACATACTATCGATCTGAACTACTCCCTTGACCCCTAAGTATTTCTCTGCTATAATTCGCCTGCCTCTTTTCAGACCTGTGCAACGGT
>DSDW01000084.1 GCA_011048515.1 Campylobacterota bacterium | reverse complement strand
TATGAGAATGCCCAGGAGGCTGAAGGGATCTTTGCGGGAAGCGTGGCCAAGCCGCTCTATGCCCGCGTTGGAAATCCGACGAACAGTAAGCTGGAAACAATCGTTGCGAAGATGGAGGGGGGTATCGGGGCTATTGCCACCGCTTCAGGCATGGGAGCGATGTCGATGGTGAGTATGGCGATCCTAAACAGCGGTGACGAGCTTCTCTGTATCGGAGGGTTTTTCGGGGGGACCTATTCTCTTGTCAATGAGACTCTGGCGCGTTTTGGCATCACCAACAGCTTCTGTGAAGTGGATGATTTTGATCATATCGAGTCCAGACTCAAAAGCGGTATCAAGATGGTAATGATGGAGAGCGTGGGCAATCCAAGTCTCAGGCTTCCCGATCTCCAACGCATTATAGATCTCTGTAATCAATATGAGACGATACTCGTGATCGACAATACGGCCACGCCGATAGTATTAAGACCGATTGAGATGGGGGCGGATATCGTTGTGCACTCATCAACCAAAAATATCTCGGGGCACTCTGCCGCGCTTGGCGGGATAGCCGTGTTTAGAAGTGTTGATCCGGAGAACGACAAACTGCTCCATCCGAAATATGCCGATTTGCATAAGTTTGTCAAAAAGATGGGCATTAAAGCATTTATGGCGATCTTCAAAAAACGTGCGATCCGGGATATGGGTATGACAGCGAATGCATTCGGGTCCTTTATGACGATGATCGGGCTTGAGACCCTGCCGCTGAGGATCGAGCGTATCAATCAGAATGTAGAGAGAGTGGCAGCGATACTGCAGGAAAAACTTCCCGAAGGTGTAAGCGTCAACCACCCCTCTTTGCCCGGCAGTCCCGACTATGATAGATACAGATCTGACTTCCCTCAGGGGTGCGGACCGCTTCTGACACTTGATTGCGGTACAAAAGAGAAGGCTTTCAGGCTGCTTGATGCACTGAAGATTGTGATCCAGACAGCGAATATCGGTGATAATAGGAGCCTTGCGCTGCATATGACGAGTACGATCTTCAGTGATTTTGATGAGGAGGCACGCAAATTTCTGGGAGTGCATGAGGGGCTGATACGGGTCTCTATAGGGCTGGAAGACCCGAAGGTGGTCGCCGAAGATTTTATCCAGGCGGCAAATGCGATCTAGCGCATCTCTTTTCCTCCTCCTCCTCCTCCTCCTGCTGCTCTCTGCTCTTTTGTACTCCGGCGAGGAGGGGCGTTCTTTGGACTACCTCAATGCGCTGCGTCAAAAAAGCGGGCTGATCCCCCTGCAGGGAAACAGGCTCTTAAATCTCGCCGCGGCATCCCATGCGAACTACCTCGTCCTGCATCAGCAGATAGGGCATCTCGAACAACACGGTCACAGGGGATATACAGGAAAAACGCCTGCCGACCGCGTCGTATATCATGGCTATGCTTCCAAAGATGTGATGGAAAATATCGCTGTCAATGCTAAAAACGGTGCTTCAGCAGTAGATGATCTCCTCTCTGCGATCTACCACCGTTTTGTTTTTTTGAGTTTCGACAAAGACCAGATAGGGGCAGGAAGAGCCGAGACGGACATCCGCAAACGTACACAAAATGCATATGTCTACAAACTGGGCTCATCGAAACTGAATCTATTGTGCCAAAAAGCATTTATACCTGTCAGCGGAGTAAGGTATCTGCAGAATGGCTGTAAAAGTAGTGGTCTTCTGCTCCCACAGACACTGTATGAGAAAAAACAACAGGAGATCAAATCCAAAAATGCCGAGGTCGTCCTTCATCCCTATCCTGGGCAGCAAGGGGTGATGCCAGCCTTTTATAACGAAGTCCCCGATCCTCTGCCTGACTATGACGTAAGCGGTTATCCTGTATCGGTACAGTTTAATGATCTCTACTACACTGGCATCAAGCTCAGATCTTTTCGCCTTTTTGATGAGGAGAACAAAGAGATACCTATGAGCAGAATCCTGACGCATGCAAATGATCCGCACCAGCGCCTGAAAAAGATGCAGTTTGCCTTGATGCCTATCAAACGTTTGGAGTATGCGACAACCTACAGGGTAGTATTTGAAGCAGAGGTAGACGGGGAACCTTATCAAAAGTCCTGGAAGTTTACGACCAGAAGTTTCAAGGAGAAACTCTATCGTATTGAAAAAGAGGAGACAATGCTCAGGGCAGAGCCAGGAAGTACGGTGATACTCTATTTTGTTCCGAGGTCAGGCAGCGATCTTCTCCGGCGCTATCGTGCCAGTAAGGGGTTGAAAGTGACGCTTATAGACCAGAATACGCTGAAGGTCAGCATCCCTCAACAGCTTCGCAGCGAAGCAAATATCATGAGTGGGGGAAGAACGGTTCGGTTCAAATAGGCTGATGCCCCTTTTAAAGACAGAGGCTCTCAAGAGAGGAAGAGGGGGGAGGTACTATCGGACCTTCTCCCCTCCGATATAGACCTCGGAAGCCTTTTGCGTATGAAGGATGGTCTGCAGTGCGATATCCTCCAATGAAGAAGGCGCGTCAGGAAGTGTGATGACTGCAAAATCTGACTCCCTGCCTGCCTCTATACTCCCTGTATTGATTCCCAGTATTTTTGCTGCGTCCGAGGTGACACTTTGAATGAGGAGTTGGGAGAGTTGATTCAGCGGTTCAGCATGATGCATCATCAGTGCCGCACGAAGCTCATCAAAGATATTGAGCGACCAGTTGGAACTGAGTCCGTCTGTTGCAACAGTAAACGGCATTTGGAGCGTTCTTAGTTGCTCGATCGCCAGTCTGCCGCATCCGAGCAGTCTATTGGAGCGTGGACAGTGGGCGATAGAGTGACCCTTTGAAGCAAGGTAGGCAAGTTCCTCTTCATTTGCCTGTACGCAGTGGGTAAAGTGCGCAGGATAGGTGTCAAATGCATGCATAAATTCATCAATCGTGGTTAAGGGTGTCGAGGTATTAAAGTACTTCTCAAAGAACGCCTTGAACCCGCCATTGCCGTCCTCCAGCCACTCCCGTTCATCCTGAGACTCCAGAAAGTGTGCCGAGAGAGGCAGGTTGTTCTGTTTGGCTACCTGCACCGCCCTTTGGAGGATCACCGGGTGTACCGAGTAGGGAGAGTGGATCGCAATGGCAGGAGTGATACGATCCTCTGGTGTACAGGCCTGTGAAGCCTTGACACGTTCCAGAAAGTCATTGTAGAGGGCATCGACATAGGCGGCATTGGAGCCGATCAGCTCGTTAAAAAAGACGACCCGCTGTGGCGCTTTCATACAGGCTTCCAGCTCTGCCCCGAAGCTGGAGATGGCACCGAATGTCGTAATGCCGGAGTGCAGCATCTCTTCAATTTTATTGAGCATCAGTGCATTATCGCACATGTGTATCAGGTCATTACGGTTTTCGACGACAGAGTCCAGCCAGGACATGAATGTGCCGTATTTGAGCGTCGTACTGTTGGCGGAAAATTCCAGGTGTACATGGGTATTGATAAAACCAGGATAGAGTACGGAGTTTTTTCCCGCGTAGTGGATATCCGCATCAGGGTATTTTTCTGTCAGTGCCTGCAGTGTATCTATCGCTTCGATCTTGCCGCTATAGGCAACCGTACGGTTTTCTGCAAATCCTTCTGGGGTATAGATATAGTCTGCTGTGATCAGGTTCATAAAGCTCTCTTCTTTTTGTTATCTTATTGTATTGGGTTTAATACTATTTGGATAAAATGATAACTAAAATTTTTTAATAAGGTAGAACAGATGAAAATAGTAGTTATTCAAGGTCCAAATCTAAATATGTTGGGAATCAGAGAACAAAATATCTACGGCCCAATGAAACTTGAGGATATTCATGCGCAGATGAAAGCCTTTGCAGAGCAGAACAAGCATGAGATCGAGTTTTTTCAGAGCAACCTTGAAGGCGAGATCGTAGATCGTATCCAGGAGTGTCTGGGAGATGCGGACGGTATCATCATCAACCCTGCTGCCTATACGCATACTTCTATTGCGATCCGCGATGCGATCGCAGCAGTGAAGATCCCTACACTTGAGGTACACCTCTCCAATATTTACCAAAGAGAAGAGTTCAGACACAAGTCGCTGATCGCGCCTGTATGTGCAGGGCAGATCGCAGGTATGGGCCCATATGGGTATCATCTTGCAATGGTAGGGATGAACCAGATGCTTACAGAGATCAAGATAATGAAAGAGCATCAGGCCAAAGTACAAGCAGCACAGGCAGCTCAAGCACAAGCCTGAGACTTGTCGCTTCCGGGCACCTGCCCGAAACATAGATGACTTGTCGATTTAAGAACACCCCCAATCCATCTCCAAAGAGGTAATCATGAACTATATGCTAAACAATGAAAATGCGATCTACTATGAATGCGGATACAGTTGCGACAATGTACTCTACCTCTCACTTGGAAGTGAAGCATACTTTATCACTGACAGCCGCTATACGATAGAAGCCGGGGAGAAGGTTAAAAATGCACAGGTTGTCATCGATCGTGACCTGTATGGCAGGGCGGTAAAGATACTTAAAGAGAGCAAGGTCAAAAAGATGCTCTTTGACCCAAAAGAGTGGTCTGTCGCTGCGTTTGGGCATTTTACAGAAAATACCAAGATCGCATTTCATCAGGAGGCTGATTTTTCGCATAAAAAACGTATCATCAAAAGTGATGAAGAGCTGAAAATCATTGCCAAAGCTGTCAAGCTGGGTGCCAAAGCATTTTCAAAACTGGCGAAAGAGTTTCAGCAAAACGGTATCGGAGATAGTGAGTTTACCCTGACCTATAAAGCCAGGTCTATTTTGGGTGATTACGGGAAGTATGATCTCAGCTTTGACCCTATCGTTGCGCTCAATGCTAATGCGGCAAAGCCGCATGCCCTGCCTACCAAAAAACGAATGAAAGCAGGCGACCTGCTGCTGGTGGATGCAGGACTCAAGTATAAGCGCTACTGCTCAGACCGTACACGCACGGTACAGGTGGGTGAACAATTCACCTTCGGCACAAAATCAACATTTGCAAAAAAGAAGATACAAAAAGCCTATGATGTTGTACTTAAGGCCCACGATCATGCAATAGCGAAGGCAAGATCAGGGATGAAGGCAAGGGAAGTGGATGCTTTGACCCGTGACCTGATCACCAAAGCCGGTTTTGGTGAATATTTTGTACATTCTACCGGACATGGTGTTGGGCTTGATATCCATGAAATGCCTTATATCTCTTCAAAGTCGGATACGATCATTGAGGACGGTATGGTCTATACGATCGAACCGGGCATCTATATCCCGGGGGAGTTCGGGATACGTATCGAAGATATGGTGGCTATGGTCGATGGGAAAGCAGTGGTACTTTAAATGCTGAGAAAAGGCATTGATCCAAAGAATGTACTGTTGAAGGGGGGACACTATCCCTATCTCTCAGCCAAAAGTTTCGGGAAGAGGGAGGCGTTGCTGGGTATCGGCGGAAATATCGGTGATGTGGTGCGACGGTTTGAACGCCTTTTTACCTTTTTAAATCGCAGTGCGTTGGTGCATATCAAAGAGACTTCGCCGATAGTGAAAAACCCTCCGTTTGGTTACATTGAGCAGGAAGACTTTTACAACGCTTTGATACGCATCGAGACAGACTTGACACCCAAAGCATTATTGCGATATATTCTCAAAGTTGAGAAGCGTTTCGGAAGAAAACGTCTCTTTAAAGACGGACCGAGAACACTGGATATCGATATTATTTTTTATGAAAACGTCTCTTTTCAAGACGAGACGCTAACCATCCCGCATCCTCACTGGTATGAGCGGGACTCAGTACTTATTCCTTTATCCTATATGAAAGGTAACCTGGCATGATCCACGAAACATTTGTAGCATCAGATCCCAAAAGTGCATATACTCAAGCTGTAGAGAAGTATGGCGGCAAGATCGAACTGGTCTCAGCCAAACAGCTGAAGTATGATGATGGGCAGCTGAGATGCGAGATCAAAGTTGCCATCCCAAAAGCAATTTACCTTCAGAGGACAATGGGTGACGAGACGCTTGCAACAAAAAGCGAGGAGTCGCTTCTGATGGAGGAGATCGCAACACTGAAGTCCCAGCTCTCGCTGATGAAAGAGACACTGCAAAAGGATATCGGTGTTAATGATACGGTGATCTCTCAGGTCAAGTCACTTTTTATGCGCAAAGGGATCACAGAGAGATGGCTGGATGAAGTGATCAACGGATTGGTGGGTACACCGATCGCCGAAGAGAGCAAACTTCTGGTTGCCTATCTGCTTGAAGAAATCGACGAAGCATTGAAAGCGAAACCCGAAGATCTCTCCAGACAAAAAATGATGATGATCGTAGGTCCTACCGGGACAGGCAAGACGACTACGATTGCCAAACTGGCGGCCCGGTATGCCTATCTGATGGATAAGCCTTATCGTGTAGCGCTTATCAATCTTGACAGCTATAAAGTAGGCGCAATCGAACAGCTTAAACATTATGCTGACATTATGCAGATTGAGCATATCGCTGTTGAGAACGTGGACGGCTTTCAAGAGGCGCTGGAGCGTTTGGAGAGGTATGATGTTATACTCGTCGATACAGCAGGTATGTCTCCGTATGATACACAGAAGCTTATCCGGACAGTGGAGTATGTAGATTCGGATACACTAAGGGAGCTTGAGGTGCATCTTGTGCTTCCGGCTACGATCAAGTATGAGGATATGGAAGATATCTATACGAACTTCTCCTTTTTAAACCTTGACTCTGTGATCATTACGAAGTTTGATGAAACAAAACACCTGGGTACACTGCTCAACTTCATGCTGGTCTATGGTGTGCCTATGAGCTACTTCTCTACAGGGCAGGAGGTTCCCGATGACCTGCGCGTTGCAAGCAAAGAGTACCTGCTGGAGCGTCTGATCGGAGATATCGATGCGGGGTGACACCCAGGCTGACAGTCTGGAAGTGATGATGCAGAAGCATCGGATCTACCCGCACTATACCCTTGCTCTGCCTCCGTTTGAAGTCAGAAAGAGTGCACTGGCGGAGTTAAAAAAAGGTGATATCCTGCTTTTGGGACTTGACCGACTGACACTGGTACTATTGGATGGAAAAAATATCTGTGCCGAGGTGATGATCGAGCATCATAGCGCTTTGGACAGGCTCAGGATTGCAGCATTGGGTAAAGATGCGCAAGAACATGTTTCAAAAAAATATCAGGTTGTCACTGTTGCATGGGGAGAGATACCATGCAAAAAACTAGAAGTAGGACATGTGATAGGAACTATGGATCTGAATTTCGATCATCTCAGTATAGCAGTTGAGCAGAAAAAGATCGCAGAGGGTTCATTGGTCAATGCAGACGGCGAGATCGCTCTACAGATCAATGAAGTGGTCTCATTATGACAAAATTTGAAGAAAAAACAGAGAGGCATGAAATGAAAGAAGGTAAAAAAGTATTGGTTGGCATGAGTGGCGGTGTAGACTCTACGGTCAGCGCCATACTCCTGCAAAAAGAGGGGTATGAGGTTGAAGGGGTCTATATGAAACTCCATCAAAAGGAGGGGTATCATGAAGAGAATTTTTCCAAAGTACAGCGTGTAGGGGAGTATCTTGGTATCAAGGTACATTTTTTGGATCTCAGCAGTGCGTTCAAAGAAGAGGTCTATGATTATTTTATCGAATCCTACAAAGCAGGACTTACGCCCAATCCCTGCGTGATGTGCAACCGCACCATCAAGTTCGGAAAACTGGTGGAGTTTGCGGACAGCATCGGTGCGGAGTATATCGCTACGGGACACTACATCAATTCCGACGGGAAATTCATCTATATGGGCAAAGACCCGAACAAAGACCAGAGCTATTTTTTGTGCGAAGTCAAAAAAGAGGTGATCCCCAGACTGCTTTTCCCTCTGGGAGAGTGGGTCAAAGAGGATGTCAAAGCTTATGCGGCGGATATCAGCGTACTTCAGGATATCGCTGAGCAAAAAGAGAGTTCGGAGATCTGCTTTGTCGAAAACACCTATGATGAAGTGCTTGCACGCCATATGGATATCGATATGCCGGGAGAGACCGTAGATACGGAGGGGAATGTTGTCGGGACCCATAAGGGCTATATGCATTATACCACCGGCAAACGCAGGGGATTTTTTGTAAATGGTGCACATGACCCGCACTTTGTGCTGGCGATAAAACCTGAGCAGAACCAGATCGTCGTAGGTACGAAAGAGCAGCTGGAAGTCCATGCGTTCGAGATCAAGCAGGTCAACCTTTTTGAAGAGAGGGAAGAGTTTGACTGTATGGTCAAGGTACGCTACCGTACCAAAGCGGTACCGTGCCATGTGAAGCTGGAGGGAGAGAGGGGAAAGGTTGTGCTCAGAGAACCTGTCTTTGGTCTGGCACACGGACAGATCGCGGCTTTTTATGACGAGAACAGACTCATCGGCGGGGGCGTGATCTGCTAACGGGGAGGCTGCGGTCAGCTCTCCTGATTTCCAGAGTGCTCCTCCTCTAGAGGATTGTTTTGAGGCGTTTTTCTTCTAAGTAGCTCCTTGATTTTGCTCTGATGTTTTGCTTTTCTTTCGCGTTTCTCTTCATGGACCGACTTGATCCATAACCAGTTTAGAAGAAAGTAGACGAGGGTAGAGACAATGACAGAGTAAAAAGAGGTACCGACATAAAGCGGTAGAAGTATCTGATCAAAATGTTCGGTGAACCACTGCATTGTGAGTTCAATGTCATCGAGCCCTTCCTGCCCTAAAAGGAAGTTGCCGGTAAGGTATTCCATGTAGTACATCGGCGGCATGGTGATCGGGTTGCTCAGCCATACAGTGGCGATGGCGATCGGCACGTTGAACCTGAAGGCAAAGGTACTTAAAACCACTGCTACCATCTGCATCGGCATGGGGATAAACCCCCAGAACAGTCCTATCCAAACCCCTCTGGTGACACTGCGCCTATTCACCCCGAAAAACTCTCTCGAAAGGTTATATTTATCTAAAAATTTATCGAGTTTTTCACTTCGGGAAGAGGTTTTTTTCAAGACTTTTCTTATCATATGTATCCAACCAGGTTATAGTCGTATTAGTTTAGTCACAGAAGCCTTTAAATCACCTTTTTATCAACTTTTGTGTAGAATACGCGTGTTATTTATTACGAAAAAGTAATGAAATTCTTCACATTAAAGGTCTTACAATGAGCGGATATATGATATTTTCCGGTACTTCAAACCCTGAACTTTCTCAAGAGGTAGCTGACTATCTTGAGATGCCACTTGCCAAAGCAACGATCAACCGTTTTTCTGATGGCGAGATCAACGTGCAGATCGCAGAGTCTGTACGAGGTAAAGATGTCTTTATCGTACAACCCACTTCTGCACCGGCAAACGCAAACCTGATGGAACTTCTCATTATGACAGATGCCTTGAAGCGTTCCTCCGCGAAATCTATCACGGCAGTCGTACCGTATTACGGGTATGCAAGACAGGATAGAAAAGCCGCTCCAAGAGTACCGATCTCCGCAAAACTTGTAGCAAATCTTATGGAGACTGCGGGGATCACGCGTGTGGTAACGATCGATCTGCATGCCTCTCAGATCCAGGGATTCTTCGATATTCCGGTAGACAACCTCTACGGGGCAATTTTATTTATGGACTATATCAAGAGCAAGAGTCTTCCCAACCCTATCATTGCTTCCCCTGATATTGGTGGGGTTGCAAGAGCAAGATACTTTGCGGAAAAGCTCGGACTTGAGATGGTGATCGTGGATAAGCGACGGGAAAAAGCCAACGAATCAGAAGTCATGAACGTGATCGGTAATGTGGAGGGCAGAGATGTGATCCTTATCGACGATATGGTGGATACTGCCGGGACAATGGTGAAAGCTGCTTCTGCACTTAAAAAGCTTGGTGCAACATCGGTCATGGCATGCTGTACGCACCCTGTACTTTCCGGTCCGGCATTTGAACGTATCGAAGAGGGTGAACTTGATGAGCTTATCGTATCCAATACGATACCGATACAAAAAAAGTGTACTAAGATCAAAGTACTCTCTACTGCGAGGATGCTGGGAGAGGTGATCAGACGTGTACACAACAACGAGAGTGTAAACTCTCTGTTTGAGACAAATTAAAGAGGGACTTTCTGCAAAGTCCGGAGTGTGTCTCTTGTAAAAAACTTTCCGTTTAGGCAACTTTTTTAACAGGAGATTGCTAAGATGGGTCTGCTTAGAGTGCAGGCTTACGCGGCTTGCCGCATCAATATAGAGTATGACAGATATTGCTTACTTAAGGAAAAACATTGGCAAAAGAGATACCACAATCACATATTCGTAACTTCTCGATCATCGCGCACATCGACCACGGTAAATCTACTTTGGCTGACCGTATTATCCAACAATGTGGTGCTGTCTCGGACAGACAGATGTCAGCGCAGGTGATGGATACGATGGATATCGAAAAAGAGCGCGGGATTACGATCAAAGCGCAGTCTGTAAGACTTAACTATACCAAGGACGGGGAGGAGTATATCCTCAACCTGATCGACACTCCCGGCCACGTGGATTTCTCTTATGAAGTAAGCCGATCTTTGGCATCTTCAGACGGCGCACTGCTGATCGTCGATGCGGCACAGGGGGTGGAAGCGCAGACGATTGCCAATGTCTATATCGCGATGGAGAACGATCTGGAGCTTCTTCCCGTGGTGAATAAGATCGATCTCCCTGCTGCTGATCCTGACAGAGTACTCGGTGAACTCGAAGAGGCTATCGGAATCGATGCGACGGAGCATAACCTTGTTTCAGCGAAGACAGGACAGGGGGTACCTGAGCTGATCGATGCGATCGTTGAGCGCGTACCTGCTCCGCAGGGTGATGAGAATGCCCCGTGCAAGGCGCTGATCTATGACAGCTGGTTTGACAACTATCTTGGGGCATTGGCGCTTGTGCGTGTTTTTGACGGGAGTATTAAAAAGGGCGAGGTGATGCGTGTTATGGGTACCAAGCAGGATCACCAGGTACTTGACCTGATGTATCCAAACCCTATCGCACCGATCAAAACCAAAGAGATCCGAACCGGAGAGATCGGTATCGTGGTGATGGGGTTGAAAACCGTGGACGCGATTCAGGTGGGGGATACGATCACCAGCGCGAAGAACCCTACGGCAGAATCTGTTGCCGGGTTTGAACCGGCAAAACCGTTCGTTTTTGCCGGGATCTACCCGATCGAGACGGACAAGTTCGAGGATCTCCGAGACGCACTCAATAAACTCAAGCTCAATGACTCTTCACTGAGCTTTGAGCCTGAAAGTTCCATGGCATTGGGATCGGGATTCAGGACAGGTTTCCTCGGCATGCTGCACATGGAAGTGGTCAAGGAGCGTCTGGAGCGTGAATTTGACCTTGACCTGATCGCAACTGCACCGACGGTGGTCTACCGTGTCAAAAAGACTGACGGTAGCGAGGTAGAGATACAGAACCCGAGCGAACTGCCCGAGCCGCAAAAGATCGATACGATCTATGAGCCCTATGTCAAGGCGACGATCCTGACACCGCAGGAGTTCGTAGGAAACCTCATTACTCTCCTGACCAACCGTCGCGGGATGCAGGTGAAGATGGACTACCTCAATGAGACGCGCGTACTGATGGAGTATGATATCCCGATGAACGAGATCGTGATGGACTTCTATGATAAGCTGAAGTCAACGACGAAGGGATATGCAAGTTTTGACTATGAACCGATAGGATTCAGACCAGGTAACCTGGTGAAGCTTGATATCCGTGTTGCAGGAGAGATCGTAGATTCACTCTCTATCATTGTCCCGGAAGAGAAAGCACGCAGCAGAGGACTGGCGTTTGTCAACCAGCTGAAAGAGCTGATCCCAAGACAGCTCTTTGAGGTAGCGATCCAGGCAAGTATCGGTAACAATGTTATCGCGCGTTCCAACGTCAAGTCTATGGGTAAAAACGTGACTGCGAAATGTTACGGAGGGGATATCACCCGTAAGCGTAAACTGCTTGAGAAACAAAAGGCAGGTAAAAAACGCATGAAGTCTATCGGCAAGGTAGAGGTACCGCAAGAAGCCTTCATGGCGGTATTGAAACTAGACAGCTGATGTCTGCCTGGCTCCTTCACCTCCACCTGATAGCCGCGATCTCTTGGATCGGGGGAGCGATCTTCATGTTCATCCTTGGGATTGCCCTGAGGGACAAAGCAGGGCAAAAAGAGGTCTATCCCCGTATCGGCCCGATCTACGGCTACTTTGAAGTTGTAGCACTCATCTTTCTACTCATCACCGGCTATATGATGATCGACCAGCACGGCCTCTTGGCTATTCTTTTCTCTGATATCACGAATGAAGTGTTGGATGCGCTGCGTATGAAGCTCTACATTGTAGCAGTCATTATCGTGCTGACTGTGATCCATATGTGGATTTCTCTGATGACAATCCATCGGGAAAAAACAGTGATACAAACACTGCTTTCGCGTGGCTCATCGATGGGAATACTTCTGCTGAACCTCTGGGTCCTGCACTATGCGATGGTACTTAGGGATATTCTATAGAGGGCAGTATCTGAGTCAGGAAAGAAGAGCTACACACAATAGGCTACCGAAAATTTTGGACATTGAAGGAGTACGATAGCCTATTGTCTGTAGCTCTACAGGAGAGGGGGCTCAGGGGAGAGACCCGATTCCTGGATAGATTAGTATCTGTAGCTTACAGAGAATCTTAGATCCTGTGCCGTAATATCGACCGGTTTGGAATCAACCCAGCCTGCACAGTTTACATTTGGTGTATAGTCATGCTGCGCATAGGTATATCTGATCTGTGCAGGAAGATACTCTACGCCAAAGAGATCAAAGTTCCAGTATGCTTCATAGGCATCACCGCGTACAGCGATCTTGGAACCGATAGCTGTATCTTCCGCCCATGTCATCGGTGTCCAGTATTTCGAGCCGTGGTTGTACTCAAACCCGATCTTTCCGTTTTCGGTGATCATGTCCGGGATAACAATACCTGCCCAGATTGAAGTACCGTCCTGGCTTCCTCCAGATTCAGAACCCAGAAGCGAATAACCGTTTTTAGCATTGTAGTTGCTGTATGCTCCTGAAACAAATACCATGGTTTCATCCAGGAAGTCATTGATCCCGTCGCCGATACCGCTCACCTGGAGTCCGAGCGAGAAGAGGTCTGCACTCCCTGCATCCACTTTGGTGACCGCTGTATCGAGATTTTCACCTTTGGTATTGAAGATGTGTGCCCATTGGTACATTAGTTTGTATTGACCGTTATAGTAGGCATCACCTACCGCTACGAAAAAGTCAACATTTTCATCTTCTGCATCGGTATCTTTATCAGCGTAAGGGAATCTTTCTGCCGATACTTTTCCGTAGACACTTTCTGTTTCACCCGTATGTGCTCTACCGTAGACCAGTTTGGTATACGCACCCTCTACGTAGCGCCCCCAGTCGAGTTTTACCATTGCAGCATTGACTTCCATATTGGTGATGTGTGCCAGAGGTGATCCCGCTTCAGGTTCGTTCTCTCTATAGTTTGCCAGGAAACCGTTTGTGGATGGGCGACGTCCGATAGAGAAGCTAAGCGGCTGTTCTCCTGCTTTTGTGTTGTATACGAAGTAGGCTTCTTTCACACGCATAAGTGTGTCTGTCGCTTTGGAAGATGCTGACCAGTCTTTCAGTCCGTCAGACTCATCAAACAGATGTGCGCCCCAAGTCGAATAGATGGCAAGTTTCCCTTTGAAGAGCAGTCCTTCCATAGGCGCAGATGCCATCGTCAGATAGAGTCTGCTGGTAAGGAGAGAGTTGTTCTCGAACTTTTCTCCGGTCTCGTTGTTCTTATAGCTGAGTGAATCAACAGCATTTCTGAAGTCCACACCGAACTTGATGTTATCAAATGCATCATGTATTTTTACTTCGGTAATCGTTTTCTTGTTGCTTTTTACGTTCTTTTCAAGCTTTTCGATTCGCGCTTCAAGCTCATCGACGCTAGCCGCGTGTACACTTGTGATTGCCAGTGTAGCTGCAAGTGAGATTCCAATCAATTTGTTCATTGTATTTACACCTTCTTTGTCAAAAATTGAGTGTATAGTAGCAAAAAAAAGCTTAATAAGATAAAATATACTTATTATAATAATAACTATATTTTATATATATGATTCTAGTATTTATGAGCTTATGTAAAGCAAATAGCTATCAAATAGAAATTAAAAAAAGTATCTATATCTTTATCCATGAAATGATCATAATCAATTATTATCATAAGGTTGAGTTTTTTAAAATGATACCAGAGCAGACTATAAAAAGCTGTTTTGACGGCTGAAGAGTGATAATGCCTGGAATTTGAAAGAGTGAAAAAAGGGGGAGAATATTGATTGAATCTAGGGACAATCAAGAGTGCTCTTGATTGTCTTTTTTATTATTGTTCTTTTTCTTCAAGCTTTTCAAGTCGATTGAAATGCTTGATATTCAGTGCAGTAAACTTGTATCCCAAAAAGATGAGCAAAGGCCATACAGCCAGCCAGATAAGTGAACTCGTATAATCCATGAAATATCCTTTCTTAATATTGATGTTCATCCGCAGAAGTGATTTCTTCTTCTGTGATCTTGACTTTGTCCATAGCATGCCATACAAAAGCGATATATGCCAGTACAAACGGTACCATCAATGAAGCGTAGGACATCGCCGTCAGTGTATAGTGGCTTCCCGCTGAATTGGCAATACTGAGCGAACTTTGCATATCTGTGGTTGACGGATAATAAATGGTATGGTTCAATCCGACATTGAGAAGCAGAGCCATGACCGTCAATACAGTTCCGATACCTACTGTAAAGATACAGCAGTTCTTTTCTCTGAATACAGAGTTGAAGACTGCGACCAAAACCATCACAACACCGATCAGGAACATTCCTGCCAGATAGGGAAGTTCAATGAATGTATAGAGATGATGCATAGAAACCTGTGTTACTTTTAATGTATCGGGATGATACGTATATACGTCTTTCATCAATACCCATCCTACAAATCCCAGGAAGAATGGCAAAAAGTAGACGATGTTACGCTTGATCATTGCGCGTGTCCGTGTACGTATCGGTTCATGGTCAATGTTGTTCAAAAAGTACATCCCCGCTATGATACGCACCAAGAAGTACATCGCGATTGCAAGAAGATAGTTCAATGGCTCCATCAATGCTTCCAGGCCGCGTGTACCTACACTCCAATGTACGAAGTTGTTGTCATCAAGTGTAAAAGCAGCCCCGCTGAAGAATGTACTGATCGCTATTCCCAGCAGAATCGTACCTACGCTCCCGTTGATAAAGAGGAACGTCTCATAGGTTTTTGCACCCAGAAAGTTTGATTCTTTTTTTCTGTACTCATAAGAGACCGCCTGGATAATAAAGGAGAAGAGTATCCCCAGCCACAGCCAGTAGGCACCACCGAAACTGGTCGCATAGAACTTTGGAAATGCTGCGAAAAGTGCACCCCCAAAGAGTACAAGCGTGGTAAAGCCAAGTTCCCACTTGCGTCCCAGTGAGTTGACCAGCATCGATTTTTCCTGATCCGATGCTGAAAGCTGATTGAGCAGTGTCTGTCCACCCTGAATGAACATGATAAAGACGAACAACCCGCCAAGCAGTGCAATAATGATCCACCAGTAAACCTGGAGCGCGTGGAGCGATAGTGTTTCAAACATTAGTGACCTCCTTTGATACCAATTGCGATCTGGCGCAACATGATTTTGATTTCTGCGATAAGCAGTACCGTAAAGAGCACGGCAAAGAGCCAGAATGAGACTTTGACGTTACCTGCATCGATATGTGTCGCAGCGATGCCGACAGGCATAAGGTCCTGGATCGCCCAGGGCTGTCTTCCCACTTCTGCCACAACCCAACCCGCTTCTGCTGCGATATATCCCAGCGGAATGCTCCAGACAGAGAGCCAGAGTATCTTTTTGAAGCGTGTGATATCGCTTGCCATAGTCAGGTAGAGTACGATCAAAAAGAGGAGGATAAACCATGTACCCAGACCTACCATAATGTGAAAACTGTAGAAAGTAAGGGCGATCGGTGGAACGATATCCGTCGGTTTTTCAAGGTATCCGTAACCAAAGTAAGGCATATACTCATCCAGGAGCTTTCTTGCTTCGGCCATTGCGATCTTGTCATCGATTTTTTTAGCCTCTTTATAGGATTGAAGCGCCTGTACCGCGATTTTACCTTTTTCTATTTTGGAGGCAGCCCCTTCGATACCGTATTTTTCATTTCCAAGTACAAGGTCATCCAGTCCCGGAACAAAGGCATCGATATCATGGTATCCCAAAAGCGAAAGTGCATAGGGAATCTCTACATCTCCATAAAGAGGAGGCAGGTCATCACCGATTTTTTTATCAGGATTGAGGATACCTACCGCGATAATCCCTGCACGCTCCTCTCCTTTATAGAGCCCTTCCATCGCTGCCAGTTTTACCGGCTGCTGCTGTGCTACCTGGTGAGCTGATTCATCACCGCTTACTGCCAGGAAGATCGAGACAAGCAGACCGAAGCTGGCACCCACTACCATGGAACGTTTTGCCTCAAGTACATCACGTCCTTTCAGTATCATCCATGCAGAGATACCGATGACAAAGAGTGCTCCGATCACATATCCGCTTCCGATCGTATGCAGGAATTTTGCAACTGCCACAGGGGAGAGCGCAACATCCCAGAAGTTTGCCATCTCATTACGTACCGTATCCGGGTTGAACTCCATCCCTACCGGGTACTGCATCCATCCGTTCGCTACCAGGATCCAGAATGCCGAAAGGTTTGATCCGACAGCGACAAGCCAGGTAGAGACCAGGTGAAAGCCCTTGGAGACCTTGTTCCATCCAAAGAACATCACTGCGAAGAAGGTGGATTCCATAAAGAATGCCAGGATTCCCTCTACTGCCAGCGGCGCACCGAAGATATCGCCTACAAACCAAGAGTAGTTCGCCCAGTTCGTTCCGAACTCGAATTCCATAATAAGCCCGGTAGCCACACCGATGGCAAAGTTGATCGCAAAAAGCGTCATCCAGAATCTGGTGATGGTTTTCCATCTTTGATCACCTGTCTTGACATAGATTGTCTCCATAATGGCAACAATAAATGAAAGTCCGAGTGTTAAAGGTACAAATAAAAAGTGGTAAAGCGCAGTCAGTGCAAACTGTGCCCGCGACCAATCGATCAGTTCCGTATTCATCAGTTCCATGTTCTATCCTTGTATTTTGTTATCATTGTCTCTCCTTTGTCAAATGTTCGATGAGATGCATACTGCGTGCTTCATCGGTATCGTAAGTCGTTTTCAGATAATTGGGAAAGAAAAAAAGCTTCATAATGCCAAAAAAGATCAGAAGTTTTATCCCTATGATCAGCCAAAGCTTTTTCCCGACTTTCATCTGCCTGAATCCATCGACATAAAAAAAGATAATATTAGTGACGATATTGGTGATCTTCATGATATTGCTCTTTGTCTATGTCGTTGTGTAGTGTAGTTGATCATATCTCCTCCTTATCTGTGAGATTGAAGATTGTGTCACGAGACATATTTGAAAACATATCCCTCCAACTGTTTTGCCAAGGCTCCCCGCCTACGGTACAATATTGATGACTCGTATCTATAGATCTTATGTTTACCTTTTAAACTTTATTATGTCTAAGTATAAAGAATAAACATAAGAGACACCTGAGAAGGAGGAAGAAACAACAGGTGTCTCTTATGTTTACATCGGTTTCATATGGCAGCAACTTAACATATGTAAAATAAATTCAAAATTAAAGAGAGGAATTTTACCTTAAAAACCTTAGAATTCACCTTTTTAACGTATAAATTAAGTATTTGTATGCTATTTTATAATGTTTACATATGTAAATAATGGAGTCGTCATGAAGAATAGAAATATTACGTTGAGGCCGAAAAGTCTGCTTTTCGGTCCGCTTACCCATGAAGCCAAAGAGATGCTGCCTATGAGCGACGATGAACTTGAGTCGCTTTACCTGGCTGATTTTCAGGGTCTCCATCAGGAGGAGTGTGCCAAACAGCTGGGGGTTTCCCGGCCGACCTTTTCCAAGATCATCAAAAGCGCACGAAAGAAAGTGGCAGAGATGCTGATGTATGGCAAGGGGATAGAGCTGATACAAGAGAAACGGAATTATGTCCTGGTCTATCCCACCAATGACAGGATCACGATCCATCCCTATTTCATCACGGCAAAGCTTTTTGCTTTTGCTCGGATAGAAGGAGAGAGCATCGCCTCTATCACTTATATCGATAATCCGATCTACCAGGAGCTGCATGCAAAGGGAGTAGAGATCGTCGATGATGACAGTGCACAGGGGATGGCGGCAGGACGTATCATCCCTCCGCTGCTCAAAAAAGGGAATATGCTGGTGGTCAAAAATCTGGGAGAAGGGATGAAGCGTAACATAGAGGGAATGGGGATCAATATCGAATATACAGATCTCTCAGATATCGACTCGGTACTCGAGTCACTGAAATAAAAGGAGAACAATGCTGAAAATAACGATACCGGGGATGGAGGAGATCACACTCGACCATCTATTGCTGGATTATAACGGGACACTGGCATGCGACGGCAGGATCAAACCGGGAGTACTGGAAAAGCTGGAGAAACTCTCGCACTCTCTCAGTATCCATGTCATTACTGCCGATACGTTCGGTTCGGTGCAGGAGCAGTGCGATGCATCCTTTATCCATATCCATATCATAGGTAAAGAGGCACAGGACCGTGCAAAGCTCGAATATTTGAAGCAGTTGGGCCCACAACATACGGTTGCCGTAGGAAACGGGCGCAACGATGCATTGATACTTGAGGAGGCACGGCTTGGGTTTGCGATACTTCAGGAAGAGGGATGTGCTGCCAAGTCATTGCTTGCAAGTGATGTGCTGTTCCACAGCATCAATGATGCGCTGGATGTGCTTTTGAATGCAAACAGGCTGATAGCTACACTGCGTACTTGAATAACGGCTGACTCTATTAGCGTTTTTTGTGCTGTTTGCATGTTCTTGTACCTCCCTTTGCATTACCATATTGCAGGCTATTGAATGTGTATTTTATAGGGAGCAAAATTTTTTTTTATAAAGTGTTGTTTTTCTATTGACTTTTTTCGTTTTCTGGTTTATAATCCTGCCGCATTATGCACGATTTTACCTATTAAGGAAAACAATGAAAAAAGTTGCACTCTCATTGATCACAATCATCTCTTTGAGTACATTTGCTGTGGCGGGAGGAGATATCTCTCCTGTAGAACCCTATGTAGAGGTTCCTGAAGTTTCAGAAGCAAAGCCAGGAATTTTCCATGTCGGCCTTGGATACTCATATATGAATAGGAATGTAGAAAACCCGGATGTGGATGAGGATCTTACTGCTCACTCAGTACTCTTCAAAGGCGGATACAACTTCAATGAGTATTTCGGAGTAGAGGGAAGATATACAATGAGCGTAGGCGACATTTCATATGATGATGGTCGTCAGGAAGAAGATATAGACGGCGACATGAGCAATCTCGGTATCTATGCGAAAGTAATGTATCCGGTAATGGAAGAGTTTAGCGTTTACGGATTGCTGGGATACGGACAGGTAACAGTAGATGGCGGTGAAGAATTCAGCGAAAGCGGTTTCCAGTGGGGAATCGGTGCAGAGTATGCGGTGACTGAAAATATCGGTCTATTCGTAGATTATACAAACCTGTACAACGACACTGGGCTTGACGGAGAACTTGCAGGCAGTGATGTAATGGTAGACGCGATCAGCGTTGGTGCTACATACAAATTCTAATCTCTTCTGATCTACAAACCCTCCCTCTGCGAGGGGGGGATCTCTATCTATTTTCTCCGATCGGTTCGGTCTCTTTTATGAGGTGTGGCTGATCTTGCTTCCAAGATGTTTTTTTGATGTTGTCGAGATAAAGCAGGACAAGGTATCTGCAGGCCGCAGTACCATTTCTCTGAAAAAAGAAGTATGACTCTTTAGAAGAGACTGTACTCCTCTTTGATCGTATTGAGCATACTTCTGTCCGCTTTGTAGATGAAGGCGTAGTTGAAGTGGATATTTTTGAGTATCTCTCTGAGTTCATCCTCTGTTTCAAACCAGTGCGGACGGTCGATCCCCTCGACCTTTGTTTTTGGCGGAGTAAGGACAATGCTTTTTACCCAGTTGTTTGAGCGTTTGATATACTCTCGTGCACGGTTGATATCTTCAAGGTTGTCCGTAAAGATCGCCACCCGGTCGCTTTTTCCTTTGCCTGTACTCTGAAGGTTGGTATCGATAAATACAGGGATAAAGTGTTTGGTGTACTTGATACGTTCGATATCATAAGGGAGTGCATAGGTATTGCAAAAATTTACGACACGAAGCAGATATTCAAGATGGAAGGGAACGAGATCCTTCTCCTGGTAGACATAACCTCCCACTTTGAAGGTTGACTTGAAGAGCGTATCCCCGATGAGATACCCCTCCACATCTTCTTTGAGCTTTTTGATGTCGGGCTTAATAAGTCCCAGAAGCTCTTTGTCCGTACCTACGAAAAGGCGATCATCTGAGTTGAGGATCTGCTCAAAGACTTTACGCCACTCATTGTCCATGAAGGCGATATTGCCCTTGTGTGTGAGTATCATCTTCAGAAAGCTCATTTCATGAGGCTCAAGCAGGAAGAACTCTGCTTCTTTTTTGAGTGTGACATAGCGGATCAGCTTAAAGGCAGCCAGTTTGATATCCGATACTTCTATCCATGCGATCTCATTGTCTTTTTTGATGATCTCTTTGTTGTCATAGACAATGGCGTAGGCTCCGTTTTCTATCGCTTTATCGATATCTTCCTGAATCGATGAAAAGAATAGATCGCCATGTTCAACCTTGGAGGGAAAAACTGTGGCAGCGGCAATTGCTTGTACCTGGGGTGTATTGGTAAGTGTACCGTCTGTAAGGTTTAGGATATCTTCGATTTTCATTAGCTAACTTTTGTTCCAACATTTTTTGGACTTTCAGGTCTAAGGAGACTGAGTCCGTTTTCATCTTTAGCTGCAAGAAGCATTCCTTCGCTCTTCAGCCCCATCAGTTTTGCAGGTTTCAGATTGGCTACGACACACGCCTGTGTACCGACAAGATCTTCCGCACTGTACCACTCTTTGATCCCAGCGACGACCTGTCTTGGGTTCTCTTCACCGATATCTACCTGAAGCAGAAGCAGTTTTTTGCTCTTTGGTACCTCTTCGGCCTGGACGATCGTACCGATCTTGATGACAGTTTCAAAGAACTGGTCGATACTGATAAATGCAACACCCTCGGCTTTCTCTTCTTTTTTCTCCGCTTTCTTTTCCTCTTTTTTGGGAGCTTCTTTCGTATCCAGAGGTTCGATTTGTGCCAATAGCGCTTCCTCTATACGAGGGAAGAGGGGATCGATCTTTTCCAGATTGAAGGTTTCAAGAAGTGTTTTCTCCTTGATGAGGGCACTCCAGCTCTCATGGTTGATCTCAAAGTTGAGGGCTCTTGAGATTTTGGTACACACTTCAGGCATCACAGGATAGAGCATTACGGCAACTTTTGCAAGGATCGCTGCGATCAGCCCGTTGAGCGCCATCGCCTCCTCTGTTTTACCCTCTTTCATCAATGTCCATGGCTGGTACTTATCGATCGATTTATTGGCAACGCTCAATGGCCTCCAGAGCTCTTCAAGATACTTGTGGATCTGCATCTCAAAGAGCAGGGGTTCGAGCTGGTCAAGCGAAGCGTGCACTTCATCCAGCTCCTGCTGATAGAATTTTGCCACATGGCCGGAGTAGACTTCACCCTCAAAATATTTGCCGCTCATTCCGATCAGACGGTTAAGGAGGTTCCCCAGATCATTTCCGAGGTCGGAGTTGATACGGTCGATCAGCGCTTTCTGGGAGAAGTCCCCGTCCCCGCCAAACGGTACTTCACGGAGCATAAAGTAGCGAAAATTATCCAAACCGTATGCATCTGCCACCTCTTTGGGATTGACGACATTGCCTTTGGATTTGCTCATCTTCTCCCCGTCTCTGGTCCACCAGCCGTGAGCAGCGACATGTTTCGGAAGAGGCAAGCCGAGACTCATCAGGAATGCCGGCCAGTAGATCGCGTGGAAACGGAGAATATCTTTGCCGATGATCTGTACGCGTGCAGGCCAGAAATCCATATTGGCTTCATCCGTACCGTACCCCAGCGCAGTGACATAGTTCATCAGCGCATCCAGCCAGACATACATGACGTGTTTGGGGTCATTCATCTCCGCAGGAAGTTTGACTCCCCAGTCGAAGCTTGTACGTGTGATAGAGAGGTCTGTCAATCCACCCTCGACAAAACGTATCACTTCGTTTCGTTTGCTTCTCGGGAGGATGCACTCGGGGTTGTCGTTGTACCATTGAAGGAGTTTGTCTTCGTATTTGGAAAGTTTGAAGAAGTAGCTCTCCTCTTCCACAACTGTAGTGGATTTGCCGCACTCCGGACAGAACTCCCCGTCCACCAGCTGGATTTCGGGGAAGAAGGTCTCACAGGAGATACAGTAGTGGCCTTTGTAGGTATCTTTGTAGATATCACCGTTTTCGTACATGACAGAAAAGGCTTTTTGCACCCCTTTCATGTGGTCTGCGTCTGTAGTACGGATGAACTTGTCATAGCTGATGCCAAAGTCATCCCAAAGATTTCTGAATGTTGCGGAGATCTCGTCTGCATACTCCTGAGAGCTTTTGCCTCTTGCTTTTGCTGACTCTTCGATCTTTTGTCCATGCTCATCGGTACCGGTGAGGAAAAACGTTTCCAGGCCGCTCATGCGAGAGTAGCGTGCGACTGTATCTGCGATGATCGTAGTATAGGCATGGCCGATATGGGCGATATCATTGACATAGTAGATCGGCGTAGTAATATAGGCTTTTTTGTGACAAGACATTTATGTGGTTCCTTAAACAAATGAGTTTTTGGTTTACTGTAGTGAGTAAATTATGGTGAGCATTTTAACGAAAATGTGCTGTTGGACGGATGATATGGCGCAGAGTTTTTCTCATATAAATAAATATTAATTTTTGTGCTATAATAATTATAATACATAATTTGGAAGAGCGAGGTTTTTATGACTGATGAAATAAAATCCAAAGATATCTACACGGCCGAAGAAAAAAAAATGATCCTGGAGAGGCTGGATGCCCAAAGAAGGGCGCGACAGGAAGCTGAACGACAGGAGAAGCAAGGGGATAAGAAACTTACCCCATCCGAGAAAGAGAAGATTCTGGAGAGGATCAATGAAGAGAGGCGTATCGCCCAGAAGTACAAAGAACTTCAAGGAAGAAGGTTAAAAAACAAAAAGGTGTATCATCTTGAGAATCGTGTGCTTTACAGGTTCCTCGACATGAACCGTGCCTATTATATACAGGTGGAGGATTGCAAAAGACTCTCTTCGAGGCCGCTGATCCTGCCGCTTTTTTATCAGGGGTTTGACGGGCTGAAGCAAAAGGATGTACTGATAAGGATCAGAGACTACTCTGACAAGATCTTTATCTCCGATGATGTCATACGTGTCTATTATAAAACGTATTCTCTGGAAGATAACACTGAAAAACAATGAGTTATTCAGTCTATATCCTCAGGTGCGCCGATGACACTCTCTATACGGGTATCGCCACAGATCTCGATCGGCGTCTAACTGAGCACAACAGCTCTGAAAAAGGAGCCAGATATACCAGAAGCAGACGCCCGGTCAAACTGGTTTACAGTGAGCCTTTCCCGGACAGAAGCAGTGCGAGCAGGCGCGAATACGAGATAAAGAAGAAGATGAACAGGGCGCAGAAACTGGAATTGATCAGAGGATAGTTTCGATATCCAGCAGTCCCTGTTTCAGCGCCAAACCTCCAGCATATCCCGTTAGCGTGCCGTCCGAACCGATAATGCGGTGACAGGGGATGATGATTGCCAGGGCGTTTGCACCCACCGCATTGGCTACGGCTCTTACCGCCTCCGGCTTGTTTGTCTTTGTCGCCAGTTGCGCATAGGTGGCAGTGGTACCGTAGGGGATTTTTTGCAGCGCTTCCCATACTTTGGTTTGAAATGGGGTACCTACGGTGCGCATTGGAAGATCAAACGTTTTTCTTTTTCCGGAGAAATATTCATCCAATGCTTTCCTGGTTTCCTGAAGCAGGGGGTTGTCCTGTTCGATATAGATAGCATCCAGTCCTTTTTGTATGCGTCTGTCTATGCTTTCCCTCTTTTCTCTGTACCGGTAGTCCAGCAGGCAGATTTTGCCCTCAAAAGAACCCAGGATAAATTCGGTGCAGGGAGTTTTATGGTATTGGATCTGGATCTGTTTCATACACAATTGTAACTATATTTGTTAAACAAATCACTTTCTAAATGTTGGAGGTGTGACAGTATATAGCCACTGATCTCGTTCCTCCATATATGTTTGAGATAGTGGATTTGTATTACACTTATTTCAGATATGCTTCGATGATCTTGCTTTTACCCATAAACCCTGTTGCATAGTCCAGAATATCATAGAAATCCTTGTTGTTAAACCCCTCATCATAGAGTACTTCCAGATCTTTTTTGTCAAATTCATCTGGATGATAGATCGCTTTGATGACCTTTTTGAGAAGTATCTTCTGGGTGCTCTCCACAGGTAGATCATCAAGGTGGTTTGCAAGATCGTTGATAATGGACTCATCAACATCCATCTTTTGAAGCATCCCCGTGTTAAACCGTATACAGTATCTTCTGCACTCTTTTTGTGCGATATAGAGCCTGAGAAAGGGCATCAGTTTTCTATCGATCTTTTCATGCGTCATGATATAAGTATTATGATCAAGGAAATCCTTCATTGCTTGGATGTCAATCGTTGCCATCAGTTCAAAATGAGGAGGGATGAACCCTAAGTGCTTTTCTATCATTTGGTAAAGCAGCTTCAGTTTTCCGGTAGCGTCTTCTTTTTTGATCGGTTCGATGATAAACATGATTTCCCCTTTATTCTATATAGACCAATCGGTCTAATTACTATATAGTAAAATAGATTACCTTAAAAT
>DSDW01000098.1 GCA_011048515.1 Campylobacterota bacterium | reverse complement strand
TCAATGTCTGGATCGTTATGGACCCTGCATGGTTTGGTCTGGAGAGTACCATCGCTGCGGTAAAGGTGTCGTTTTTCTCTGTCGCAGTATGGTGGGCGCTCTTCTCCCTGCCGCTCTTTCTCTTTGTGAAGGAGAAGAGACCGGAGAGAGAGGCAAGCACAACCCGGGTCATCATAGAAGGGTATCAAAGAGTGAAAGGAACACTCAAAAGGGTTGCACAGTTTAAAGGACTGGTCTCTTTTCTGGTCGCCTACTGGTTCTATATCGACGGGGTGGATACGATCATACGGATGGCAGTGGATTACGGCATGGCGATCGGATTTGAGCCAAAGCACCTGATCTTCTCGCTGCTGATCGTGCAGTTCGTCGGTTTCCCCGCGACACTTCTCTTTGCCAAACTGGCCCAAATGTGGGATACGAAAAAAGCGATCCTCTTAGGGATAGGGATCTATCTTTTTATCACACTTTGGGCAGCAGTGATGGAGGAGGTATATGAGTTTTACCTTCTGGCGGTGATGATCGCACTGGCACAGGGAGGTATACAGGCACTGAGCCGCTCCTACTATGCGAGGATGATCCCTGATGGATATGAAGCGGAGTTCTTCGGGTTTTACAACTTTTTGGGAAAGACCGCTGCGATCTTGGGCCCGTTTCTTATAGGAACGGTTACGCTGCTCACGGAAAGTTCAAGGGCAGGGATCTTCTCAATTGTGTTCTTTTTTATCGTTGGCGGGATCATGCTGCTCAGAGTGGATGAGAAGAAAGCAGCAGAAGAGGTAGAGGCTGCACTCCCCTGATCAGCCATGCAGGGGATGCCGACGCATCTCTGTAGCTATCGCTTCTCTGACCTTCTCTGTCAGTTCATCATAGCTCAGCCCTTCGGGATAGATCGGTGCGAGGTACTTGACGACAACAGGGGATGGTCTCGGGAAAAGCCTGCCTGCAGGCATGGACTCGAAGGTCCCGTCAAGAACAGTAGGAACAACAGGGATATTCAGCTCTACGGAGAGTATCGCAAAGAATCTTTTGAACTCCAGAAGCTCTCTGTCGCGTGAACGGGCCCCTTCGGGAAAGACCACAAGATTTTGTCCCCTTTTGAGCGGCACTGCACTTTTTTGCACGGAGGCTTTAAGATCCTTGTTGACATTGATCAGGATGGTCTGGGAGTTGCGTATGACCGGACTCATGATCTTTGTACCAAAGACCATCTCAAAAGCCAGGAAGAATGTATGTTTCAGCACGTTATAGGGGAGGGCAGCTGCGAGGATAAATCCGTCGAGCATACTCTGGTGGCTGGGTGCGATGATGCACGGCGCTTTGGGGATATTCTCATCACCCGATATCCTGAGTGAAAAGTAGAGTTTATAGAGGGGTAAAAAGAGTGTTTTATAGATCATGACAGGCACAGGAGAAACGTGAAGGTCAAAATCGATCTTCTCATGAAGGATGCTGCTCCAGTCGATATCGGCAAAGGCTTGTTTCTGTTTTTTTTCTCTGACATAGCGGCTAAGCTCATGCAATACCATCATCTGCGAAAAACACGTTTCATCGACAGTGACCCCGAAACTTTGTTCTATAAAAGTAAAAAGCTCTATATAGTTGAGCGAGTCAAGATGAAGGTCGAATTCCAGGTGTGAGGAGGGTAGGACAGGCTCTGTCGTACGTGTCGAGAGAAATTTTTTGACCGTCTGATAGACGCCATCTTCGGGTTCGCTTTCCCCTCCAATCTTCTTTGATCTCTGTTCTTTCAGAAATAGTTCAAGTTCGGCCCTGCTGATCTCCCCGTTGTTCTGTTTGGGAAGCGGTGATCGGACGATCTGATACCCTTTGATCTTTTGATGATTTTTGGCTTTGAGATTATAGAGTTCGACTGCGTACCATCTGATCTCATTTTCGATGCGTATGAGCTTTTGCTTCTTTGCCTCTTCGAGGTCGGGGTAGATCAGTGCAAAGAGTTGCCCCTGGTGCATGAAGACCGCGACCTCTTTTACGAGCTTTGAGAGCTTCAGTATCGTTTGTTCGATCCTGGGAATATCGATGTTGTTTGGAGAGTTCATACGCTTATGATATCTTTTTTTTGTCTTGATTTTACTTGATATTTTTGGGTCTGCATACGTCCTAAAATGCCATTTCCCTGCTCCCAAAAAGCTCTTCGTAGGTCGGAGTGTTCCCACCCCGACACCGGATATTGCAGTCCATCAACGCTTATCGTCGGGGGTAGGGATACCGCGACCTACGGGAGTTTGGATATTTTATACCTCATACGTTTTTTTATGTTTTATGGTTCCCCAAAAGAGGTGGCTTTCCACACCCACTGCATAAACAGATGGCATCTTCCTTACTAAAGGGCCGGGATTGATCATCTTGATCCCATTTATCCAGAAGATGGTACGTGTAGACCTGCGTACGATCGTACTGGATGTCCCCTCACAGGATGTGATCTCCCATGATAATGTCTCCGTAAACGTCAATGCCGTGGTCTATTTCCGGGTGGTTGATCCTGAAAAAGCGATCATTCAGGTGGAGAATTTCCATGAGGCGACAAGCCAGCTGGCACAGACAACTCTGCGTTCGGTGCTGGGACGCCATGAACTCGACGAGATGCTGGCAGAACGTGAACAGCTGAACTTCGATATACAGGAGATCCTGGACAAGCAGACCAACCCCTGGGGGATCAAGATCGCCAATGTAGAGATCAAGCATGTCGACCTGGATGAGAGCATGGTTCGTGCCATTGCCAAACAGGCTGAAGCGGAACGTGAACGGCGTGCCAAGGTGATCAATGCCAAAGGGGAACTTGAAGCAAGTGCAAATCTTCTTGAAGCGGCTGAGATGCTGAGCAAAAATCCTCAGGCCATCCAGCTGCGCTATCTACAGACCATGAGTGACATCTCCAGCGACAAGACCAATACGGTAATCTTCCCGTTTCCTACGGAGTTTAGCCAGATATTTAAGGAGAAAACCAAGGAATAGAGTGTTTGATGGGGGTTCCTGAAACAAGTTCAGGAGAATGGAGTGATATGATTGAGGGGCGAACAGTAGAGAGGCTTGTGTTTCCCTCGTTTGTAAATTAAATCTTCACCACCCGTGAGCGAACAGATGGGGTACAAATTTGGCAAACGAAGCCAACGGTTATTGCTCAGAGAAAGCATGGAACCGTTGTGCAGCATAGGTCGAATGACACTGTACACAGAGTCCCGTCATTGTGGAAAAGTTTTCCTCTACGGCTGCTTTGTCCTCAAATTCCGCCGCTTCGGACAACTTGGCTGCTGCAGCATGGAAAGAACGGTCCAGATCAATAAACCCCTGCGGCAAATTCGCTTTCAGTTCCGCTCTTTGTGTTTCTGTCAGACTTTGGGCAAAGATAAAACTGTTATGGATATCGGTTGCCGTTTTGGAGATCTCTTCATACTCGCCTTTGACGATGCTGGAAAAGATGTGGTGCATCCCTTTTTCGATATGTTTCATCTCATCGGCAAGCAGTGCCCTTGTCTCTTTGGATAATCCCTCTACACCTTTTGGGTTTTCATTGGCCGAGAGTATGGCGGTTGCTGCGATAATGATTCCTAAACTTTTGATCATGATTGATTCCTCTATTAAATTTTATAAAGCCTTATCATAATATTTTTTAGTTTTGTTGGAGTTGATCTATGTTAAGTTGTATAAAAAGCAAATGTAACCAACCCTCTTTTATAAAATTTACCTATTATATTCAGAAGCAGAAGGGCTTTATAGTATGCGAACAGAATCAGAGATAGCAGATGTCATCGGTGCAAAACCGCGGCTCTGAGCCGTCACTCCCTCTGAAAGCCTTCCAGTCGATCTCCGGAAGCTCTGCCAAACGTTTTTCATACTCCTCTTTGGTGATCCCTTCATAAGGCATCTGCCTGTAGGCACCTTGCTTGGTATGCGGGAGCATGGAAACGGACTTGATGAGGGGAGCAAACTGTGCCAGCATATGTTCGATCTGTGCTCCCTCATCTTCCGGGTCGAAGTAGATCGTACAGCTGACCATATTATCGCTCCATTCTCGCTGCAGCATCGCGAGCAGAGAGAACTGTTCCCAGGCGGAGACAGAGGAGGCTTTTCTTGTTTTGCCGAGGTAGAGAGGAAATTCAAACACCGTGGTGTTTTTGCTGTAGAGATCTTTTTCGTGGGAGATCCCCGCTTTTTTTAACACCTTGCATATCGCGGAAGCACTGCCTACACGCATCCGCCGGACCGCATAGCGGAAGGTGGGGAAATGCATCCCTGAACTGACGCCTGCAAGCTGGCTGATCGTACCAGAAGGTTTGACGGTGGTTACCCTGATCGAAGCGGGGATGCCTGCCTTGGCTGCCAGTTCCTTGTTGGCGGATACGACAAGCTTGTAGCCTTTGCGCAATCTGCGTGTCAACTCTGTTGCACCCCATTGATCAAGTATATCTGCGATACCCGAAAGGCTGACGCCGATGCGCCGGTTTCTGACAATGACCTCATTGGACTCGGGGCGGTGTGTCGGCAGCAGGGCAACGGTGGATGCATAAAAGGTAGCAAACTCCAGGGCTTCGTAGAACTCCTCTTCGCTGTTGCAGCGTGAGGGGAAGACCTCTGCAAGGTTGCAGAGCTCGAAACTCTCCAGGGGGATCTCCGAACAGGGATTGGTCAGCCACGCTTTATCCTCTGCCGGTTCACCGTACCGTCCGTATCTTTGTACATTGATCAGGTTCATGATACCCGGTTCACCGTTGTCCCGTATATGTTCAGCGATCATCGGCAGCCGTTCAAAATCCTCTGTGCTTTTCAATACAACAGTATTGTTGGAGATCCACCCGATCTCGGCACGGTTGGGGTGTTTGGCATAATCCTTGAGTTCAAGGAATGTTTGGTCATCCGCACTCCCCAGTGCTATCTGGGCACTTCTGCGTACATTTCCTGCCACAACACAGGCGCCGATTTCATTCATGATATCGACGATACACCGTGTTGTCCCTATCTCTCCCATGCAAAAGCTGTCCATGGTATTCTCCATGCGCTGATGCAGTTCCCTGAGCGGTGCAGGCCCCGATGCCGTTCCTCCAAAACCGCGGATAGGGGAACCCTCGGGGCGGATCCCGGAGTAATCAAACACCGGCCATGCTTTCCCGGCGGTATAGCTCTCGATCAGCAGGCGTACGGAGCTGACCCATCCCTCCCTGCTGTCGGGGATCAGATAGGAGAAAGGGTCTGTTTTGTCCGGTATGGCAACATTTTCGCCTTTCCATGCAGTGTTAAACCCGACACCCACGCCGCACATCAGCATATCCATCGCCCAGTCTGCCGCCAGCGCAAGGTCTGTCGTATCTACCGCGCCGCAGTTGTTCAGTGCCGCGGCCCCGCGTTCATAGATATACTCCGTCCCCATGATCCACAGGCCGCGGCCCGGCGGAAGCCACTTCATCTCAAACATGGCGGCTGCAAGCTTCTGGGCATAGTGCTGCGATGCGCTCTCATCCCATGCCAGGTTGTTAAGGAGATAATGGTTTTTACGGATCGACATCACCCCGTTGACCGCCCGTATGACCGTATCTGCCCAGTGTTCCTGTGATCCATCGGCTTTCATACGGCTATAGGTACGGTAGTAGGCGGCCTTGCCAAACTCTCCGAAACCGAAATGCGCTTTTTTCGTATGCAGTCCGTCGCAAAATGCCGCATCAAGCGCAAAGCGTTCTTTGACGATGGTGTGAGAGAAGCCGTTGTTCTGATTTTCAGGGCTCACAGGACTCCTTCAGGTAGAGTGTTTCCGTAAACAGATATTGATCGCTTCTACAAATGCATCAAGGTCGGAAGGGTTTCGCGAGGTGATGAGGTTTTGATCGATCACCACTTTTTCATCCCTGTAGACCGCACCGGCTGCTTCAAGCTCCTCTTTGATGCTTTGGTACCCTGTTGCCTCTCTCCCGTTCATCAACCCCGCCGAGATGAGTATCTGCGGGCCGTGGCAGATCGCTGCTACGGGTTTGCCGTGTTCGAAAAAGTATCGGGCTATCTCCAGGGCTCTGGGCGTTTTGCGCAGCGCTTCAGGCGCTTTGCCCCCGGGAAGGATCAGGATATCATAGCGCTTTGGGTCCACTTCATCCAGACTGAGGGTTGCTTCCAGCCGCAATCCGTGTTTGCCGGTGATCTTTCCTTTTTTGAAAGAGGCGATATCGATATCCGAACCGGCTTTGAGAAGTGCATGGAAGGGTACATTGAGTTCAGAATCTTCAAAAAGATCTGCAGTCATGATCAGAGCTCTCATCTTTTACTCCTTTTCATCTTAGTTCAAGTATAACATAACATGCTAGGTTATAGATGCCAAGTTAGAGAAAACACTAGCGACGTGACCAGAGATTTTACTTCAATAATTCTTATTTCATTTTATTTTAAAATATGATATCATAAAAATAATATGCAGCAGTAACAAGTCATTCATAAAGCGTAATAGTCTATAAGAGATCAGCAGAAAGGAAGGTGTGAGATGAGCAACTCAGGAAGAATCGTTGTGGGGATAGACCCTTTTGCAAAATCGAAGACTATCGTAAAAAGAGCCTTTATGGTCGCTCAGGAGAGGGGTGCAGAACTTTTTTTCATTTATGCGGTCAAGATACCCTGGTTTGAAACACCGGATCTATTTAGTTTAAAACAAGAGAATATAGATACGGATGCGATCAGAAAAGATATCCAAAAAATGATCAAAAAGTTAGAACTTCCGGAGGGTATACCTTATTCTGTTTTGGTAAAAGAGGGTGATCCTGTGGACACCATACTTTATCAAGCAAGACTTGTAAAAGCAGAGATGATCATTATCGGACCGCATACAAAGGGCAAAAAAGCTTTATTGGGTACTACGGCGCATAAGATTGCGGATAGAAGCTATATTCCGGTTTTGGTAGTGAAAAATAAATCAAAAGAACCTTATCGGGACATTACGGTACTTACGGATTTCGGAATGCACTCCAAGCGGGGAGCAGTCTATGCAAAAAAAATATTCCCTTCAGCTAAAATGGAAATAGTTCATGCTTATGAGCCGTTCTATGCCACTGGTATCTATGTATCAAATGGTTATGGATTTCAAGGGTTTGACTTCGAAAAATACAGACAGGATGTCAAGCTGTCAGCCAAGGAGAGCCTTAAAGCATTAAAAGCGGATCTTGCTATCGAGAAAAGCAAGCTGATCGAAGGGGGGATTGAGGTGCGAAAAACATTGCTGGATCATTTGAAAAAGAATCCTTGCGATCTTTTGGTTATCGGCTCGAGAGGGACTTCCGGCTTTCAGGCCTTTTTGGGAAGTATGGCCTCGTATCTGCTTGCCGAAGCACCCAGCGATGTGCTGGTCTATGTTCTGAACGAGTAGCCAAAGAAACTGTCAGGGGTGACATTGATTTTTATCTAGCTTAAAAGGGTGTGCTCGATAAGGATCTTTGACCCGATACCGATCAGTACGATACCGCCCAGGAGTTCTGCTTTGCTTTCCAGAAAAGCTCCGCCGTGTGCACCGAGCAATACCCCGGCATAACTGAAAACAAATGTAGTGAGTGCGATCACAACAATCGAGATAGCGATAGCCGGTTCCATCAGTGTCAAGGTAAAGCCTGCTGCCATTGCATCGATACTGGTGGCAACGGCAAGTATGAAGAGTACTTTGTTCGTGATGATGGACACCTCCTCTTCCACAGGTTCGCCAAAACTCTCATAGACCATTTTTGATCCGACAAGTGCAAGCAGCACAAAGGCAACCCAGTGGTCGATCGACTCGATAAAACTTGAAAGGCCGATTCCGGCAAGATAACCGATCAGCGGCATGAAGCCCTGAAAGAAGCCGAAAAAGAGCCCGACTTTCATCGCCAGCTGTCTGTTGTCGACGGTAAGCTGCTTTGCTCCCAGTCCAAGGGATACGGCAAATGCATCCATACTCAATGCCACTGCCAAAATAAAAAGTTCAAGCATCCACAAGCCTTTTTGGATGGAATCTTACACAAGATTTGCTTCAAAAAAAAGGTGGATACGCCAACGACTACTCTGTAGCACTGACTTTTCGGCCGGCATAGTAGTTGATCTTCCACCCCTCATCCTCTTTGGAGAAATAGAGTACTTTCTCTCTGCCGTCCTCTTTGAAATGGACAGTCTGCCGTCCGGGTCCGTTGAGGTCGGCAGACGTGATCTCAATCTGAGGATTTTTCCGGCGCGATGCCAGCTCCCCGGAGAGTTTCGTTTCTACCTCTTTGAGCGTTTCGGGATTTTCTATCTCTTTGAGCTGGGACCTGAAAAGCGGATCTTTCAGCGCCAGCCTCAATCCGAAGCTTTCAAGCGTCATGAAGTAGGATTCCCTCTTCATGAGCTTTTTTACCTCTGCAAGGTCACCGGCATAGAGTGCCTGGTAATAGGCTGCGACGATATCTTGCGGCTCTCTGGTAGGCATCGGTTCTACGCCCGTGCAATGGCAGTTCGGAAGGCATCCAGGTGGTTATAGCTTCCCTCTTTCAGGTTTCCAAAGACATTGACAACATCGCCAGGCATTCCTTGCGCCGCCTCTTCCAGGTCATCGATATCTGTCAGCTCGATCAGTTCACCGATCTTGAGCGCATCGAGTCTTGACTCTTCTCCTGTGGCGACACAGGTATCGTAGAGCTCCTGCAATACAGGCAGTACAAAGTGGCCTACACGACTCTCATCGACTCCAGAGATATCCACACCGTACTTTTCGCAGAGTCCTCTAGCTGCGTCCATATGTCTCTGCTCCGAGATCTGGATAGAGGCAAAGGTGTTTTCATCCGTATAGATATTGCCGAGTGTGATATAGACATCCCTTGCTACCTTCTCTTCCTGATAGATAAAAAAGAGTTTGTCTTTCTGCGCTTCTGTCAAGGTTTGTGTCGATGAGCCGTTTTTCGGCCCTTTTGCATACACTGAGGTTGAGAGCAGTGCCGCACCACCGATACCTGTCATCATGACCTTCGAGAGAAAATTCCTTCTGTTGTTTACTTCCATTTTTCTTCCTTCTTTTTTGTTTTGTTTTGTTTATAACAATGATAAGTATAGATTTTTAGTGTTAAATATCTGTTAAATCTCTGATCGCATTCTCTCCAGAAAAAACACTCTCATAAAGGAAAGATAGATGTTCTGTCGGTTGTGTTACATGGCCGGACAGAGGGGAGGCTGTAGAGCTCTTCAAGCAGATTCAGAAGCGGCAAAAACAACATCTCTACCTCTGAATAATCGATCACAGACTGGTTGGAGAAGAAAAAATGGCTGTTTCGGTTTCGCCGGGTACGGATAATAATGTAAAACATTTTCGGGATCAGTGACAAACGCTCCGGGCCGATCGCAATATGGGGGAAGAGTTCGCTTTCCGCACTTCTCAGGGCGGTTGTGACAGTGCCGGTATTGATCTGCGCCACATAGCTGATCTGCATCGCTTCGAGTGTTGATTGAAGCCAGGGATTTGTGTTGGCCGTGACTCTCTCTCCGTATTCTCCCTGGGCCCTTTTCCGGAAAAACGGGATATGGTGCTTGAGCAGACAGGCTTTGAGGAGGATTTCCGTGGCAAGTGAGAGATTGCGCCAGAAATCGACCACTTCAAAGGGGTACTTGCCAAAAGAGGCATCCCGAAGCACAAAAGAGCCGTTTTTGTAGGCAATGACACCCTGAGAGGTCGCCAGGTGTATCGCATAGTCGTGGTTTTCCCTGTCAATATTGCTGATATCAATACTCATACTGCTCCTTTCTCTGAAAAGTGCTCATGACGCGCTGCTGATTTGGCATAACGTGCAGGATCTCCATTACTTTGACAAAATAATCAGGATCGCTACTATGATACCCGAACCCAGGGCGATCAGACTGAACCGTGCATGCTCCTTCTCTGCCTGGGGCAGCAGATGCGTTGCCCCGACATAGACCAGTGCTCCCGCTGATAGCGAGAGTAAAATACCAAGCAGCGGTTTGTCGATATGGCTGATAAAAGGATAGGAGAGCAGCATCCCCAGAGGCGTTGTCAAAGCAGCAGCGAAAAAGGCGAGGAGCAGCGCTGTTTTCTCCCTGAACCCTCCGCGGAGAAGCAGAAGATAGGTAATGATTCCCTCGGGAAATTCATGCAGTACCATGCCGGTCGCAGTCAGCAGGCCGGTAAAGATACTGACAGTAAAGGTAACCGAATAGACAAAGCCGTCGATCAATGAATGCATACCGATACCCAACATAGGGACCACGCCTATCACGTAATTGGGTTCAGACTTTTTTTCACAGACAAAAGCGGTGATAAAACGGTTAAAGAGGTGCATCCCCAAAAATCCGATCAGTAGAAATGTCGGGGCATAGGGGCTCATATCGAAAGATTTGGGGATGATATGCAGGAAGGAGACAGAGATCAGTACCCCCGCGGCAAAACAGACAAAATAGATACTGTGCTTCTCGCCCCATGCTTTATAGTGGCGGATCGTATAGATTCCCAGCGATGTGACCGCAGCGGCAAGCGAACTGGCACCAAGCGCAGTCCAGAAAGCATCTTCCATAGGCTACTCCTCTTTTTTGCTCTCTCCCTCCAGGAGAGATCTTTCCAGACTTTCGATGATCTTTGCGATCTCTTCATGGGCATCCCCTTCGAGAAGTGATCCTCCGGAGAGCTCCTTGTGAACCAATTCCGGGTCATAAGATACTGACCCAAGCACTCTGCTTCTGAGATATCCGAGTTTCTCCATCATGACCGACTCCATCTCTTTTGAATCGATCTTATTCAAGATCAGCCAGAAGGTATTTCTCTTTGATTCCCGGCAAAAACGCTCTATCCTCTTTGCAATGGAGAGTGATTCCAGCGTGGGGTCGAGAACGACCAGTATGATATCCATGGTGTCGGTGATCTTCCTTCCGAAATGTTCGATCCCCGCTTTCATATCGATCAGGCTTACCCACTCGCCTTCCACGATAAAATCTCTGACGACCTTTTCCACGGGACCGTCACACCCCTGTCCGTAGGTTTCTATCTTCCCGGCCTGGAACATACGGATCCCATTTTTCTGGATAGTATATTCCGGCGGTATCTCTTTGGCGATATCTATTTTTCTTTCCGGCACAGGTACGGAATCATCCTTCCTTGTCAGGGGAGAGGGGTCGTCAACCGGGCAGGTGACTCTGCCAAGCCCTCCAAAAAACTCCAGAAGAGGCCGGGGTTCACTCTCTACGCCCAATCCGAACAAAAGCCTGATAAGCCCTTCCGGATTGGAAGCATCACCGTCCAGAACCAGTGTCTGATACGATTTTTTCTGAAGCACGTCCGCCATCAGGGCTACGATCGTGCTTTTCCCGCTTCCCCCCTTCCCGCATACCAGAATTCTCTTCCCCGCAATAGGTTTCATCTGTCCGCCTTTTTATTTCGTATCATTGTCTGCCCGCTCTACACACTCTTCTTACAACTATTGTAGTACAATTAATGTATATCAACTCTTAAGAGGCAGCTTATGGAAACCACACTTTTTGATTTGAAATCGGGACAGGAAGCGGTGATAAAAAACTTTAAGGGTGGAGCGGAGTTCCAAAAAAAACTGAGATCATTGAATCTGAGAGCGGGAAAAACGATCAGAAAAGTCACAGCTGAGCCTTTCCACGGCCCTGTAGTCATCGAGATAGACAATACCGAAGTAGCCATCGGCATGAATATGGCGAAAAAAATAGTCGTAGAAGCTTCCGAGAGCGGATCAGACACATGAAAATACTTCTGATGGGAAACCCGAATGTCGGAAAGTCGGCGATCTTCTCACGACTGACGGGTATCGATGTCATGATATCGAACTATCCCGGTACCACGATCGAGTTGAAAAAAGGAAAAATGAAACTAGACGGTGAGACGGCAGAAGTGATCGATGTCCCAGGGACCTATTCGCTGGACCCTGCTTCAAGAGCGGAAGAGGTGGCAGTCGATATGCTTCAGGAGGGTGACCTGGTCATCAATGTGGTGGATGCGACCAACCTTGAGCGCAATCTCAACCTGACGCTTGCCTTGCTGGAACGCAATATCCCGGTGATCACGGTACTGAATTTTTGGGATGAGATACGTCATTTAGGTATCCATATTGATGTCAAGAAACTTGAAAGCTGCCTGGATATCCCGGTCGTTCCGGTTGTTGCCGTGACGGGTGAGGGTATCAAAACACTGGTTTCAAGACTCCATGAGGCCAAAGCCCATCAAAAGAGATACAGCGAAGAGGAGAGGTGGGAGAATATCGGAAAGATCATCAGGGAGGTCCAGCAGATCACCCTGAAAAAACATACGCTTCTGGAGATGCTTGAGGATCTGAGTGTGCAGCCGCTGACCGGGATTCCGATCATGTTTTCTGTTCTGATCGTTGTCTTCTGGACAGTCCGTATCGTCGGCGAGACGATGATCGCTTACCTTTTTGATCCCCTTTTTGCACTCTATCTTCCGTTAGTAACAGACTTGAGCCGGATGCTCGGAGGCGGGGGTGTCATCCATGACATTTTGCTGGGAACGCTGATAGCGGGGCAGATAGACTTTATCCAGTCAATGGGGCTGCTTACGACCGGCCTCTATGTTCCGCTTGCCATGGTTCTCCCCTATGTCGTTGCGTTCTATCTGGTATTGGGCATTTTGGAGGACAGCGGCTACCTTCCCAGACTGGCCACCCTGGTCGATGCCATTTTCCATAGGCTGGGGATGCACGGGCTGGCGATCATCCCGATGCTTCTCGGGCTGGGGTGCAATGTACCCGGAGCTCTCAGTACCAGGATCCTTGAAGGCCGAAAACAGCGTTTTATCGCTGCGACGCTCATGGCGATAGCGGTACCCTGTATGGCGCAGACTGCCATGGTCTTTGCCCTCTTGGGGCCTTACGGCATCAAAGGGCTTGGAATCTTTTTCATGACGCTTTTTGCCGTATGGCTGACACTGGGATTTTTGCTTAACAGGTTTTTGGGAGGCGAAACCCCGGAGACATTTATGGAGATCCCTCCTTACCGTATCCCCTATCCAGCAAGTCTGGGGAAGAAGCTCTGGATGCGGATACGAAGTTTTTTGACCGAGGCGGTCCCCTTTGTGCTCTTAGGGGTACTGATAGTGAATATTTTGTATGTTTTTGGGATCATCGGGTGGATCGGAGAAATAGCAGCACCGGTGATCGTAGGGATCTTTGGGCTTCCGAAAGAAGCGGTAGCCGCTTTGATCGTCGGTTTCCTCAGAAAAGATGTGGCGGTGGGGATGCTGTTGCCCCTGGGGCTTGATATGGAACAGCTTATTGTCGCCAGTGTGGTATTGACGATGTATTTCCCCTGTGTTGCGACTTTCGTGGTATTATTTAAAGAGTTGGGCGCCAGGGACCTGCTCAAAGCCACTGCGATCATGATTGTTACTACACTGCTGACCGGAGGGATCCTGAATGCGTTGTTATAGGAGAATAAACCTTTTTTGCGACGCTGACCGCTGTGACATACCGGGCAGACGTTTGCAGTGGCTGCGGTATGCTCTGCGGGAGAAGGAGGAGAAGTGAAAAAAAATCTGATAAAAAGTATTGTATATCTTTTATCGGTGATCGGTCTGCTTTTCGCTGTACTTGTGTTGACAGGATACTGGAACCAGAATGATCACTATGAGGGGATTGCCTCCGGGAACGGCAGGGTGGAGACAACACAGGTGGATATCACCGCGAAGTACGGGGGAAGACTCACAGAGATCTATGTGCATGAGGGGGATATGGTCGAGAAAGGCCAGCTGCTGGCGCAACTTGATACCAGAGAGCTGGAAGCACAGTACAGGGTTACACTTGCAGGGATAGAACAGGCAAGGGAGAACAGAAAGTATGCCCAGGCGGTCGTGGCGCAAAGAGAGATTGATCTCCAGCAGGCAGAGAGAGACTATTTAAGAAGCAAAACACTCTTTGAGAGCAAAAGTATCGCGTTGGTTCAGCTGGAGAAGGATGAGACAGAGTATCAAAGGGCGGAAGCGGCCCTGATGGCAGCCAAGGCACAGGTGACGAACGGTGAAGCCGCGATCAATGCTGCCAAAGCACAGGCAGAAAGCATCAAAGTGCAGCTGGAGGAGAACAGACTCTACGCTCCCGTGAAAGGAAGAGTCCTTTACCGTCTGGCAGAAGAGGGGGAAATGATAGGAAACGGCGGAAGGGTTTTGGTCGTACTTGATCTGATCGATACCTATATGACCATTTTTTTGCCGACTTCACAGGTCGGGCGTATCAATATCGGTTCTGAGGCGCGGATCGTTCTGGATGCACTGCCAAATACGCCGATACCGGCAAGAGTGAGTTTTATCTCCCCTGAAGCGCAGTTTACGCCCAAAGAGATAGAGACGGCAACAGAGAGAGAAAAACTGATGTTCCGTGTCAAAGTAAAAATAATGCCTGAACTCCTGCAGCGACATCTGGAGAAGATCAAATCCGGATTGCCGGGTGTTGCCTATGTTAAGATGAACGAAACAATGCCTTGGCCGGAGTCCTTGCGCATGAAAGACAGTAACGGTTCTCAACCATGACACCTGTAGCCTCTCTGCATAATATCACTCACCGTTATGGGGATACGGTAGCGGCGGATGATGTAAGTTTGGAGATACCTGCTGGTTGCATGGTCGGGCTGATCGGCCCTGACGGGGTGGGAAAATCGACCATCCTGGCGCTGATCTCAGGGGTGAAAACCATACAGGAGGGATCGGTCAAGGTTTTTGGCGGAGAGATGCGCTCTTCGCGTCACCGCAACAGGATCGGTCCCCGGATCGCCTATATGCCCCAGGGGCTTGGGAAAAACCTCTATATGTCACTCTCGGTGGAGGAAAATGTCGATTTTTTCGGCCGCCTTTTCGGGCAGGAGAAGGCCGAGCGCCGGGCAAGGATCGATGAACTGCTCCGAAGCACGGGGCTTGCTCCTTTCCGTGACCGGCCTGCAGGCAAGCTCTCCGGAGGTATGAAACAGAAACTTGGGCTCTGCTGTGCGCTGATCCATGATCCCGATCTTCTGATCCTCGATGAGCCGACAACAGGAGTGGACCCTCTCTCCCGCCGCCAGTTCTGGGAGCTTGTGGAGCGCATCAGGACACGCCGGGAGGGGATGAGCGTGATCGTTGCCACAGCCTATATGGAAGAGGCGGAGCGTTTCGACTGGATCGTAGCGATGGATGAGGGGAAGCTGCTGGCTGCGGGTACGCCGGATGGGCTGCACGAAAAGACCGGCACAGAGAACCTCGATGATGCTTTTATCGCGCTGCTGCCCGAGTCAAAACGCCGTGGATACAAAACCCTTGTCGTACCGCCGCGAAGCAGTACCCCTTCTGAGAATGGAAACGGGAAAGAGGCGATCACCGCCGAAGGGCTTACGATGCGTTTTGGCGACTTTACTGCAGTAGATGAGGTAAGCTTTAGTATAGAACGCGGTGAGATCTTCGGCTTCCTCGGCTCCAACGGCTGCGGCAAAACCACGACGATGAAGATGCTTACCGGCCTGCTCGATCCAAGCGAGGGGGAAGCATGGATCTTTGGTCAGCCGATAGATGCGCAGGATCTGGCTGCACGCAGCCGTGTGGGCTATATGACCCAGGGCTTTTCGCTCTACTCGGAACTGACCGTCAGACAGAACCTCAAGCTGCATGCCCAGCTTTTTCATCTTCCCGATGATACAGTGGGACCCCGCGTGGAAGAGATGATAGCGCATTTCGCACTGGAACGCTATCGTGACACGTTTGCCTCGGATCTCCCCCTTGGTATCAGGCAGCGTCTCTCTCTGGCGGTAGCGGTAGTGCACAAACCACAGATATTGATCCTGGATGAGCCTACTTCAGGGGTCGATCCGGTCTCACGTGACCGCTTCTGGGAACTGCTCATCGGTCTCTCCCGCAATGAAGGCGTAACGATCTTCGTCTCGACCCATTTTATGAATGAGGGGGAGCGGTGTGACAGGATCTCGCTGATGCACAAGGGGAGAGTGCTGGCAAGCGGCACTCCGCAGGAGCTGATCCGTTCCCGCGACAAAGAGAACCTTGAAGAGGCTTTTATCGACTACCTTGAAGAGGCTGAAGGAGCCTCGGAAGAAGAAAAAAACACACAGAGAGAGCTCTCTTTCCCTCAGTCAGAACCTCAGAACCGTTTTTTCAGTTTGCTGCGTCTGCTTGGCTATACCTACCGGGAATCCCTGGAACTTGTCCGTGATCCGGTACGGCTGGTCTTTGCGCTATTCGGGACGATTCTGCTGATGCTGACACTGGGGTATGGGATCAGTATGGATGTGGAGGATCTGCGTTTTGCCGCACTGGACCATGACCGTACACCGGAGAGCCGCTCCTACATCGAGAATCTTTCAGGCTCGCGCTATTTCCTGGAACAGCCCTCTCTTACTTCCTCGGCAGAGCTGGATCAAAGGATGCGCAGCGGGGAGATCTCGCTGGCGCTTGAGATCCCGCCGGGATTCGGGAAAGAGATGAAACAGGGGAAGTCCGCAGAGATCGGGGTATGGATCGACGGGGCAATGCCTTTTAGGGCCGAGACCATTCTTGGGTATGTCAGGGGAATGCACTATGACTATATACTTCGGCAGGCAAAAGCGCAACTGGGATATACCCCGGCACTCTCCGCAGTCAACATCGAGATGCGCTACCGCTACAATCAGGATTTTAAGAGTATCTATGCGATGGTGCCGGCGGTCATTCCTCTGCTCCTTATCTTTATCCCCTCTATCCTGATGGCACTGAGTGTCGTGCGCGAAAAGGAGCTCGGTTCCATCACCAACTTTTATGCCACACCGGTAACGCGGATGGAGTTCCTGCTGGGAAAACAGCTCCCCTATATCGTCCTCAGTATGATAGGCTACTTTGGATTGGTGGCTCTGGCGGTGACACTCTTCGGGGTACCGCTGAAGGGCAGTTTATGGACACTGAGTCTGGGCGCTTTGCTTTTTGTGACGGCGACCACGGGCCTGGGGCTCTTGATGTCCTCCTTTGCCAAGACGCAGATCGCCGCACTGGCTGCGACAGCGATCTTCACTCTGCTGCCGACAGTGAGCCTCTCCGGTCTCAATGAACCTGTCAGCTCCCTCGAGGGTCCTGCCGCCTTTATCGGCAACATCTATCCGGCAACCTATTTTATCAATATCAGCCGCGGTGTTTTCAGCAAGGCGCTTGAGTTCGATGACCTTGGCCGGGACTTTGCGGCATTAGCGGCTGCGGTTGTGGTCATCACGCTGCTGAGCATTCTGGCGCTCAAAAAGCAGGAGGGTTAAATGAAAAGATCTCTTCTCAATATCTACCGTCTTGGGATCAAAGAGCTGCAGAGCCTGTGGCATGACAAGATCATGACGATCCTGATCCTCTATACCTTCTCTGTTGCGATCTATCTTGGAGCGACTGCTACCTCTTCTGAACTCAACAAAGTCCCTGTTGCTTTTGTCGATGAGGATCGCTCCGCACTCTCTGCACGTATTATCGGGGCGTTTTACAAACCGCGTTTTCTTCCTCCCGATATGATCAGTTCGGAGAGGGGGGACTACGGGATGGATAAGGGGATATACACGTTTGTAGTGACGATACCGCCTGCTTTCGAGAAAAAGGTACTCCAGGGAAAGCAGCCTGCGATCCAGCTTAATATCGATGCGACCCGCATGTCCCAGGCGGGTATCGGCGCGGGGTATATCCAGCAGATGATCAATGATGAAGTCAGTACTTTCCTGGAGGGGACAGCCGGCGGTACCCAGCTTCCAGTGGCGCTTGTGACCCGCATGAAGTTCAACCCTGCTTTGGAGAGTTCGTGGTTCGGAAGTGTGATGGAGTTTATCGAGCAGGTCTCACTGCTCTCTATCATTCTTGCCGGTGCAGCACTCATCAGGGAGCGTGAACACGGTACGCTGGAGCACCTGCTGGTGATGCCCCTGAGCGCTGCGGAGATCATGATCTCCAAGATCTGGTCCATGGGTGCGGTCGTGCTGCTGGCCGCGGCGCTTTCGCTGGAGTTTGTCATCAAGGGGATACTGGATGTGCCTATCGCAGGCTCTGAGGGGCTCTTTCTGTTCGGCGCGTTTTTGATGCTCTTTTCGACGACCTCGATGGGGATCTTTATGGGGACGGTTGCTCGGTCGATGCCGCAGCTCGGGCTGATCATCATTATCACCATTCTGCCGCTTCAGATACTCTCCGGGGCGATCACCCCTTTTGAGAGTATGCCGCAGGCACTCCAGTATCTCATGCTGCTGATGCCCACAAGCCACTTTGTCAGTATGTCCCAGGCAGTACTCTACCGTGGGGCAGGGCTGGATGTCGTATGGCTTGATATGCTCTGTATCTTTGTGATCGGAATGTTCTTTTTTCTCTTTTCGCTTTCTATTTTTAAAAAAAGTTTGAGTTAATTGAATATAATGCGGTTTAAAGTAATCATCAAGGAGAGGGAAACCCATGCAATCCCATAGTATACAAGATAGAAGCGTTTCGGTCTCTGTGTCAGGAGCAGGCGGAAGCGGTGCGGTCACGGCAGGATTGATCCTGCTGAAGAGTATGGCCAATGCCGGTTATTACGGATATATGACACGATTTTCCGGCCCGCAGATCCGAGGTGGGGAGTCCGCTGTGGTATTGAATTTTTCTGATTCTCCTGTAGAGCGTTCCGCCCGGAGCAGCGATATCCATTTTGCGCTGGACTGGCACGGATTTGAACGTTTCAGCGATGAGATCCCCCTGAACTCCCAAAGCTGTGTGATCTTCGACAACAGTCATGATGCCCTGCCGGACAGTGTCGCATCCACGGGCGCGAAGATCATAGAGGTCAACCTGAAGGATCAGGCAGATCAGCTCAAGGGAAGCCGCCCCAACGCATTTGCCGTAGGGATTGTGGCCTCTCAGCTCGGACTGCCCCTGAATGCGGTCTTGGAAGCATTGGAGCAAATTCTGGAGAAAAAAGGGGAAGAGATATTCCGGGCTGCATCCGAAGCGGTCAGGACAGGCTACGGACTGCTTGAGAAAAAAGCTGCCCCGCTTGAGCAATGGAAGCCGGTTTCGCATACACGGTGGAATATCAGCGGAAATGAAGCCTGCGCGTTGGGTGCCTTGCGTGCGAGTGTCAAGTTCGCTGCAGCATATCCTATCACCCCCGCCAGTGATATCGTAGAGTATCTTGCACCCCGTTTGGAAAAATACGGCGGCAATGTGATGATCGCAGAAGATGAACTTGCCGCGATAAATATGGCCATAGGCGGTTCATTCGGCGGGAAACCTTCGATGACAGCTACATCCGGTCCCGGTTTTTCGCTTATGATCGAAGCGATGGGACTGGCGATAGCCAGTGAGGTACCGGTACTGGTGATCAATGTGATGCGCGGAGGGCCTTCGACGGGGCTTCCCACCAAGTCGGAACAGACGGATCTCAATCAGGCGCTTTTCGGGATGCACGGTGAAGCCCCGCATGTCGTGGTCGCGCCTTTGGACATCGCAGACTGTGTAGTCACGACACAGTGGGCAGCAGGACTCGCAGAACATCTACAGACACTTGTTGTGTTGCTTTCTGATCAGAGGCTTGGCCAGTCTCGTGCCATTATAGATGCGGTTCCCTCTCAAACATTTGATTTGAAAAGGAAGATACTCCCGGTGCAGGATGGGAAGGGATCCTATCTGCGTTATGCTGTCTCACCCGATTCCATCTCGCCTATGGCAATTCCCGGCAATGCCGCAGGCAGATACACTGCGGACGGGCTGGAACATACTGTATCAGGAAAGCCTTCATCCATGGCTTCGGACCATCTTCAGCAATTAAAAAAACGCGAAGCGAAAGTGACACAGTTTGACTATGGGAGGATGTGGGCAGAAGCGAGTTTTCAGCAGGAGAGTACAGAGATCGTTGTCCTGACATGGGGGTCTGTCTACCACAATGCAAAAGCGGCAGTTTCCGAACTTTATCATGAGGGCTCTCCTATAGCGCTTTTGGGATTGAGACTCCTGATGCCGCTGCAGACGGAAGCGATCCAAGCGCTCTGCAAAGGGAAAAAAGTGATCGTTGTCGAGCAGTCATACTCAGGGCAGCTCTACCATTATCTGAAAGGACAGGGGGCGATCGATGCCTCGGCATTGACATTGGCAAAACCGGGGCCTTTGGTACTGGGTAGTGATGAGATCAAAGCATTTATCAAGGAGGCGGCAAATGATTGATATAGCCGGAGAAAAGTTGAGTCCTGAAGACTATTTGTCTGATGTGCGCCCTGTCTGGTGTCCGGGATGCGGGCACTATTTTGTACTTCGTGCACTGACCCAGGCTTTGGCGTGGCTCAGGATCCCCAATGAACAGATCGGGTTGGTTACCGGTATCGGTTGTTCTTCGAGGATCTCCGCATATGTCGATGCGTACGGGTTTCATGGCGTGCATGGCCGGGCTTTGGCATTGGGGGCCGGATTGAAAGCCGTGCGTCCCGATATGGATGTTATTGTCGCGGGTGGAGACGGGGATGGTTACTCGATCGGGGGAAACCACTTTTTGCATGCCTGCAGGCGCAATATGGACCTGACCTATATCGTCATGGATAACGAGGTGTACGGTATGACAAAAGGGCAACCCTCTCCTACCACGGAACCTGACTGGCAGAGCAAACTCGCCCCTGAAGGGACGGGTATCAGACGATTCAATCCTCTCGGTATCGCTTTGGCTTCCGGAGCGAGTTTTATCGCCAGGGGATCGGCGGGAGATCAAAAAGGGTTAAGCAGACTGATCGTGGAGGCGATTGAGCATAAGGGGTTTTCTCTCGTTGAGATAAAGACGCCCTGCGTGACTTTCCGCCCGGAAGAGAAAGCGTGGTATAAGCGCATGCGCAAAATCACGATCGAACCGACAGACGATATGATACTGGCCGCGCAAAGGATACACGGGAGTGACGGGTTTGATACGGGCATTTTTTATCAGGCTGACCTGCCTGTCTTTCAACCCCATTTTACAGAAGAGAAATCGATAGAAGATTTTGAAAAGGAGTTTGAAGTATGAATCCGTCCTTACCAAACGATCCGGCATTTGCAGAAGTTTTAAGCATCATCAATGAGATGATCGAAGAGACGGTGTACCATACCGAGACCTTTGCGCATGCACTGCAGATCCATCGTAATTCCATAGCTGCAGAGGTTTTTTTGCAGGCAGTTGAGCAGTTTGAAAATGAACAGAAGATCCTCGAGAAGTATCTCCCGGAGATAGGGGTTTCCTGTAATCCTCCGTGGGAAGTACCTCACGAGGCATATACCCATCCTGCACACGTATTGATGGATGCACACTATCTGATAAGCGGAAAAGAAGCATGGAAGGTCATTGAGGAAATCGTTCAAATACATCAGAGCGTTTATCTGCAATTAAACAAGGAAAGCGGGAATGAGAGCGTGACTAGCCTGACTGCAGAACTCATAACCCATTGTGATCAGTGCGGCAAAATATAGAACAGGGCAGCAAAAGATACCAGTAGGTCCATGTCAATGGTGCAGTGACCTGGCCAATAGGTTTGAGACAATTTTATCTTGCCGGTCTTGAGACTTTTGTGGTATGATTAAAAGCGGTAGGTGAGAGGCGTATTGAAGGATGTCTCTATGAAGCCTGTTTCTATCGAGTGGATCGGAGAAGTTCAGCATGTGGTTTGATCGAAGTGGAAAAGTACTTTTTATCGCCATAGGGTTTTTTGTGACATTGCTGTATGGAGCAGAGGCGCAGTCTGCCGCAAAGAAGGAGGCAAGAATGAATCATCCGGTCATTACTGTCGTTTTTGATAACAATCCTTACAAAAAGGGACTGCAGAGCGGCTGGGGATTTTCATGCCTGATCGAAGGAATGGAAAAAAATGTCTTGTTCGATACGGGTGCAGAGGGAACGATCCTTCTGGAGAATATGCAGAAGCTGGGGATCACCCCTGAAGGGATCGACGTTCTGGTACTTTCCCATGCCCATTCCGATCATACCGGCGGTGTGTATGATCTTTTGCAGAAAAATAACAGGTTGACCGTATATCTGCCCGCATCCTTTCCTGAAAACTTCAAGAGAAAGGCGAAAGAGTATGGTGCAGATATCATCGAAGTGAAGCAACCGGTAGAGATCATAGACGGGGTCTACTCGACGGGTGAGATGGATGCCGGGATAAAAGAGCAGGCACTGATCCTCCGAACTCCCCAAGGGATGGTGATCATCACCGGATGCGCCCATCCGGGCATAGTCAATATCATCAAAAGAGCAAAAGCGCTCTTTGGGGAGGAGGTGCTGCTTGTCATGGGAGGGTTCCACCTCCACAACAAAACCGGCAGTGAGATCAAAAGGATCATCTCCGAGATACAGAAACTGGGGGTACGCTATGTGGCTCCATGCCACTGCAGCGGTGAGAGGGCAAGGGATCTTTTCCGAGAGGCTTATGGTGAACAATATCTCCCTGTCGGAGTAGGAAAAATAATCGACACGAAAGCACTGAAATGAAATATTGATATGAAAATTTACAAGAAGGAGAGATAACTTTCATGCCAAGAACTGAAGCGTTTGAAGCGTATTATGAGGAGTATGAAACGTGGTTTGAAACCCATTCCAAACTCTATGAGGCAGAGATCAAAACGATACAAAAACTTTTACTTCCCTTTGAACACGGTGTTGAGATAGGCATCGGAAGCGGAAGGTTTGCCTTGCCTTTGGGGATAAAAACAGGTGTCGAGCCATCAGGAAAAATGGCCAAGATCGCACAATCAAAAGGGATTGAGGTGATTGAAGGGGTAGCCGAAAAACTGCCTTTGAAGGATGAGAGATACGACTTTGTACTTATGGTGACGACGATCTGTTTTGTCGATGATGCACTCCAGAGCCTCAAAGAGATCTACCGCATTTTAAAACCTGGCGGTTTTGTGATCATCGGTTTTGTGGATAGGCATTCGGAGCTTGGAAAGCTGTATGAAAAAAACCGGAGGGAAAGCCGTTTTTACAAAGAGGCAACATTTTTTAGTGCCAAAGAGGTGATCGGGCTTCTGGAAAAGTCCGGCTTTGAAGAGATAAGCTCCTGTCAGACACTCTTCGGGAAAACGCTTGAAGATGTCAAAACCGATATCAAAGAGGGGCATGATGAAGGGGCATTCGTCGCGATAAGAGGCGTGAAAGAGTCATCATCCAGGAAGGGATGATGACCCCGGTCCTGCCCCGAGCCAAAAACCTCTTTATCCATGTACTGTTTTATCGTGACTGAAAGAGTGCAGGAAGCTGATCCGGTGCGATAAACTCTACCGTTTTGATCTGATGGTTTTCGATCCTGTAAACCGTGATCTTGCCCTCTTCTTTGCCGAACTCCTTGCCCAGGTCATCATTGATCAGCATGATGGAGAATGGGAGTTTTTTCATTTTCGGCATGGCAAACATTGAAGTGATCAAAGAAGGCATGGCACTGATATCGGAGATATATCTGGCATGATGTTCATTCAGGTAACCTGCCGGTTTTGTTTTAAGATAGTCATTGATCGCAGAAGAGATATCTTTTTCAAATGCCAGAATCAGCAGCCTGTCCGTACTTTCAACCTGCAAGGTATTTTCAAACTGGTCAGGGAGCGAGATTGAGGGGAGTTTTTCACCGACCTTAAACTCTGCAAAAAGCGTACCTGTCAAGAGGAGAGGGATCATCAGTAGTTTGAATTTCATTAAAATCCTTTTTTCATAGCTAAGTGTGCAGGGCAGCATAGGGAATATGCTGCCCTGTATGTTTTAAGAGAATGATGGCTGAGCATCAACCAAGTGCATTGATGCCGTAGGCAAAGGCCGCATAAACCATGAGGATAGTTAAAAATGCGACCGAAATGGTTTGTATCTTTGCTTCTGAGAGCGGTTGCGTATAGTCATCCATATCTTTTAGATTTGGTTCCAAGATGTCTCCTTTAGAAATTTGTAGTGGATGTATACCATAGTAGGGTTAACCGAAATACGATTGATGGTATGTTGAACGTGAGAAGATTAGGTTATAATAGCGCTATGAAGCTGCCTGAAATCCTCCATAACATCTCCCATACCCTGACCGGACGTCATGCCCGTGCGATCATCGTCGGCGGTTCGGTACGCGACCATTTTCTGGGGTTGCCGATCAAGGATTATGATATTGAGGTCTATGGCCTCTCCTCTATGGAGTCACTTGAAGAGATACTTTCACATTTTGGTTCTGTGAATCTGGTCGGAAAAAGTTTTGGGGTGTTGAAGTTCTCCCATGCGGGGGAGGAGTATGATTTTTCCCTGCCGCGCAGAGAGCAGAAGGTCGGAGAGGGGCACCGCGGCTTTGACGTGAGGGTGGATGGCTCTATGAGCTTTGAAGAGGCCTCGCGCCGCAGGGATTTTACGATCAACGCCATTGGATATGAGATTGAGGCTGATCGTTTTTTGGACCCTTTCGGCGGCAGGGAGGATATCCGTAAAGGGGTGATCCGGCATATTGATGACAGGACGTTTGTCGAAGATCCTTTACGTGTCTACCGGGCGGTACAGTTTGGAGGAAGGTTCGGGTACAAGCTGGCGGAGAGCACCAAGGTGTTATGCAGGCAGATGGTGGATTCGGGGATGCTGGAGTCTCTGCCCAAAGAGCGTATCTTTGTGGAGTGGAAGAAGCTGCTATTGAAGTCCCGCAAACCCTCCATCGGCTTTGAGATGATGAAGGAGCTGGGAGTACTACGTTATTTTCCCGAGCTTGAAGCCCTGATCGGGCTTGCTCAGGATCCCAGATACCATCCTGAAGGGGATGTCTGGACCCATACGATGATGTGTCTGGATGTGATGGCAGATCAGATGGCAAAGTGCAGAGAACAGGGAGCAGAGATGGAGGAAAGGCAGAAACTCAAATACCTCTTTGCGATACTCTGCCACGATCTTGGCAAAGCGACTACGACAACGTTTGATGATGACGGACGTATACGAGCAATAGGGCATGAAGAAGCCGGAGTGGAACTGACCGGGACGCTGATGTACCGCCTGACCAATGCCCATGATTTTATCGAGGGTATTTTGCCGCTTGTTGCGCACCATCTCAAACCCTCCCAACTCTACAGAGCCAATGCCGGCAACAAAGCGATACGCAAGCTCGCTCTCAAAGTAAATATAGAGGAGCTTGTCCTGGTAGCGAGGGCAGACTTCCTGGGGCGGACCACACCGGAGGCACTGAGCGGAGAGTATAAGGCGGGGGAGTGGCTGCTTGAGAGGGCACGGGAACTGAAGGTAGAGTGCAAACCTATGGATAACCTGCTTCAGGGCAGAGACCTCATTACACTGGGGCTGAAGCCTTCAGAACAGTTCAAAGTGATACTCAACGAGGTCTATGAACTGCAGCTTTCTGACAGGCTTACGACAAAAGATGAGGCGATAGCGTACGTGAGGGAACGGTTTATAGCGCTGTAATAATAT
>DSDW01000079.1 GCA_011048515.1 Campylobacterota bacterium | reverse complement strand
GGATTATACGGCATGGTATATGTCCACTGCACACGAGGGAGCGCTCCTGCCTGCACACAAATCTTTCCTGGGTGTGGATGCACTGCATGACTTTCACTACATCTTCAGCACGCTGGGGGTATTGGCATACGACTCCTTGATCTCCGGCATGACAAGGGTTGTTGCCTATCTTGTGATGTCAGGTGCAGTAATAGCGATGTATTTTGAGGCCTTTTCGGATAAGCATCAGTAATGGCTATTTATCTTTCCACAAAGATCACCTCATTGGGATGGTTCTGAGAGAGCATTTTCAGGGCATTCTTTATCTGGTCTTCTGAGTTGACATCAATATCATAGGCACAACCTGTGATGCGAATACCGCGGTTCTGATATTCGGCTATCTCCTCTTTTGAGAGGAGATGCGGATTGACCCAAATGTTCAGATGAACGGACTCTTCCAATTTCATTATCTCATGAAAGCCTTTTTGAGTGAGTACCAATATGATCATATTTAAACTCCTTCATTCAAAAATCTTATAATTAGAGTGTATCAAAATTTATCTGTGAAAATTTTTTTGAAAAAGAGAAGGTCACTACCCTCCATCATCACGATGAATTGGCAGATGCCATGAGGTATGCAGGCGGGATTAAAACCCTGCATTCGGGTCGAATCCGAATCCTCCCCCTCCAAAGTCAGGTGTTCCGAAACTCATCTGTGAAAAACTTGGATCTTCATACCCTTGCTGTACCGAGGTGGAGCGCAGCATCATAATATCCATCTTGGGGTCGATCCCTTTGGGGCAGACCGCGGTACATTCACCGCATAAAGTACAGTCCCATACCCCGTTGCTCTGGATATTCTCAATGATACCTTTCACATCCTCTTCGCGTTTGTCCACACTGTAGCGGTAGGCGCGGGTGAGGGCAAAGGGACCGAGGAAGTCAGGGTTGACAGCAAAGACCGGACAGGCGGAGTAGCAGCTGTTGCAGAGGATGCAGTCGGTTTGCCTTTCGCTTCTCTTCTCATCACTATGATTTTGTGCAGCTTCCTGGAAACTGTGCAGCCATGCAGTGGATCTGGTGAGTGTTTTTTGGGCAGGTTCTTTGTCGACTTTGAGGTCACGCAGTACGGGGTGGTACTGCAGGGGCTCGATGATATCGCCATCCTGCACTTTGTAGGCACAGGAGAGCTCTTCTCTTCCGTTGACACGAACGGCACAGGTACCGCAGACCGAGGCACGGCATCCGGCGCTAAATGTGAGCGTGGGATCCTGGGTAGCCTTGATGTGTGTGAGCGCTTTGAGAAGGGTGGTCTCTTCATCCGGAAGGGTGTATTCTTGATGGGTGTTGGTCTGGCTTCTTAGGATTTTGATTTTCATATTGTTTCCCCATCCAATAATACGTTGGTTTTGTTCATTTTTTTTCTTTGTTGATGTGATAAAGCCATCATTCTCCTTGAGAAAACAAGTAGCATGAAATCGTTTTGTGTATTGATTGGACGTTCATTTTCTTTTTTTGTCGATGCAACAAAAAAAGAGAAACGAACCAAAAGAAAAAAAATGCAAATAGCTGCCGCATTCACCAAATCTTCCAATGGATGCTGTCTTGTAAGTGTGAGGAGTGAGATTTGTTCTGTCATTACTTTTCCCCTTTATTATTCCATTGTAAAACGATATGTTTTTTAAACCTCTCATCATCTTCGGTTTCAAATCCCCGTTTGAAATGTGCGCCGCGGCTCTCATCTCTGGCGATTGCCGAGGAGATCACTGTAGGGGCAAGGAGTAGGGCATTGCTGAACTCCAAAAACTCTATAAGGTTCTGGTTGTGGGTTTTAGCCGGATCTGCTATCCCCGTTTTTGACAATGACACCTGCATCCTGATCACCTCTTCCAGCGCTGCATTGAGTCTGTCGTTGTCCCGTATGATCCCGACGTGGTCGTAGAAGAGTTTTCCAAGTTTTACTCTTGATTCATAGAAGTTGACGCTGCACTCCCGGCTGTAAATTGCTTCGATATGGGTCTTGTCTTTTTGCAGCTGCGTATCATCAGCCGGTCTGTTTTTTGCAAACATCGCATGTATTGAGGCGTTTTGCCCTGCGAACTTTCCAAAGGTGGTGATCTCAAGCAGAGAGTTACCGCCCAGACGGTTCGCGCCGTGGATCTTGGCATTGGAGCATTCGCCTGCAGCAAAGCATCCCTTGATACCGTTCACTTCCAGGGCATCGTCCACATCGATCCCTCCCATGGTATAGTGGGCTACGGGTTTGATGGGGATCAGTTCAGTCACGGGGTCTGTCCCTTCGTGCAGGCGACACAGCGCTACCTCCTGCGGCAGAAGTTCCATCAGTTTTGCTTCACCGAGGTGCCGCACATCAAGAAAGACCTCTTTGCCTTTTTCGAACTCTTCAAAGATCGCTCGGGCTACGATATCACGCGGTTTGATCTCATCCACAAACCTCTCACCATCACTGTTGAGAAGGTAGCCCCCTTCCCCTCTGGCAGCTTCGGAGATGAGCAGACTGGAGTGTTTGAGTACAGTGGGGTGGAACTGTATGAACTCCATGTCGCTGACCGCCCCACCTGCACGCAGTACGGCTGCGATACCGTCACCGGTTGAGCCGTAGGCATTGGTCGTATAGCCGTGGTAGAGTGCCCCGAAACCTCCTGTAGCGATCACTACGGATTTTGCATCGATCTGTACTACTTCGCCGCTGCGGATATCAAGGAAGGTCGCGCCCTTGATGGTCCCTTCTTCTGTGATGAGGTTGAGAAGAAAATGCTCCTCCAGAAATTCGATCTCCTCTTTGAGGCAATTGTCATAGAGGGTGTGCAGGATCTTGAGCCCCGTATAGTCCTGTGCATAGCAGGCGCGTTTCGCACTGGCGCCGCCCATCTGGCGCTGAGCGACACTGCTGATACCGCTTTCTCCATTATCCAGACGTGAGAAGGGGACACCAATCTGCTCGAGCCAGCCGATCACCTGTGGCCCGTCTGCACACATTTTCCGTACCATGTTCTCATCACAGAGACCGTGTGCTGACTTGACCGTATCAGCGATGTGTGAGGCGATATGGTCCTCTCCGGCATTGCCCAGTGCAGCGTTCATCCCTCCCTGTGCCATCGAGGTTTGAGAGGTAGTCGGGTAACTTTTGCCGACTACCAGTACCGAAGCGCCTTCCTGTTTGGCAGCAAGTGCAGCACTGAGGCCTGCACCGCCGCTACCTATGATGAGGATGTCGATCATGAAAAAGTCCTTTTCATTTAATAGGTATATCTTCACTGTTCATTTTCTTTTTTTCTCGATGCAAGAAAAAAAGAGAAACGAACCAAAAGAAAAAAAGTGCAAAGAGCTGATGCTAACAATACCTACCAGTGATTGCTGTGTTTACACTTGTTTGACTTTTAAATTCCTTCTTGTTTTAGGAACGAGGTGATATTTCCCACTATGCCTTCCAAAAGCTTAACTCTAGCTTCTTTACTCGCCCATGCAATATGTGGGGTGATCAGCAATCTCTCTTGTGCTTCGATGTGTAGCAAAGGATTATCGGTTGGAATCGGTTCTTTCTCTACCACATCGAGTCCCGCATAGATGGTTCTATCATCCAGTGCTTTGGCAAGGTCAGACTCGTTGACGATCCCTCCGCGTCCGAGGTTGAGCAGAATACTGTTCTCTCTGAGTAGTCTAAGGTTGTCAGCATGGATGAGATTTTTGGTCTGTGCATTCAGCGGTGCATGGATAGAGATGATCTCGCAAGTGTTTAGAAGCTCTTCCAGGCTCTGCTGTGTATAGTGTGCATCGCTGTTTTTGCCCGATGTGGAGTAGTAGCTGACGTTTGCACCAAAGGCTTCGGCAACCTTTGCTACCCCCATGCCGATCTCTCCCAGGCCGATGATTCCCCAGTTTTTCCCTGCGATCTCAAAGAAGGGATGGCTGACATCCGTAAAGAGCCCGGAACGGCTCCACTCCTTATTTTTGACACTGTGATCATAATAGGCCATCTTTTCGAGGAGGTAAAGCGCCATTGCAAAGGTATGCTGGACAACAGAGTTGGTCGAATACCCAGCAACATTCTTGACCTCGATACCGATCTGGGCTGCAGCCTCCAGGTCGACATTATTCGTACCGGTAGCGGCGATACAGATGAGTTTGAGAAGCGGGCATCGCTGCATATGGAGTCTGCTGATGACTACCTTGTTGGTGATAACGATCGTAGCGTTTCGGATACGCTCATAGGTTTCAGAGGGATCGGTAGTTTCATACCTGACAACCTTGCCAAACTGATCCAATACACTTAGATCAAGATCATCGCCCAGCGTTTTTGCATCCAGTATAACGATATTCATTATTTATCCGTGATCTGGCCGACGATCTGAGTCGCTCTTCTCTTTGCCTCTTCCACTTCATCGAGTACGAGGCTGACAGCCATACGGCGGCCTACGTGGGACTCCGGTTTCCCGAAGACTCTGACAAAACTGTCTTTTGTAAAGGCGTTGTCAGGGATCTCAAGTGTCGGTGTATGGCTCTCGTTTTTCGCTTTGTAGGCACCGCATGCGCCGCTTCCGTAGAAAGTAAAGTCAAGCGGCAATCCAAGCACAGCCCTTACATGCAGTGCAAATTCGCTCTGGCTTTGTGTGATGAGTGTGACCATCCCCGTATCGTGCGGGCGAGGGGAGAGTTCCGAGAAGTAGACTTCATCCTTTTTTACGAAGAACTCAACCCCGAAGATCCCGCGACCGCCCAGCCCATCGGTCACTGCTTTGGCGATCTCCTTAGCTTTTTGAAGCGCTGCATCGCTCATCGGCATCGGCTGCCAGGAGAGGATGAAGTCACCATCCTGCTGCACGTGTCCGATAGGCTCACAGAAACTTGTGCCTGTTTCGTTACGTACGGTAAGCAGTGTGATCTCGTAATCAAACGGGATGAACTCCTCGACGATCAGTTCGCTGGCATCACCGCGCGCCTCTTTGGCGATCTCCCAAGACCTTTCGATATCGTCACGACTCTTTGCAATACTCTGCCCGTGTCCCGATGAGCTCATGACCGGTTTGATCACACAGGGGAACCCCATGCGTTCACCGGCTTCTTTGAGCCCCTCCAGTGTAGTGACGAACTCGTATCTGCTTGTTTTGAGTCCAAGCGTTTCGGCGGCAAAGACGCGGATATTTTTACGGTTCATTGTTTTGTTGACAGCTTCGGCATTCGGGATGACATGGAAACCCCTGGATTCCGCTTCAAAAAGGGCATCGATACTGATCGCTTCGACCTCGGGCAGGATAAATGTCGGCTGCTCTTTTTCGATCAGTGCAAGTACCGCTTCTTTATCCTGCATATTGATCGCATAGGCACGGTTGGCAACGAGGTGGGCAGGAGCATTTTCGTATTTGTCAACCGCAATCACTTCGACACCGAGTCTTTGTGCTTCGATGGCTACCTCTTTGCCCAGCTCGCCTGAACCAAGCAGCATGATCTTGATAGCATTTTGTTGTAGTGGAGTGGTAAATGTCATGGGAAAAACCTTCAGAATAATATTAGAATTATTTTACCGAAAAGTTGACTAAGATGTAATGAGTTTGAATGAAAATTGAATAATTTAAAGGTTTGAAGCGACAGGGCAAAAGCCCCGTGAAGAGGAGATTAGAGTCTTGACTCGTATCTTCTGAGCATGAAAAGTTTTTTGAGGATCTTTTTTCTTGTAGCGATCTTCTCTTTCTTTTTCTTCTCTGTAGCTGTCTCATGGTTTTTACGAGCTCTCGCTTCAGTTACGATAAGGTTTCTATCACACTGTCTTTTGAACTTTCTGTACGCGTCATCAAATGAATCACGTGAAGTTAGTTTAATTCCCGGCATTTCAAGCACCCCCTTCCTTATCAAAATTTTCTGCGCTTATCACGGCAGAAGGGATAAAAGTAAAGCGGATTATACCGGTTTAATTTTAAGATAGGCTAAACTTGGGATATAGATAGGTGAACAAAGGATGACTCTATGATATTTTATGTTTATGATTGGAGTGATAGTCAAAAAAATATAGCGTAAGCTGCAAACTTGGCAGCCTACGCTCCCAATCGCTAAAGCTCTTCGAGTGCAGCAGCTTTTTCCATCATTGCATACATACCTGCTCTTACTTCATTGGCAAGCTCCAAGAGTTCAGGAGATAACGGATGTCCGCCATTGATCATAAGCTCCATACTCATTGTATAGATCCAGATCTCACCTTTTTCGTTTTCAACAAAACCGATTCTGCAAGGCATAAATCCGATGAACTCACCCGAGTGTGTCAGGAATTTATCAGCAATTGTCGGAGAACAGTAGGAACGGATATGCGTCAGTTTCCCGCCGTCTTTAAAGAGTTTGCCCTCTCTGGGCATGGTTTTCTGGTCTACTATTGCGAGCCCATGCTGAGCACCTACTTCATCCATGATCTCAAGAGCAAGCTCAAATGCTTCCTGTTTTGTCATATCATCAGGAATAATCAGTTGTTTTTTGCGGATCATCCCTTTTGCGGGATCACCTGTTTCGAGTACCTTCTCAAACATCGTCATATATTCCGGCAATGCCTGTGAATCAAGTTGTGATACCTGTCCGATTCTTGTCCCCAGATCAAACTTTACAAATGCAAAAATGATCGCCGCTACTACGATAAGGCCTATAAGGCTGAAAAGATTTTTTAAAAAATTCATGTTGTCCCTTTTAATTTTGAAAAATAACCGTAATGGTCAATTTCACTATCTGCAATCATATATAAGTATATTTTAAATTTTGATTAACTTTATTAATTATTATAAATTATATATATAAATATAAATTCTATATATCATCTAAATAAAATATGATGAAAAAGTTCATGAGATCGTTTTGATTTATGATAAAATTGAACGATGCTGAGGAGATGAAGATGCAGAGAGTATTTAGATCATGTGAGACGCTTGATAAGAAGTGTTATGCTTCCTATGGATTAACAGAAGATATCCTGATGGAGCATGCCGCCACGGGGATGGAACAGTATATACGCGCGCATTTCACGAAAGGAAGTTCGGTATTGATCGTTGCGGGGTTGGGGAATAACGGTGCAGACGGTATCGCACTGGCAAGACTTCTCTATGGGGACTATGAGGTGAAACTTTATCTTCCTTTCGGTGTGAAGTCATCGATGGCAAAATTGCAGTTGAGCAGAGCAAAGGCGCTGGGAATTGAAAAAACGGATGCAGCGGAAGATGCCGATGTGATCGTAGATGCGATTTTCGGGGCAGGCATGAATCGACTTTTGGATGATCAGACGATCCTGCTTATACATAAGCTGAACAGTTTTGAAGGATTTAAGATCTCCTGTGATATTCCCACCGGAGTGGGGGAAGACGGATCGCTGATGCCGATGGCATTCAATGCTGATGTCACCTTGACGATGGGCGCTTACAAAGAAGCTCTCTATCTGGATGAGGGCAAAGATGTTGTCGGTAAAATCGAACGTATCAGCCTTGGGCTGAGCAGCAGCCTTTATGAAACAGAGAGCCATACCTTCGTGCTGGAACCTGGGGATATGAAGCTTCCAGTGAGGCGAAAAGAGATGACACATAAGGGCATGTTCGGGCATGCTGCGATCTTCACCGGGGAGAAAGAGGGTGCAGGGATCATGGCCGGGACTGCAGCAACACGTTTTGGCGCAGGATTGACGACTTTGGTGAACCATGAGAAGATCATGGTTCCGCCCTGCCTGATGCATGCAAGCACTGTACCCGAGACTGCCTCTGCTTTGGCGATAGGTATGGGGCTTGGCGATTACTTCGATATAGATTTTTTGCAAAAGTATGTGATCGGTTCGCACCTGCCGATCGTCCTGGATGCCGATGCGCTCTCCTCTCTTCCGTTGCTCTCCATTGTAGAGCAGAGGGACAGGGAGATCGTGCTCACCCCGCATCCCAAGGAGTTTGTTTCACTCTGGAAGATACTCACGGGTGAGATCTTGAAGGTCTCCGAGGTTCAGTCAAGACGTTTCGAGATGGTGCGGATGTTCAACCACAGGTATCCGCATGTCACACTCCTGCTCAAAGGTGCCAATACCCTGATCATGCAGGAGGAAAATCTCTATATCAATCCATTGGGGTGTTCAAAACTCAGCAAGGGAGGCAGCGGTGATGTGCTCAGCGGTTTGATCGTATCCCTCCTTGCACAAGGGTATCCTGCGATCGATGCGGCGATTCAGGGCTCACTCGCTCTGGTAACGGCTGCAAAGAACTACCGGGGTTCAAGCTATGCGATGCTTGCCACAGACCTTATCGATGAGGTGGCCCGACTGGAGTTATGCTAAGGACTAAAACGCTACAATGCGCTCTATGAAGAGAATCGCAGTACTTTTTAGCGGCACAGGAAGCAACTTTGCCCATATCATCAGCACATTGCATAAGAAAGAGGCGGAAATTGCCGTGGCATTGACCAACAACCCTGAAGCCGAAGGAATCCGATTCGCAAAAGCACACGGCATCCCGCTTGAGGTGATCGACTCAAAAGCCTACGAGAACAGAGAGGCATTTGACAGTGCTGTGGTGGAGAGGCTTCGCTCCTACCAGGTAGACCTTACCGTACTGGCAGGATTTATGCGCATTCTCACTCCGGTCTTTACTGACCGGATCAAGTGTATCAACCTCCATCCTTCGCTCCTTCCAAGGCATAAAGGGATGAAAGCGATAGAGCGGAGTTACGAGGATGAATATCCGACGGGCGGTGTCTCCGTGCACTGGGTGACTTCAGAGCTTGATGGCGGGGAGATCATCCTGCAAAAAGAGGTAGCCAAAGAGGGACTCTGTTTTGAGGTGTATTATGAGAAGGTGCGGGCTATTGAGAAGGTAGCACTGGAAGAAGCGATACGTAAGGTTTTATCCTAATCTCTTAATTTGATCCTTTTTTGCCATTTACTATCAATCTTTCAATTGTAAAATATTTTAATCGTGTGTCATTTGATCTCAAAAATACTTTGGTACTCCAGCCCTTCGGAGGTCCGTTTGCTCTCATACAAAGCAATCTGAGGCAAGATGATCCCCAGTTTCTTCTCTCTATACGCTTTCATCTTTTCTTTATAGGCCCTGTAGTCATGGATCACTTTGATACGGCAGAGGGTGATGTGCGGTTTGAAACGGTAGAGGTCAAAGCCTGCTTCCTTGAAATGGCGGGCCTTTTCATAGAGTATTTTCTGTTCAGCCCTGGCAAAAAAGATCTTGGGAGGTCTGCCGAAGTATCCCAGCTCTGCGATCTCTACTGTGCTTTCAAGGTTGGTAAGTGAGGACATCTTTGCTATGGTGGACTTGGCTTTGGGCATCTCACCCAGAAAGACCCAGGTCATATGCAGGTTCTCTTCTTCTACCCATGTCCCTTCGATGATATTCTTGAAATCCTCTTTGATAGCGGCATAGTCATCGAGAATGACGGGAGAAGCGATGAAGAGTCTCATGGATATTCTTTTTGGTTTATTATAGCAGATATGGCAATTTGAGATACATGTATCTATCTCTAATAATAGTATGGCAAAATTAGAGTAACCGATACGCTTAGGAGAAAGAGTAATGAGCAACACAACCATCAAATGCCCCAACTGCGGCACACAGATCGATATCGATGAGATCTTCTACCACCAGATCGAAGAGAAGTTCAAACAGCAGCACCTTCTGGAGCAGAAAAAGCTGCAAGACGAGATAGAGGCGAAGCGCAGAGAGTATAAAACGCATCTTGATCAGCTCAAAGCCAAAGAGGAGGCGCTGCTTGAGGAGAAAGAGAAGTTTGATGAGCAGCTTCGCAAAGCGACCAATGCACTGCTGAAGCAGGAGCGGAACAAGCTCTATGACGAGATCAAAAAAGAGCTTACTCTGGAGCAGAGTGAGTCTGTTGCACTGCTGCAAAAGGAGATCGAGGAGAAATCCCGCCAGGTGCAGGAGCTCAATGCAGCGAAGATCATGATCGAACAGCTCAAGCGCGAGAAAGAGGAGGCTGCTTCCCTGGCTCAACTTGAGGCACAAAAGCTGCTCAATGAGGAACTCAAAAAAGAGAAAGAGAGGTTTGATAAGCTGGCCCTGGAAGAGAGGGAGCGTATCACCAAACAGGTAGCCGAAGAGAACGAACTGAAGCTGAAGGCCAAGGACGAGCAGATGGAGCAGCTCAAACGCAGCCTTGAAGATGCTAAACGCAAAGCGGAGCAGGGAAGCATGCAGATACAGGGCGAAGCACTGGAGCTGACGATCGAGAGTTGGCTCTCTTCCCAGTTTCCCTTCGATAACATAGAAGAGGTCAAGAAAGGTGCCTTCGGTGCAGACTGTATACAGACCGTGCATACCAGAGCGCTGCAGAACTGCGGGGTGATCTGCTATGAGAGCAAGAATACCAAGGCATGGAGCGAGGGATGGATCGTTAAGCTCAAGCAGGATATGCTGAAAGTGAATGCCGATATCGGTGTGCTTGTCACCTCAGTCTATCCCAGTGGTATGGAGCGCATGGGATTCGTGGAGGGCATATGGGTCTGTAGTCTCGAAGAGTTCAGAGGCTCGGTCTCGCTGCTTCGCGAAAGTTTGATAAAAGTGCATACAACCGTACAGAAAGAGGAAAACAAAAGCGACAAGATGGCACTGCTTTACAGCTATCTTACAGGTAAAGAGTTCAATATGCAGCTAAAATCGATCGTCGATGGATTTATGCAGATGCAATCAGAGCTTGACAGAGAGAGACGTTCTCTGATGGCAAGCTGGAAACGCCGCCAGAAGCTTATAGACGGGGTGCTGCAGAATACTACGGAGATGTACGGTTCATTGCAGGGGATAGCAGGACATGCGGCACTGGGACATATTGATGCGCTTGAATTGTATGAGGATGAAAATCTACTGGAAGAGTAGGTGAATTTTAGAGGATAAATTTGATGTTTATAGAAATAAAATAAGCTGAAGATTTGAAGCAATGTTAGACGTTTATGGTACCTTTAGGAAAAAAGGGAGGGAGGGACTAAAGATAGTTCCATAAACGCCTAATCTTGCTTATTAAAAAAAGAGGTAATAATATAGTTGAAAAACTTGTAAGTGGAGGAGTATAGAATAATAGATAGATCTATCATATCTGGCAACCCGGCTATCTGCATGAGACCCATGGCTTTCCGTCCTTGCTTCACAACAAGTTTGGCACAACAAATAATACTGATTTTTAATAGCAGTATTATAGTACATCTAACTTAAAGTTAATCCTAAAATAGATATTTTGGTTTGATTATTTTGATGATACCGACAAATGGCAGATTGGATATAATGCGTTTCATCTTCATAGTGTGTAACGGTAAAAGGAGCAGTGAAATGAAAAAATATGATGATGAGATAACAAGAAAAGGGCTTTATCTCTATTTTATTCTTTATCAGATTGTGATGCTGTTGATCGTGTATGCTACCATTTACACCTCTTTTGTCGCTACAGGCTTGGCAGTCTCAAAATATGACCTGACCTTTATGATGTATCTCCCCGCACTGTTGTCCCTGGCAGGATACCCGATCGTACTCTATAGGACAAGAAAACTATTTCTGCAAGAAAAAAGATTGCGTGCAGTGGTATGGGTGATGGGATGGGCATGGGTGATCATCATCGGGCTCTACTGGCATCTTTCCCATATCACAACACTTTAAAGAGATCATTTGCTTCGTTATTTTCCTCAAAGACACCAAAAGGTCCTTAGGCTCTCTATCCCGGCTGCGATCAATTCCCTGCTGGATATGCTGCAGATCATTACTGATCTGATCATGGTGGGAAGATTGTCAGCCTATGCTGTTGCTTCGGTCGGCCTGGGACTGCAATTGCTGATGTTTGTGTATGCTGTGATGACACTCCTGCATGTAGGGACAACGGCACTTCTTTCCCGTTTTATTGGGGCGGGGCAAAGAAAGCGTGCCTCCACCGGGCTCTCTACACTGCTCCGCTTTGCACTGCTCCTGAGTATTCCGATATCAGCTTTATGGTATCTCCTCGCACCCCAAGTTTATCTCTGGTTTGGTACAGCCAAAGAGGTCGTATCACTGGGAAGTGAATATGTAACGGTGCTTACCTGGATGCTGCCGTTTGTGTTTGTGAAGCTGGTGTTCGTCTCAGCGCTGAACAGCAGCGGAGATACGAAGACCCCTATGCAGATCAAGATCGTCTCTATTGTGTTAAATGTTGTTTTAAACTATCTGCTTATCTTTGGAGCGTTCGGCTTCCCTGAGCTTGGAGTGATGGGTGCAGCACTTGGTACAGTGATCGTCAATATACTTGAGCTCATGGTTTATGGTTACCTTTACATCAAACAAAAAACATTTTTTATCCCTTTATGGTTTCATTCAAAGCGTTTGCTTTTCAGGGCACTGAAAGTAGGGATACCCGCTTCTATCGAACGTGCATTAAGTGCGGGAAGTTTTATGTTTTTTACGGCGATCATCGCATACTACGGTACAGAAGCGCTTGCCGGATATCAGGTCGGTCTGCGCGTAGAAGGGTTGGCATTTATGCCTGGTATCGGTTTTACGATTGCAGCGATGACTTTGATGGGACAAGGGCTTGGGGCCAAACGGCCTGATCAGTCGAGAGAGGATGTGATCCTGGTACTCAAGTATACGGTAGGATTGATGTTTTTTCTTTCGTTTTTTATGATCTTTATGCCTGAAAAAATTGTTTGGGTATTTACCGATGATGCACAAACGATCAAAGAGGCAAGTCTCTACCTGAGGATCGTCGGACTCTCTCAGATACCTCTGGCATTCAACTTCGTATTATCCGGGGCACTCAGGGGTGCCGGTGATGCCAAAAGAACCCTGCGGATCAATCTTATCTCTTTATGGTTGGTACGGATTATCCCCGCTTATATACTGAGCTGGTATTTCGAGGATATACTCTTTGTTTATCTGGCGATGATCCTGGACACTTTTGTGAAAGCAGTATGGCTCTGGAAGACTTTTGATAAAGGGAAATGGCAAAAGATCAAAATTTAATCCTCCATTGTCCTCACATCGAGAAAACTTCCGCTCTCATATTCGTAGAGCTTGGGGAAGGTTTCGATAAGCAGATGCGCAGCCTCTTTGGGTGACTGGATCTTCCCCTCTTTCAGTCTGGAAACAGAGGGGTATTTTCGCTCATCAATGTTGTGAATGATATGGCGGACCATGGCAGTGTCTATCACCCCCGGTGCCAGTGCAGTGAAGTGTATGTCAGGCAACTCTTTGGCGTAGACCTTCAAAAGCATATTGAGCGAGGATTTTGAGAGAGCGTAGGTACCCCATCCTTTGGACCCGCTCACGGAAGCCCCTGAGCTGATACCCACAATCTGCTGCACAAAAGCATATTCGCTCAAGGCGTCTATGATCTCCTTGTTTGCCCAGACATTGATCTCCATCACCTCTTTGATCTCCATCAGGCTGGTCTTGTTGAGCGGCTTGATCTCTCCCAGTACCCCTGCATTAAGGATAGCAACTTCAAAGGGGCGCTTCTCGATGAAATCTTTGAGTGTCTCTTTGAGCATATAGGTCTCGGAGAGATCATAGGGGAAGAAAAAGAAGTTTGGATCTTTATCCAGTATTGAGGGCACTTCTCTGCCCACTGCATAGACTTTGTACCCTCTCGAAAGATAGGCAACAGCCAGAGCATTCCCCAATCCTGTATTGACGCCGGTAATGAATACATTTTTCATCTGAATCCCTTTTGTTCGGTAGCTATGTTATAATTATAGCAGAACAAAAAGCTTATGGTTGATTTGAGAAAACAAAGGAAAAAGTATGAGCAAAGAGAGCAGAAGTATTGAAGAACGTATAGAACGCATCCATAAAATGGCGAAAGATCATTTTGGAGAGGTGCGTTTTGTGGGGATCAAGCTGCATACGAAGATCGGTTGGGTGGCAAAGATACAGTTTGATGAGTTCGACTCGCTGATCGCTGAGGGTGAAAACGCGGAGATGGCACTGAAAAATCTGAGAAAACGTCTCAAAAAGATCATTGATCGCTACAATATGGTGTAAAATTTGAAAAAGAACATTATTTTAATCGGATTTATGGGAGTGGGCAAAGGGACAACAGCACGTGCTTTTGCCAAAAAGTATAAGGTCTACAACATCGATACGGATGACCTGATCGAGTCCAAAGAGAACAGAGAGGTCAAAAGGATCTTTGAAAAGAAGGGTGAAGCCTACTTCAGAGAGCTTGAACAGCAGACGGCTGACTGGATCATCGACTCGGTTCAGGGGACACTGATCAGCTGCGGAGGAGGGTTCTATAAGGTGAAAAACCTCCATAAGATGGGAACTGTGGTCTTGCTGGATGCTTCTTTCGAGTGGATACTCAACCGTCTTAAGACTGCTAAAAACTCAGAATCGAAGCTGGCAAAACGGCCGCTTTTTACCCAAGAGGAAGAGGCTCAAAAACTCTACAATGAAAGAGAGAAAGCCTATAAGAAAGTGGCAGATGTCATCGTCAATGTAGAGGGGAAATCTCTGGACGAGATCGTCAAGGAGATCGCCAGAAAATGTAAAGTGAAATAAAGGTTTTTATTTCACTTTTTTTCTGTGATTTGGGTCTGCCAATAATCCAGGCCCTTGAAGAGTGCTGTCAGTATACCAAATGTCAGCATCGTTCCGGCCATACAGTAGGGCACCTGTTCACTGAAAGGCGCAGCACCCTGCATGATCGTGTAGAGGATAAAAATCCATACAAGAAAAGCGGTTGCCCCCAACCCTCTTTTGGCCCAGAGAATAAGTTTGATCTGTCTATCTTTTTCCATGAGGGACATTTTATCCAAATTCGATATAATTGCGCAATATTTTAAAGTAAGAGTATACATGCAACGATTCGAGACGTATTTAACGCAACACCTCCCTGAAGTAGCTACTTTTCATCCTGTCTATGAAGATGCGTTGGGTGCGATGCTGCTTGCAGGCGGGAAGCGTTTCCGTCCGATGCTGTTGTTGGGTATCGTTGAAGCGTATGAGCCGATGCTCTACGAGGGGGCACTCCCTGTAGCGCTTGCCGTGGAGATGTTCCATACCTACTCCCTGATCCATGATGACCTGCCCACCATGGATAATGCGGACCTCCGCCGCGGCCACAAGACACTGCACAAACGTTATGATGAGGTGACAGCGATACTTGCCGGAGATGCCCTGAATACCGATGCCTTTTTGATGATCGCCAAAGCGCCGCTCCGCGAAGATGTGAAGATCAAACTTGTGGAGCTGCTTGCACGCAACGGCGGTGGTCAGGGAATGGTGCTTGGACAGGCGATCGACTGTTACTTTGAAAACCAGCCGCTTGCCATTGATCAGGTCAAAGTGCTGCATATCAACAAGACAGCCAAGCTCATCGCAGCGAGTCTTGTGATGGGTGCGGTGATCGTAAGGCTTGACAAGAAGGTGCAGGACGCACTGTATGATTTCGGGATCGATCTTGGACTGCTCTTCCAGATACAGGATGATATCATCGATGAGACACAGAGCCCTGAGGAAGCGGGTAAAACGACCGGGAATGACAGCGATAAAAATAGCTTTGTAAATCTTTTGGGACTCGAAGAGAGTATCAAAGAGGCCGATAACCTAGCAAAAGATTTGCAAAGACGATTTGAATCGTTTGATGAGAAGCTGCAGACAGCTTTGAACCCTTTGATGGAACAATATCTATATAGACACAAAAAGGATTGACACAATGCCTATGACGGAACAAAACATAATGCGTAAAAAGATGGCTAATACTATCAGATTTCTGGCAGCCGATATGGTTCAGAAAGCAAACTCCGGACACCCGGGTGCGCCGATGGGGCTTGCGGATATCGCAGTGGTACTCTCCGAGCACCTTTCACACAACCCGAAAAACCCGAAGTGGCTGAACCGTGACAGGCTTGTATTTTCAGGCGGGCATGCTTCTCCGCTGATCTATTCGCTCCTTCACCTTTGGGGATATGATGTCAGTATGGATGATCTTAAAAACTTCCGTCAGCTTGATTCTATCACTCCGGGCCACCCTGAGTATGGGCATACTCCTGGTGTAGAGATGACAACAGGGCCACTGGGGCAAGGTATTGCAAATGCCGTTGGTTTTGCGATGTCAAGAGCCTATACGGCTAACCAGGTGAACTCTGAGACCTGTGCGCTGATCGATCATAAGGTCTACTGTCTGTGCGGGGATGGAGACCTTCAGGAGGGGATCAGTTATGAGGCGTGTGCACTTGCCGGGCACCTTGGGCTTAAAGACCTGGTTTTGATCTATGACAGCAACCACATCACGATCGAGGGTGATACAAGTATCGCATGGAGCGAAGATGTTGCCAAGCGTTTTGAAGCACAGAACTGGAATGTGATGAAGATCAACGGCCACTGCTATAATGAGATCGATAAAGCATTGACCGAAGTAAAAAATGCCGACAAGCCGACGATCATTATCGCAAATACGATCATCGGCAGATGTGCGCTTGACCTGGAAGGTTCGCATGAGACACACGGGGCACCGCTTGGCGAAGAGGTCATTTACGGATCCAAAGAGAAGGAAGGTTTCGACAGCAGCAAGAAGTTCTTCATTCCCGAGGATGTGCTGATTAGATTCAGATGTGCGGTCGAAGAGGGTGAACTGGCTGAAAAAGAGTGGATCCACAGACAAAAAGAGGCACCGCTGGTTGAGCAAAATGAAGCACTGGCCCGCCTGCTCAACCCTGATTTCTCAAGCATTGAGTTCCCGGATTTCAGCGATGATAAAGAGATGGCGACAAGAGACAGCAACGGCAAGATCCTCAACGCGATCGCAAAAGCGGTACCGGGTTTCCTTGGCGGTTCTGCCGACCTTGCGCCGTCAAACAAGACCGAGCTCAAAGGTATGGGTGATTTCCCGAAAGGCAAGAACCTTCACTTCGGTATTCGTGAGCACGCTATGGCGGCGATCACGAATGGTATCGCACTTTACGGTACAACGATCCCGTTCAATGCGACCTTCTTTGTATTCTCTGACTATATGAAGCCTTCAGTACGTCTCGCGGCACTGACAGGGATCCAGAACTTCTTTGTCTGGACGCATGACAGTATCGGTGTAGGTGAAGACGGCCCGACACATGAGCCTATCGAGCATCTCAGCCAGTTCAGGGCGCTGCCGAACTTCTATGTATGGAGACCGGCAGATGCAACAGAGAACGTGGAGGCATGGAGAACAGCACTCCAGATCAAAGCACCGCACGGTTTTGTACTGAGCCGCCAGAAGCTGAAAACACTGAAGCCTGAGAGAGATTTCGGCGAGGTGAGCAAAGGTGCTTATATCGTGAAGAAAAGAGAGGATGCGAACCTGACACTGATGGCATCCGGTTCTGAGCTTATGCCGTGTCTTCAGGCAGCATGTTCACTGGAAGCGCTCGGTATCAGAGCGAACGTGGTTTCTGTGCCGTGTTTCGATCTCTTCAATGAGCAGGATGAGGCCTACAAAGCACAGGTGATCGATGCGAAGACAAAAGTACTTGCGGTTGAAGCTGCGACGGCAACCGAGTACTACCGTTATGCGGACGATGTACTCGGTATGGAGACATTCGGAGCATCCGCACCGGCAGAACAGCTCTTCGAGAGGTTCGGGTTCACAGAAGAGAACATCATGAAGCGTGCATGTAAACTGATGGGCGTGGAGTATAAAGAAGTCAAGAAAGAAGAGTGCTAGTTATAGCAATACACTCCCAGTCATTCCGGACTTGATCCGGAATCCATGCCCCCCTTGTTACATCTTGAAAAGGTGTAACATCTAATGACTCCAAAATTACAAATTAACCTAAAATTCACTCATTTCAAGTTTACACATTATCAAGTCATATCCTGATATAGAATATCTTATAAAATTTTCATGGCTATTTTTCAGATCAAAGCCGGAAGCTTATTTGGCGCAATAAAATATGAAAATAGCGCAGATCGTGAATGATGTTTACATGTATTCACACTATATTCACACTGTAGTTACAAACTTGTTCTACACTGTCAAAAATAGCTTTCGTTCACTGTAACAGATGCATTAAAGAGGAGAATTTTATGACAAAAAATACAAAAAGAGAGATGGCAACATCGTTTACTGCAACACTGTTTTTGATAATGGGCAGTACCGGTGTGATGATGTATTTTCATATTTTGGATGCTTTTACAAAAAATATGCATGAGATACTCGGGTTGGTATTTGTAGCGGTGGTGATGTTCCATGTATTCTATAACTGGAACAGCATGAAGCGTTATTTCAGCAAAAAAGTATTTGTATCTTCTGTTGTGATTACCCTCGTCACTGCATTGGGATTTATCGCTACAGCTTCATCTCAAGGTGAAAATCCAAAGAAGATCATGATCGAAGCAGTGTTAACATCACCCATTGAAGATGCGGTAGGTATCCTCGGTTCCGATATGGAAACAGCTGAACGTAAATTGAAACGATCCAACCTGTCGTTTAGCCAAGAGACTTCGCTCATGCAGCTTGCCGAGAAGAACGGGGTTTCTCCTTTCAAGATCGTGAGTATTATTACAAACGAATAGATATTATGTGCATATTGTTATTTCTCTTCTCACTGCACCTTTTCCAAGGTATAATGCCTACCTAATTTTAAATCATAAACTAACCAAGAATTCACCCATTTTAAGTTTACATATGACCTGTACAAGTGTGAAAAAGTAAAGAGAGGTAAAATATATTTAACCTTAATTTTTTCTTTAATAAAGTATAATCAAGTTTCAGTACAACAATCAATGGGGGATAAATGAACTACAAAAAAAATGCTATTTTACTCACAACATCAACACTACTAATGATAGGATGTGCTTCTACTGCACCACAAACACATACACAGTTTATGAAAGATGTTGATAATGCATCAAGTCTGACAAAGATTTTTATTAATACATCAGAAAAAGATGCAAATGTGAATTTTTCTAGAGCTGTATCAAATAGTAGAAAACAGTTACAAGCCTGCCTTCCGGCAACTACTACCACTTATGGTGTAACAGGGACGATGGTCTCTGGTGCATCTACAATAAGACATAGTGCTACTGTTAAACAGATATCTTCAAAGAAAGCACAGGTTACAGTGAAGGCTGATCAGGGATTGACATTTGGACCAAAAGGCGGGGATATCATGTATGCAGCAGATATTACAAGAACCGGTTCAAATAGAATACATATCAAATCAGCTTCAGCTATCAATTATCCAAACTTAGATGATGCCATCATCGGATGGGCAAAAGGTAGTAAATCTTGCTATAACCTTCCAAGGTTTTAATAAGTATTATCCAGGCTCGCCTGCTACACATTTCTCGTTACTCCTTTCCCAAGGTGTAATGCAGATGAAATTGCTATATACAAACCAAACCAAAGTCCATCGATAGATCAAAACCAAGCCTGTTAAATTTACATGCCATCTGGCGATGGATACTTACAGCATAATAGATTGGATTGAGATATCTGTTTCCACTTGAGAGTGGGAATAAGCACAAGTTACATCATACAATATGACATTTTTCAATATTTTCTTTTCTCTCCTTATACGTCAGTTATGATAGTAAATATCGACTACAAAGAGGGGAAAAGTAGATGAATGAACTTGTAATGCAGAGTGAGATAAAGAGCCGTATTTATACGGTTCGTGGCAAAGAGGTAATGCTGGATGAAGATCTGGCAGAACTTTACGAGGTTGAAACAAGGGTATTTAACCAGGCAGTTAAAAGAAACAAAGAGAGATTTCCTGATGACTTTATGTTTCAGTTGTCTGAAAAAGAGTATGAGAAATTGAGGTCACAATTTGTGATCTCAAGTTCTAGTCATGGAGGAAGGCGTTATCTGCCCTATGTCTTTACCGAACAGGGTGTGTATATGCTCTCTGCAGTACTTAAAAGTAAAGTAGCGATAGAAGTAAGTATAGAGATCATGAGAACATTTGCAAAGATACGGGAGTTTTCACTCCATTACAATGCATTGGCAAAGCAGATCATGGAGCTTGAAAGAAAACATAATAAAAAGTTCAAAGAGGTATTTGAACAGCTGGATGCCATTGTGTCTCAGACACAAAAGGCTGATGAGAAGGTGATGGGGTTTATCAGAGAAGAGGATTAACTCAGCAGTCCTCTCACTTCATCCTCATCGATCAGGTCCTTCTCATACTTCACCACTGCGATATTCTCCGTCTCGTTGATATAGCTCTCTACGATCGCCTCATGCTGGGTCAATGCAGCGACTTTTTCTCTGTCGTAGATATCCAGAGGGAGGTAGACATTACCGCGGTTGTTCGGGTTTGGCATCGTCATCACCCAGACAAACCACATCGCACTGAGGATGGCAACGATAAGCGCCAGGGCAGCCCTGTCGTAATGATCGATCACATATCCTGCCAGAAGACCGCCAAGGAAGATCCCCACATAGGCAAAGGTGTTTGCCACCCCAAGAGCCGCACCTTTCTGGTGCACTTTGGCGAATTTGCTCACAAAACTCTGGAGCAGCGGCTCGAACATATTGAATCCGATAAAGAAGAGTACGACACCGACGATAAAGAGCCAGGGAACTGTGGCATAGCCCATCGCGATAAAACCGAAAAAGATCGTTGCGACAGAGACCATGAAGACCTGGCGGCCCTTGCCGTACTTCTCACCAAAGACAGCAGCAGGACCCATCGCAAGCAGTCCGAAGATCATAGCCGGCAGATAAACCTTCCAGAGCTCGGCTTTCTCCCAGCCGAAGCCGCCCTCATCCATACTCTGTGTCATCACGAGCGGGATAATGAAGAAGGCCATGGTCATGATCGAAGAGTGGAAGAGGAAAGTGATATACATACGGGTAAGGGATTTGTCCTTGAACACATCAAGCATTTTTGACTCCTCCTCTGCATAGGAGTGAACGATCTTCGGCGGCTGGGGCACGGCAGTAAAGAGGATGCCGATCGCCATAACAGAGAGTATCGCAGTGAGCCAGAAGAGTTTGTCGATCCCCCAGTGTCCGCCTACGATCGGCGCGATGATCATCGCAGCGGCAAAACTCAGTGCGATCGTTCCTCCCATGATCGCCATGGCGTGTGCCCGCTGCTCCTCTTTTACCAGGTCAGCGATCATCGCTGAGACCACCGATCCGATCGCCCCTGCACCCTGAAGGAAGCGTCCGAGCATCAGCGTATAGATATCGTTACTCAGCGCACAGACCACCGATCCGATGATGAAAATGATCAGTCCGAAAAGCAGCGTTTTTTTACGCCCCAGTTTATCACTCATCAGTCCGAAAGGTATCTGGAAAAGTGCCTGCGTGAGCGCGTATCCGCCTACGACGACACCGGCCAAAAATGCGGTTGCACCCTCCATCTCCAAAGCATAGATCGAAAGTACGGGAAGGACAATGAATAGCCCAAAAAAGCGCAAGGCAACGATAGAGCTGAGCGGAAATACCTGTTTAAACATACAATACCTCGGAAATCCTCTAAATAAGGATAATTTGACTCTTATTATATAATGATATAGTTAAGAAAAGATGATAAAATCTTAACAGAGATTGTGTGACGAGGAGTAAGTGTGCGATGAAGCTGGTACTGGCGACGGGAAACAAAGGAAAATTGCGGGAGTTCAGGCAGATGTGCGAGGCGGAGATCACGCCTTTTTCCGACCTTTTGGGAGAGTTTGAGATCGAAGAGACCGGAAAGACCTTTGCGGAAAATGCACTGATCAAAGCCCGTACGATCTATGAAAAACTCGGAGATGACTACCTGGTGATCTCCGATGACAGCGGTATCTCGCTGCCGGTACTGGGAGGTGCGCCGGGGATCTACTCGGCACGCTATGCCAAAGAAGATATCCAGGGGAGAGAGGTGACCGACAAGGATAACCTCTATAAGCTGATCGACGCGATCAGGACGAAGGGTTTGAAACGTACGCCGGCGTACTACACGGCAGCGATCGCGATTGTCAGCAAGTACGGAGAGTATGTTGTGCACGGATGGATGCACGGTGAAGCGATCGATGAAGCAAGGGGCGACAAGGGGTTTGGATACGACCCGATGTTCATCCCGGCCGGTTTTGAAAAAACCTTGGGCGAACTGGACGATGAGATCAAGAAGAAGATCTCTCACCGCGGGCAGGCCCTAGAGCTGGCAAAGCCTATCATTAAAATGCTCAAAGACAAATAGCTTTCCACAAAAGACCAAAAGGAGGGGAAGATGGAGAAAGAAAAATTTACTGAAGATCTGCAGATCATCTACGATGAGCTGCAAATGAGACAAAACGAGCTCAATGGATACTATAAACTTTTAGAGGAGAGACATGAGGAGGCTGCCGGAGTGGTAGGAGCATTTCTCTCGTCTCTTGAGCTCAGGGATACGAAAGAAAATATCATGGCGGCATTGACGCGTATCGTGAGTCTGCGTGAAGATGCACTCGATCAGGTATTGCAAAAGAACGGTTTTACGCAGACAGAGATCATGGACAAGAAAGAGCAGGCATATATGTTTGTAAGCCATTTTCATATGCAGCGCCATCAGGCTCTGATCTCCTGGATCAATGACAAAAAGCTTCTGACACCTTTTTACCGTACGATCATTTCCGGTGTGGATGCCGTAGGCACTGCGATAAGCGGATGGCAAAATGCATGGACAGCACATATCATCAACGGGGTAAACCGTGACCTCTATGAGCTGTTTAACGGTGATGAGGAAAAGATCTTTGAAAAGCTGCAGAGTGAAAATCTGCTCGATCTTGACAGTACGGGAGCGGTGGGGGATCGCTGTTATTCGGTACTGCATCAGCAAAAAGACGGCAGCTATAAACGGGTGGCCTATGCGGAGGCATTCAAAGAAGAGGTGGAGCAGATCCGTCAGGCACTGAAGCTTTTTATCGACGAGTTGCGCGAGCTCGAAGATGATGTCTATGGTCAGAAAGAAGAGTGGATAGCGTATCTGAGCACGATCTATGATGCATTCGGGCATACGCATCCTGATGAGCTCATTACCTACTGGGCCAATGTGGACAGGGCCTGGATGAAAGTCACCACCCCGATACAGCTGGGGCATCCCCTTGAGTACTATGAGGATCACTACCGCAAGGCGGTTGCGCTGGAGTGGGATCTCCGTATCGTCAATCCAAGGCTGCAGAGAAGTTCGCAGACCAGGGAGAACATCATCTCCTTTGCCAAAGAGATGGCTGAAAATATCGGGGAAGAAGCAGGCAGGATCATCGGGAAAAATCTCACCCAGGTCAATGGGACGCAGCTCTATATCGGTCAGCCAATGCTCTATTACGGTGCAGAGTTTAACGGTCTCTTCTCTGCTCAGGTAGTGCCTAACGATGAAGCGGTCTCTGCCGAGCTGGGTAAAAAGATCTTTGCCTATGCCGATTTTGTGATGGAATCCAAAAAGAGCAAGCCGGTGATGAAACTGAGCGTAGAGACCTTTGGAGAGGCGTTTGTCAAATCTCAGCGCAGATTGGTTTCCGAGTATCCGGAACTGTGGCATGATATCTATGATATCTCTACGATAGGACATGAGTTTGGACATATCCTATGGATCGACAGCGACACAGAGATGAAAATGAACGGCACAGGGCAGTTTAAGAATATCGAAGAGTTCAAAGCGACCGCAGGCGGGCTTATGGCATTTTTCGATCACGAGAAGGAGGAGCTGAAAGAGCATATTGTAGATGATCTGGTCTCACGGGCAGTGGGACTGATGGCATGGAGAGAAGTCGGTGAAGTACTTCCCTACTATTGCGAGGGGTTGATACATCTTGATATTCTCTTTAAATCGGGGGTGATCAGGTACACTGATCGCATCGAGATCGATTACAGCAGGTATGATGCGATGAGAGAGGGGTATATCACTGCCTATGAAAAATTGGCAAGACACTACCTGGATAAAAAAGATGCGTACGGTTATCTCAGCGAGTATGCGGAAAAGCTTGGCGGTGTTTTCCTCCCCGTAGATGAAAAGATCAGAGCGTTTGTCGAGTATTATTATAAGAGATACAAAGAGATCGGACAGGAGACAGTTGTATTGCAGTAGTTTGACCTGCTTTCAACCTATTTTTAGATGAAACAAATACAATAGTCGGTATCAATTCAATACGACGAAGGAGAGAGATGATGAAAAAAAGCGTGATGATATTTTTGATGAGCAGCCTGGCCCTGTTCGGATATGAAGTGAACGGTGTCGAGGTGGGGTTTACTGCATTTAAGACACCGGCAAAAGTAGGTGTAAGCGGCAGTTTCAATAGTGTCGAGATCACCGGCAAGAGATCCGCGGAGAGTGTCGAAGGGATGTTGAACGGATTGGGCGTGGACATAGAGACAAAGAGTGTCAACAGCGGAAACGAGGGAAGAGACAAGCTCTTGGTGAGCGACTTTTTCCTCGTGCAGTTTACACACGGTATCCAGGCGAAGATCGTTTCCGTCAAACCGGACTCTTTGTTAGTGGAGATCACAATGAACAACAAGAGCCTATCCGTACCTATGGTTTATAAAATAGAAGAGAACAGGGTCTTGGCAAAAGGGTATATCGACTTAAACGATTTTGATATGCTCCCTTCGCTCAAAGGGATCAATAAAGCGTGTTATGATCTTCATGAGGGCAAAACATGGCAGGATGTTGAAGTCGGATTTTTGCTTCACTACCAATAACAGAGTGCAGGAGATTTTTCTCCTGTGCCTTTCTGCTTCTCCCCTCTTTTCTCGTTTACATCTGTTCACAGAGCATTGACACAAAATTTACATAACTCTTCTATCATTGTACTATCTCAAAAGCGAGAAATAAAATACTTTTACAAAGGATACACAATGAAAAGAACAGCTATCGCAATTATCGCAACATTTGGTTTGAGTTCGGCGCTCATGGCAGGATCCGGTATGCATTCATGCAAACATCACAAAGAGAGAAGCAGTCTCTACACAACAATAGAGCAGCTCGATCTCACAGAAGCACAGAAAAAAGAGCTGCAAACATTCAGAGAGACGCAAAGAGGAGAGAAAAAAGCCTCAAGAAAAGCGTTGAAAGAAAAAAGAGCGATGAAGCAGAACAGAACTGATCTGAGCAGATTTATGACAGCAGAGAAGTTTGACAAAGAGGCATTTAAAGCAGTGATGAAAGAGAGAATGCAATCCAGAGAGAAAATGAGAGAAGAACGCCGTGAAGCAATGATAGAGAGAAGAGCTGAGAGAATGGAAAAACTCTTTGCTATCCTTACTCCTGAGCAAAGAGAAAAATGGATACAATTATCTCAAAAATAATATGAGGATGAGCGATGTCACGGATCTTGATGGTAGAGGATGACCCTCAGCTTACCGAGCTTTTGGAAGCATACCTTTCCGGGTACGGTATTGAAGTATTCTCTGTCTCGCTGCCGACCGTGGCACTTGAAAAGCTGAAGGTCGAACAGTATGATCTGGTGCTGCTTGACTTGGGTCTGCCCGAGATGGATGGCCTTGAG